>CAZFFD010000017.1:0-35277 GCA_964518035.1 uncultured Methanotrichaceae archaeon | reverse complement strand
ACTGGGTTTGGGGCGGCGGCTGGCTGTCCACTCTTCCCTACGGTGTGGGCGCCAGAGACTTTGCGGGATCCGGAGTGGTTCACGCCATCGGCGGCCTGGTTTCGCTGGCAGCGATCATCTTGCTGGGTCCGAGGATTGGCAAATTCAACAGAGACGGCACACCCAACGCGATACCCGGCCACGATGTGGGCTACATAGTGCTGGGCACATTTGTGCTCTTCTTCGGATGGTTCGGGTTCAACCCCGGTTCCACCTTGGCGGCAACTGATCTGAGGATATCGGTGATTGCAGTCAACACATTCCTCGCGGGTGCAGCCGGCGCGGTGCTTGTCTGCTACTGGACGTTCCTGCGATCAGGAAAGGTGGACATTGCTCTGACCTGCAACGGCGCACTGGCCGGCCTCGTGGGCGTGACGGCACCCTGTGCTTATATCCCAACCTGGGCCGCGGTAGTAATAGGTGTGGTGTCAGGATTCATAGTGATGTACGGAATAAAGTTCAACGAATGGGTGCTCAAAGTGGATGATCCTGTGGGCGCGGTGGCTGTGCACGGCTACAACGGCCTGTGGGGCCTTCTCGCTGTCGGAATCTTCGCGGACGGCACCTACGGTGGCGTGAGCGGGCTGATCGTTGGCAACACCGGCCAGATGATGGCTCAATTGATCGATGCAGCCACAGTCGCTGTTTGGGCATTTGGAACTGGCTATATCCTGTTTGCCCTGATCAAGCACACTATCGGACTGCGGGTGTCCAAAGAAGAGGAGATGTCGGGATTGGATATGGGCGAGCACGGCTACTCCGCCTATCCGGAGTTCATTACTCAGGAATCGGTGGGCGGCATGATCACGGAGCAGACAACTCATGCTCCTGCCAGCTCCCCAGATGGAGTGAGAACATGAAAATGATTCAGGCCATAATCAGACCATCCAAGGTGGAAGAGGTAAAGGAAGCCCTTGATGCGGCAGGCTACACCAGCCTGACCTCCATCGAGGTCAAAGGCCGTGGCCGGCAGAAGGGCATCACCCAGACGTGGCGCGGCGAGGAATACAAAGTGGACATGCTGCCCAAGGTTAAGGTGGAGCTGGTCGTGCCCAACGATAAGGAGGACGAGGTAATTGAGCTGATAAAAAAAGCGGCTCATACCGGCAGCATCGGCGACGGCAAGATCTTCGTCCTGCCGGTGGAAAAGACCATCAGGATCAGAACTGGCGAGACGGACGGCAAGGCTCTTTAAGGGGCCTGCCGACGACTATTTTTTTTAGCTTTGCCATTCAGAAAGCTTTTGACGAACCTTTTCGGCAATTGGGCTCTCGATTCCATCGAAGATATTTAGCGCAACGTTGGCCATTTTGATCGCCCTCTCCCGTTCTCCAAGCCGGTCCAAGGAAAGACTGAATTTGAATAATGCTACTGCTTCGCTCTCTTGGTCATTTGCACTATGGTTGATGGCCAATGCCTGTTTAGATAATTGAATTGCCCTACGGTTCTCACCCAACCAAGAGTATGCATTTCCCAGGTTAGCAATTATACCACCTTCGCCATAATTATCCCCAATATCGTTATAGATATTAAGCGCCTGTTCGTAGAACTGTATAGCCTTTTGATAATCATTTAGAGAAAAAAATGCATCCCCCAAGATAGCTAGTGATCTTCCCTCACTTCTCGTATCTCCGACCTCACGATGGATGGACAATGCTTGTTCGGATTTCTGAATAGCCTTGAGGTTATCACCCAAACGGAAATAAACAATCCCTATGTTACCTAGGGCTCTTCCCTCGACATTCCTGTTCCCGATCTTTTGAGCAATATCTAGACACCACTGGAAGAATCTGAGCGCTTTGTCGTGTTCACCAAGCTCGCCTAGAATAGTCCCCAGTTCAAGAAGAACTTCCGACAATAACTTATCTTCACGTTCGTTGCGCTGCAATTTTAGATACTCTAGGATAAGTTTCTGTAAGGCTTCAGCCTTTTCCACCTTCAAATCTCGTAAACGTTTGGCCAAATATCTGCCTATTATATCACTATTAGCTACTTGATATGCATTTCCAACTACAATAGTATAACTATTAATATTTCCACTATGGATCATTATGTCACGTTCAGGAGAAAACTCGAATACGCCGCTTCTCCACCCCCAGAAGTCCGGGGCTTCGCGAGCAAGGCGAGTCAGAGCATAATCGGGCAGCCAGATGAGAAACGGCCCAAAAAAGGATTTGGGAAAATTTTCGCGGGACTGATTCAACTCATCCAGGGCAGGAGCCGGACCCTCGGATGGAATGGAACGCTCAAAGCCGAAGACCTGGATGGCCCTTTTGGCCTGAGCTTCATACTTGCCCAATTCCAAAGACACCAGGGCGGCCCTCCTCAGGCTGGAAACTGGCTCCTTCAGCACCACATCGACAAGATCTGCTTCTCCAGCAAGCATCTCCTTCAACCTTGCGGCCATCTGGCGGCACTGAACCGGCTGGTTGCATTTGACAAAAACCACGCGAAATGTCTCTGCCAGACGGATGAAACTAGCGATATGCTGCAGAGTCTCCTGATTGGCTGGCGAAATCTCCTCAGAAATGGGCCTAGACTCGAAGTCACTCGATCTGTCTGCAGGCATCCTTGAACTCCGCCAGCTCCCTTACTGCAGGATGAACATCGCACCAGCGATCCCCATTCATGTACTCCAGAACGCTCAGGTTGTAGAGCATTGCCTGATGATCCGTGTCGTTTTTCGCCTTCTTGTTCTTTGCCACCTTCGCCAAAAGCTCGAAATGCCTGTCGGGAACCATTCGGCCATATTCATTGATCAAAAACCGAAAAGCTCTTTCAGCATACCGTTTAGGAACAGGAATTTTCCCACCACCGGCCTCCGCCATCTCAATTGTATAACCGAGTAGCCGTATGAAATCTCGAAGCATCCCGCCGCTCTTTTCTGCCAGAAAATCGATGAGACCACTCTCGAAGAGCGATTCGACGTTGATTCTTTTTTTCGCCACATCAGAGAGAAGATCGATGCCGTCTCGACAGGGCGATCCATCTTCATTTTCAACCTTGATCATTGGCAGAATTTTATAATTTGGAAACGCTCCAGACAGTTGGGTAGCCTTGGGAGAATAGAACATGGAAATGGGCACGGTGTAGATCATATGCGCATCCAGAGCTTTGAGCTGCTCGGCATGCTCAAGGTAAAGAGCATCATGGGTGGTTCTGCCGGTCTCTTCGTCCAGCACTCGCAAGACAATGCGATCAAGGTTATCGATGATGATGACGAGATCTCTGTAGCCCTTCTTTTTAATCCCCGGAAGAGCCGCCCTTATGTACTCGTTGATCCGCTCAATCAAAACAAATATTTGAGGATCGAGACTAAGGCGAATTTTCTTTCGGCTCTCGTGGCCGGTTCGAATTTGTCCGGTGATGCGTGCCAGCAATTTGGCAATCATGGGAAGAGGAGCCGGCGACTGTAATCCTAATTCAAATTCAGTTTTTAAAGTTGCCTCCATTGCAGTCAGATCGGTCCAGTCGTAGACCACCTCGGCAAACCACATCATAATGCCTCTTGATAGCCTCTCATCGATCTGAATCCCGTTCTCGGACAAGGTACGCTCCAGACGCTTGATGATGGACAGGAGAAGGTCCGTGTAAACCAGGTCGCCCATGTCAATATCCTCATCTGCAGCAAAATAAACCACAAGGAATTTCTCCCTCTCCAGGCGATTGACGAGACGCAATAGCTCTGTCGATTTTCCGCATCCTCTGTGGCCACTGATCAACTGAGCTGTGGGGCGGCCCGAGCCCTCAATTCTCAAAGCCAAAAGTCCAACAACATCCGTGTCACCCCTGGCAGAAGAGCAGTCCACCCAACGAGGGTCTCCACTCTGGAGGGGATCAATCAGAACAGAATTGTAGGCATCTTTCAAATTAGCTGCTGGAGGGTTGCAGTTCATGCTGATTAATTGCCCCTGTATTTCGTATAAATATTCCTATGAAAATGAAAAATAATGAGCAGAAATTCGACTCACTCCTACTCCGTTGCCGCCTTCGTCTCCCTGGCAATCTTCTGCTTTCTCTTCTCCTCTTTCTTTCTCTCCACCCGATACTCCTGAAAGAGGCTCTCCAGCTTCTCCGCCTCTTTTTTCGCCCTGCGGTCTGCCATCTCCTTCTCCCAGGCCAGCCGGGCCTCCGAGAGGTTCTCAGGTCGAACGAAAGGCAGGTTGTTGATCATCTTTACAGGCAGACTCTTGACCGAGAAGACGGCAACTCCGAGATCAAAGAAGTGGTCCCGCAGGGCGGCGGTCATCTCACCTCCCACCACGATACCAGCGATGCCTCGATTGGAAAGAAGCTCGACCGTGCTCCTACCGCCGCCGGTTGCATCCTCCAGATAGACCAAATCCCCTTTATCGAGGCCAAACTGCTCGGCTGCCAGGAGCACCGCCTCGCGGGTAAAGGCTGAGAGGGGCTTGAGCTTCAAGAGGCCATGCGTCTCCTCGATGATCTCCATCTTCTTCTGCCGATCGAGAGTCTTCTTGAGCTTCTTGATGTGCTTTCTCTCTGAGCGCAGAACAGAACGCAGCCGCGCGATTTCCTTGTCCCGGATCTTGATCTCATGCTGCCTTTTGATCTCGCGGGCGGCTTTGTCCTTCAGCCGCTCAAGCTTGCCCTCGACAGACCTCAAGGCCGCCTCTTTTTCGGAGAGGCCGGCCTTCAGCTCATCCACGTAAGAGCGCAGAGTTCGAACCTGCAGAGCAAGCTGCTGATTTTGCTGGCGAAGAAGAGAGGTCTCGACAGACGCATCAGCAGAGGCATCTGATGGTGGTTGCTCCGCAACCGATGCAGACGGCCTGGCCTGGGCGGATGGTGCCGGAGCCAAAGAGGGCACAAACTCGGCAATGGCATTTTCAATGGAATAGCCCCGCACAACCAACGCTTTAACCTCGTCCGGATCGATCTCGGAGGGGACCTTTCTTTCAACCTGCATGAATTTATTTTTATATTTTTTAAATGCACTCGCAGCTGCAGCCAGAGCATCTCGCTCATGATCGTTCCTGTACCCGAACTCCTTTCCAAGGGCGATCTTCTCCTCCGCAGGAACATCTGCGCCCGGCGAGAAAAGAACGGCATTAAAGGCTCTCTTCACCTTTTCAACAGCACTGGGTGTGGGATAAACGTCTGTTGCGACAACCAGTGGCTTTCCTCGGGCGGAGATCCATTCGATCACATCCGAAGACGACATGGCACGGGAGCTGATCAGGTCCACCAATTCACCAGATAGGTTCAGGGCTGCAATGCCGGTGGTCGTGCCAGGGTCCAGACCCACGATGATGTAGCTGCGCCGGCTCAAGAGCGGCTTGTACTGCAGCTCAGGCCTCTCCATGCTCTGCACAAGTATCTGAGCATCGCTGTAGTAGCCGGGACTTATGTGCACCTTCTCCCTAGCTGCCTCCACCACGAACTCGGCACGAGTATAGCCGCCAAGGCCTTCCACGGCCCGCGAAGTGTATGTGAGACCGGCCTCACGGAGCTGCTTTTCCACCTCGCGGGCCAGCCCCATCACAGCGCCGTGAATCTTCCTGGTGTAGCGGTTCTGGCTCCATCCACCCCGGCCTAAAGATCGCCTCCGGCTCACCTTGATCCAGGTCCTCTCCTGAAAGGCAGATAGCACCGCACCCACCCCCTTGGCAGCCAGCCTGGCACAGGCCTCGGCCTCCTGGAGGGGATTGGTTCGGTCAAAGGTGATGCCGTGGTAACGGGCCAGCTTGATCAAGGATTCGGGGTGAGCAGCGCCAGTCACCTGCACAAATTTGGTCGCAGGAGGCATTCTCCGCAGGATATTTATCAGCTCTCGGCGGTCGGATGCCAGCTCGTGGACATTATCCATAGCCACCATCTCAGGCTGACGCTCCCTGATGAGCCTTATCAGCTTGTGTCGGCTGATCATGTGAAGGCCGAAGGCTTCGCCACCCTCCAGTATGACTAACGAGTAACTAGGCGTCCTTTTTCCGACTGGAGAGCCGCTGGCTATGTCCACCCCGAATATGCTCAAACCTGGTCTGCCCCCTCCACCCGCAGGAGAGCCTCATCAAGAGCCAGATCTATCCCATACTTTCTCTGGAAGAAACGCAAGATGTTGACCAGATCCCGCTCCAATAGCTCTCTTGCATGAGGATGATCCACCTCCGCAGCCTGAGGCCAGTCGATGATCACAGGGCCGGACTCGGCTATTATGATATTGAACTCGCTCAGGTCGGCATGGATGAGGTCGAGACGAAATGCCCGCGCCACCTCGGTGAGTATCATATCCAGGCCTTCCCTGGCGTCAGATAGCGTAATCCGATTCAGAGCCGGGCCGCTCACATATTCCATAGCCAGAGCATGCCTGCTGTATGATACCGGTCTGGGAATAGACACAGCCGGATAAAGGCGCTGCATGACGGCAAACTCGCGTCTGGCTGCGAGAGCCGCAGCATAAAGCCATGGTACCTTGGGTTTGTCAGTCAGATGGTCGCGCAGGCGGCGCACATGCTTGAAACTGGTCCTGCCCTGGCGGTGGAGCTTGATTGCAAGAGGCTTTTCACCGAGGCCCTCGTATACCACCGACTCTTTGCCCACACCGATCCTCTCGCCAATGGCCAATACTGCCCCTTTTTTTACAAAATCTGAGAGGGCCAAAAGATCATAGGCAGGAAAGTCAATGCGATATCCCAGGTAGTGCATGCTCTCCCGCTCTACCAGCTTCTTTTCAAAAAGTTGGCCGAGCAAAAACTCGACCTTTTTGGGTGGTAGACCGGATAACTCCGAGATCACAAAGGACGGAACCCACTCATGGGTCTTCATCCCAGTCTCAATAGCACTGAGCAAGGAGCGCTCATCCTTGCTCAGGCCCAGGAACGCTAGAGCGAGATTTTCCACAGATACTATTATGTCATTATTTTAGCTAAAGCTTTGCCCCTCTCTATGCATCCCATCTATGCGATCTCAGTTCATTCTATTTCTGGTAGCACTTAGCCCGGCCCTCCAGGTTGGGATCCTGAAGAGTCTCCATCACATAATCTGCAAACTGAGCTCCAGTCGCCCCATCAGCTCTCCCGGTGAGAACTACCTTCCTCTCAAGCTGGCCACAGATGTCAAGAGCCATCTCCATCCTCTCCGCCTGGACTGCAAAGCCTATGTGCCGAAGGAGCATTACGCAGGCTCGCATCATACTGGCAGGATCGGCATAAATCGCTCGACCCTCATCGACCATGCGCGGGGCTGAGCCGTGGATGGCCTCGAACATGGCATATCGCTTGCCGATGTTGGCGCTGCCGGCGGTTCCCACTCCCCCCTGGAACTCGGCTGCTTCGTCTGTGAGAATGTCTCCGTACAGGTTGGGCAGGACTATGACTTTGAAGTCCTTCCTGCGTTTCTCGTCCACAAGCTTTGCAGCCATGATGTCCACAAACCAGTCGTCGAAGGCGATGTCCGGGTAGTCGCTTGCAACTTTTCTAGCAGTCTCCAGGAACTTGCCGTCTGTGGCTTTAATGACATTGGCCTTGGTGACTGCAGATACTCTTTTGATGCCGTTCTTTTTGGCATACTCAAAAGCCAACCGCACAATCCTCTCGCTGCCGGGTGTGGTTATAACCTTGAAGTCGACAGCCAGGTCATCGGTGACATTATAGCCCTTGCTTCCTAAAACGTACTCGCCCTCGGTGTTTTCCCTGTAGAATATCCAGTCGATGCCTTTCTCAGGCACTTTCACAGGCCGGACATTGGCGAAGAGGTCCAGCTCCCGGCGCATGGAGACGTTGGCGCTCTCAAGGTTTGGCCACTTGTCACCCTTTTTCGGAGTGGTAAGGGGACCCTTGAGGATGACGTGGCACTCCTTCAAGGCAAGGAGGACATCTTCGGGAAGTGGCTTCATTACTCGGACCCTGGACTCGATGTCCAGCCCCGGAATGTCTCTCAGCTCCACCTTTCCGTTCTTTATCTCATCAGCCAGAACGTACTTGAGAACCCGAACGGCCTCTTTGGTGATGTAGGGTCCTATCCCGTCGCCCCCTACCACGCCGATGATGATGGGCTTGAGTCTGCTGTAGTCTGCCCAGTCCTCTCCTGACTTAATCTGATCCACACGCTTGAGCTGCTCGACAAGCAGCTTGGCAAAGTGATCCTTCGCCTTCTCTATGGCCTCCGTCGAAATCATGACTCGCACCTGTTCTTCAAGGGTAGGTGCAGTTTTAGCAGATCAATCTTTTGCAGATGGAAACAATTTAGTAATCTGGGAGAGATCAGTTAGAATCATGTTCGGACCCAAATCTCATCTCACTACTCGCAATAATCACCTTTTCATGGAAGATGTGGACTGCTTTGCACTCGCCCAACAAGAGGGTACACCCCTTTACGTCACATCAGAACAGAGGATACGCGAGAACATTCGCGCCTACCAACGCGCTTTTCCAGATGCAGACAAATACTTTGCAGTAAAGGCCAACGGCAACCTGTCCATCCTGCGCATTCTGGCCCAGGAAGGGATGGGTGCAGACATCTTCTCGGCTGGCGAGCTATCCGTTGTTCGGATGGCGGGCATCCCCAAGGACAAGATCCTCTACAATGGCAACTCCAAGAGCGAGCGGGACCACGAGATGGCCATAATGGCCAAGGTGAGGATGTCTGTAGACTCTCGCGAGGAGCTGGAGCATCTGGCCCGGACGACGAAGTCGCTGGGCCGGGAGGCCGAGATCCTCTTTAGGGTCAATCCCGATGTATCTGCCAAGACTCATCCCAAGATTGCCACGGGTCTGCGCACCTCCAAGTTCGGCATCCCTTCTGAGCAGGTGGCTGAGACATACATGAGGGCCACGAATCTGGACGGGGTGCGGCCTGTTGGCCTGCATTGCCACATCGGCTCACAGATCCTGGACACGGCTCCATTCGCCGAGGCAATGGGCAAGATGATGGATATTGCCGCTGCGGTTGTGGCTGCAGGCGGAGCGATCGAGAGGATAGATATCGGCGGGGGACTAGGCATCCAGTACCAGCTGGATAATCCCGCGCCGACTCCTGAGGATCTAGCAAAGGCTGTTCTGCCGATCTTCATGAGCCGCTGCCAGTCTTTAGGAATCGCTCCCAAGCTCATATTGGAGCCGGGCAGAAGCATTGTGGCGGACACGACCGTCATGCTCACCAGCGTCAACGTCGTCAAGAGGGCACACGTCAACTTCGTGGCAGTTGACGCCGGATTTAACGTCCTGGCCCGGCCAATGCTCTACGATTCGTATCACCATGTGGTAGCTGCCAACCACTCAGACGAGCCCGCAGCCGATACATGCACAGTAGTTGGACCCATCTGCGAGACAGGAGATATCCTGGCCAAGGATCGAAAGCTTCCGGCCCTGGCGAGGGGTGACGTCCTGGCGTTCCTCGATGCAGGAGCCTACGGCTTCTCAATGGCGTCCCAGTACAACGGTCAGCCTCGCCCTGCAGAGATTCTGGTATCCGGCAACAAGGCAGATGTCATACGCAGAGCTGAGGACGCGAGCAGCCTCCTGGCAGGACAGAAGATACTGCCGAGGCTCATGTGGTAAGTCTGGCAGGCAATGCTATGACGGACAGACGAACTGACGAGAAAATGGTCTCCACAACGGATGGAAACAATAGAGCGCTGGCCCAGTCGGTCCAGGAGGTACAAAGCAGGCTTATGCCCTTGAGGCAGGGTGAGTTCTCCGCAAATATGGATAAGGTCTCGGTCTATGTTCAGTCTGCTGCCAATAGCAAAGAGCTAAAAACTCTCGCCAACTTCATCCGTTTCGCTCGTCTCAACCTGGACGCAGCCCTTACTCAAGCTCTGGAAAAACTGGTCTACCGGCCTCGCCTGGCCAGCAAGACCGACGAGCACAAAAAATCTGTGGCCCTGCAAAAGACCTTCGACCGGCTCGATGATCCTGCCAGAGCAATGCTTGAGCACTATAAATCCAGCTCAGATCCACTCAACAAGTATCTGGTGGCTGGGCCCTGGGGGCACGAGTACTTGAGAAAGAGGGGCATCGATCTCGAGCAGTACGATAGAGAGCTCTGTACGATTTTGGGCTGCGAGGAGACTGCCGCAGGCAAGATAGTGCTGGGATACGCTGATCTGAGAAGGGCAATCGAAAGGGTTGAAGCGACTTCTGTCAGGAAGCCATAGGCTTTGCGGTCAGTTGTGTTTTCCAATTGATTCAATCGCATTTTCAAGCCGCCCTGCTAGAACAGAGATGTCATGATTCTCTGCCACGTATTTCTGTCCGCGGCGGCCCATTTCGTCTCGTGACTCCTGAGGCATTCGGTAAAGCGTTATGATGGCATCTGCCAGAGCCAGGGGATCTCTCGGAGGGACTGTAATCCCGCAGCCGGCCTCTTTAACCGGATTATTGGAAGCGTTCACTGAGAATATCACAGGTTTTCCTGCGGCCATATAATCAAACAGCTTGTTGGGGCTGATCCCATACTTAAACACTGCAACATCTTCTAAATTCAAGACGAGACTATCTGCATCCTGAAGCCTTTGCAGAGCGATATTCTTGGGAACCGGATCGAGAAATTCGACATTCGACAATCTCATCTCTTTAGCCCGACCAATCAATCTCGGCTTCTCTGGGCCATCGCCGATGAATGTTATTTTGATATCCGCGTAGCCCTTCTCCCGAAGGATTTCCGCGGCCTCGAGGATCACGTCAAGGGCGTTGGCCTGTCCGTGGGCGCCCAGATACATCAGATTGAATCCCCCGGATCTCACTGGCACCTTCCTCCTCTGATCGATCCTGGAGAGATCAACTCCATTAGGGATCCATACTATCTTTTCACGCGCAATCCCGCAGCCAGTAATATACTCATGAGCCAGTGGAAGCAGCGAAATTATGCATTCTGCTCGATGATAAAGAAATTTCTCCAGCCATCTCAGGCTTATGATGACCGGGTGATTTGGGCTCATCCTTCCCATGTCCAGGATCGTCTGAGGCCAGAGGTCGCGCACCTCCATCACAAATGGCACAGCAAAGCCGCGCGCTACAAGATAAGCGGCAAGAGCAGTCGGCAAATCGGGCGATGAGCCAATGACCACATCAGGCCTTCCGATTTCCGGCAATAGCTTTGGAAGCTTTCGTCCCAACCGCCAGGAAGAGAGCATGAACACAACCATATTCCACTCCCTCCGCCAGTCATTGCGCTGGTAAAATGGGGTGCGAACCCAGACGAACTGGACGCCGTTAATGTCCTCGATCTTCCAACTTTCTCCGGGATGCAAACGAGTCTCTTTATGGAGATGGTGATGAAAGCTCGTGGCAAAGATGAACACCTGGTGCCCGCGTTTTACCAGTTCCCTTGCCAGGTCGTAGTGCCTGGTGCCGCCGGGAAGGTCGGGCGGATAAGCATTGTGGTTGAAGATCCAGATCTTCATCGAATTGACATCTCCTCATATAGCCTGAGCAGAGTCTCCCCTTCATGTTGCCAGTTATACTTTTCCACCACGGCCCTTCGACCATTCTCCCCCATCTTCCGCGCCTCTTCCGGATGAATGATCAGGTATTCCATCGCTTCTGCAATCTCTTTGGGACTCTTCGGATCGACGACGAGGCCGCAATGGTTCCCATCAATGATCTCCGTCCATAAAGGGAAGTCTGAAGTGATTATCGGAAGCTTGGCTGCCATGTATTCGAATAGCTTGTTAGGCAAGGATCTTGCATGATTTGGGGCTGGATGAAAGAGCACAATTCCGGCCACAGCATTCTGTGCTCTTTTCCAGGCATCAGCCCAGGCAAGCCAGCCGAGAAAGCGCACATTTCTCCCACCTGGCATATGCAATAGCTCGCCCTCCAAACTGCTCGGCTCAAATCGCCCGATCAGGTCTAAACGGGCATTATGGGAGTGGTTTAGTATTTCAAATGCAGAAACCATCTCAAAGGCACCCCGAATTCTGCTAATCCCTCCAATGTAAACCATCACATTTTCCTTTTCATCCAGGAGTGCTTGCGACGGAGCGGGCAACATTCGCAGGTCAGGATAGTTGTGGATTATGACAGGATCAATCCCCGCGAACTTCTCGCCGATTTCTTCTGTAGCCACAACTACGGCATCAAGCATGCGTGCCATGATCTTCTCGACAACATTGAAGATCGCAGCAATCGGGCGTCTCAGAGGAGCAGGAATCCAGCTCTTATTGAGAATCTGCTGGGGAACGTCCTCGTGGACATCATAGATAACACGCCCTCTGGTGAACAGCTTCAAAAAGATTCCGGGAAACAGAAGTTCTGGATCATGGAAATGGTACACCGCCGCGCCCTGTGCATAAGCCAGCCGAAAAACATGCAAAGTAAGTCCAAGTATTCGATTTAAACGATTCCTGGGCCTAGGCAACGCAATAATCCTCACACCATCTAGGACCTCATCCATCTTGTTCTGGGCGATCAGGATGACATCGTAGCCTGACCTGGCCAGAGTCTTGCACTCCTTGTGATAGATGCGGGTGTCGAATGCCTGGTGGACAGTTGTGATGTGAACGATTTTTATCATGATATCCTTCGAATATAGAGCGTACCGCCCTTAGAGTCCTCATGAAGCTCGATCTTTAAATAGCGTGAACTCATGCTAGAAAGCGCTATCTTCTTGCCATCTTTAGTCTGCACAAGGGCTGCGAGATTGATGGAGTTAAAGGTCTTGAGGTCATTGCTCTGAAGAAGACTGAAGGAGCATTGACCTTTAGCTTTTATCACTTCGACTGCCAAATCACATGGTGAATGGCCAAGATCTGCTATAAACCAGCCGTTTCTTGGGATCTTCCAGCCCACATTGAATACGCGACCGGGCATTTGCCCGAATTTGATCGATTCCCAATCAGAGACCGCAGAAGGCGCGGTCTCTGGCCTGATAACTGCAAAACCGCTTAGAGTTGCTTTACTGCCGTTGTTCACTGATGAAATGACGAGTTTTGCGAAACGGACTGTCATCGGCTCGAATCGCTCAACATAATATTGATTATTGTTCCCAGACCGCACCAGAATCAGCTTCCAATCTTCGCCATCATCGGATACGAAAAATTGGAAATCGCGCGGCACATCATCGATAATGGGGCCATGAAATGCGAGTCCATCTATGACCTGGGGAGTGCCCAAGTCAATCTGTATCCAGGTAGGAATCTGGCTATGTGACCAATACTTGCCCTTATGGAAAAACAGGCCGTCTGTGCCATGAAGATCCGGATCGTTTGAACCTGCAGCGGTAATGTTCCAGCCGGGACTGTCATAGCCAGCAAACCGGAGAGCATATTCGAGAAACTTAGTCTCATCTGTCACTTCGTATAGCCAGACTAGCTGTCTGACATGAAGCCAGTTGTAAGACCCAGCATCAGCAAATCTTCGGGGTGCATCAGGATACTGACTGTAGTATGAGAGATATCCGGCGTCATACAGGGCCAGGTCTCTTCTTACGGTAGATATGCCGAGATCCAGATACCGTTTTGCATCTTCTCTGCCGGTCCATTTCCAAAACGTCCAGAGGGATTGTACCGCAATGATATGCCCATTCAGGATCTTTGATGAAGGGGCATCCGCACCGGCCACCTCCTCGAACCAGGTCACATTGTTCTCGAAGGTAGTCACGCCTCCCGCCCAGGTCGGCACAAGGAAAGAACGGAAGGTGCATTCTGCCGCATCGAGGTACATCGAGTCATTTGTCAGATCATATGCTGCCAGAAACACGCATAGCGCATTTCCCTGTGCCAATGATGATATCCACGGTGCATGTGCCCCAAAAACGAGATTATCGAAATCGTATTTCCAGGTCCAGAACTCTGAGCCGCGATATTTTTGCGTGATTTTATGATCCAAAAACCACTTAACTTGCCTGTCAAATTGCTCCTTAAATGTATCATTGCCTGTGCTGCGGTAATCCCTGTACAATGCAAGAGCATAGTTCGCAATAAAATACGGATTGTATCGCCGTCCAGCTCCGTCATACGCATCTCCGTAGTCAGCCACAGGATTTCCATTTTCGTCGAGTCTGAGCAGCCGCGACGAATTCAAATATCTCGCTGCACTGAGATAATGAGTGAACGGAAAGAGCGGCCTCTCGTCGAATGGGGTCTCGTTACCAATAGCATGCCCGTCGATTCTGCCTGTCAGAGGGGCTTGGCCGGCAAATTCATAAAATGCGAGACCATTCAGGACAAAGGCCATCTGGCGAGGATAGAAGCGCGTTTTATTATCATCTGGTCTTAAAAGCCATTGCCCATCTTTTCGATAATTTTGAACCAAGGCAGTGGCAAGCATTGTGCTCATTACAGGAGGCTCATTTAAGTATGATTCCAGCCTCACTGCAAAATTCAGCGCATAACCTGCTGACCAAACCCGTGCCCAGCGCGTGGCCTCAGTCTGCCAATTGGGGGAATAAGGATATCCGACTGACAGATCATACAGCTTGCTGCCATTAAAAAACCGATTGAGGGTTGATAGCATAGCCTTGGGATCGATTGAACTATTGTACCTGCCACCATAAATCCTGTAATCAAAGAGCCCTTGCAGAGTATAGACCTCCTGCAGGAGATCATTAGGCCTGTTTTGTGTCAACGATCTGGGACACCTGCCATCATAGTACATCCAGTAAGGATTGCCATCGGAGTCCTGCTGTTGACGGGAGAGGATATAAAGGACGCATCGATCTGCCCACTCAGAGAAACGGCTCTGATTTGCCACAGGATAACGACTGAGACGCTGGAGTTGACCTGCAAGCATTGAACCAGAATTGATTACATGATAACTATCTTCCGGACGAGTTGAATACCAGAAGATGACTCCTGTATCGTCTTCATCGAACTTGCCATTGAGGAAGGTCTCCATCGCACCTGTCGCAGTGGTCAGAAATCCAGACACATCTTCATCAGAACCAGCTTTTTCTGCTGCATCATAGACATCCAGCAACGCCTGGACTCCTATTGCAGTCTGAATTGCATATTCGGTATTCGCTGGGTTGATAGTGCCGTCGCCACCAGCGTCCCAAGGAAAAGGAAGTCCCCACCCAATATCTCCGTCTCCATCAATATCGGAGTTGCAGATAAGCCAATTTGCCGCATTGATCGCATTTTTCAGTGCGGTTTTATTCCCAGTTCCCTGATAACGGCGTGCTTCTGCGCAGGCGTATAGCGCATAGGCCTTAGGCTGGTCGAAAGGCGCCTTTGTGAAGGATGCATCAAATCCATAGCCAGGATTGGTTTCGTTGAACTGGCTAAGGGTCTGAAAATAGATGCGTTCGTCAACTGAACTTGCCAGGGGATTGCCTTCAGTTTTTATAAGACAGCCTGAATTGCCTAGGACCAATAACAGACATACGAAAAAGACCAGACCAAACACCAGGCGAACCGATATGGACCAGGCCCAGATGGACTCCATTATGCATCGTACCGTAGACAGCGCCTACACACCCCAAAGATCATTGCCCGATTGTAGTTGATTGGTGACGGATTTGATAATCCTTATTGGTTTTTCATCGCGGAACTGATTTGCAGCCGCACGCAATCCCACGAAAGCGAAAAGCATCCTGTTATCGTTGATGTCGCCAGATACCATAGCATTTAAAAAGACAAAACAGCACGATATTAATAGGTATCGACACCATAGTTGATATTCGGGAAGTTTGCCCGATTCACCCGCCGATTTGCTTTGAGTCACTATAAATGGAACTCAGCGAGATTTCCTGTCATTTCGTGCCCCGACCAACGCACGAAATATCCATAGCATCAATATTGCAGGGATCAAACCATGAGTGAGCATCGAAGTAAAGAGAGCAGATTGCGTGATGGAGATGGCAGGTATCGAAATTGCCGCAGCTACGAAATGGGACGGAAGAGATGACCCTACACTGTCCACGATACGAAGAGCCACCCCAAGGATTGCTGAGAATAGAAGCATTCCCAATAGCCCAAAATTTCCGTATGCATCTCCCAGGTACCCAACATTTGGATCGAAATCGATATCCCAATAGCTAGAGGTTATCAAGCTTGGCATGCTAATGCCATATGGATTCTGGACAAAATTGCTCAGAAACGAATCTGACAGCATATACAAAGGATGCTCAGGCTGCGAGAAGAAGTCATAATAAACCAGATGGAGCCCAGCTGGGACAAAGAATAACCTGCGAATAAAAAGCGAAGGCAAAAACATATTGCCGGTTATCAGGAAATATGCATAAGAAGCAAAGGCCACCAAAGATGCCCCGAGCAGGATATAAGAAATGGCGTTCTTCTTCTGCCAGACTAAAAAGACTCCTCCGGCCAGAATTGGTGCCAATAAGAAAGACTTATGACCACTCATGCCGAATAATAACAATTGTGCAAGAGAGACCAGGCCCAGCAGCCGATAATTTCTCTTTTCAAGACCATAGCATAGAATTATGATATTGAAGACGTTTGCCTGCCATGGTACGAAATACGCAATCAATGGCCCGCGTGTTTGCATATAATCAGCGCGAACTTCGTAAACAGAAAGCAAATCAAAGCTAAGCCTTTCAAGGCCACCGGTAAGTAACAACCAACCATAGACATAGGCAGAAATCCCAACAACAGTCAATAATCCCAAATATAACAAGTAACGACCAGGTCGCAGCACCTTTACCTTGGGCAGTAGATCAGTAGCTGCTATGAGCACAGCGAAGCTTATGGTTGCTGCATACACAAAAGATGCGGGCGCATCTGCCAGCCCGTACAGCGAGGACAAGGGCAGCATGACAACTACGAAGTATAAAACGAGGACAATTCCGCTTGGACGCCATCGGTTATAGAGAGAAGCTACAAGATAAATGGCAAGCGCAAGTGCAATGGCATATGATTCAAGCAGCCGGGGCAAGCTGTTCGCAAACAGCGGAAAGCTAAGCGTAGGGCTGCTCGCATAAAATCGTGACATAAAACTGGCATATAGGAAATCAAGCACAACTCGGAAGAGAAGTGCCATGGCACACGCTAAAGCGATTCGCACACTTAGGCTCTGCCACTTATCAGATATCGCGGCCAACATTTAAATCACCACCCTTGCAGCGTCCAATCCGTCTCGCTAATTCCCGCCAGACTATGCACCACAAGAGTATATAAGCCGCTGACATTGAGAGACTATATGCCGCAATGGCAGCAATGTCGGAAAATCCGAGCGCATTTACTATTATTATGGCACCCACGACCATAATCAACCTGGCGCCGTCCCATGCAAGGTTCAGGTCCTGCCGCTCCAGGATGTTAAGGGTATGCTGAAGTGGAATTACGGCAAAACGGATCGCGAACATCACGCCCAATATCTGCACATAACGGCCTGCCGTCTCCCAGCCAGGCCCAAAGATGACGACAAAACCCCAGGGCGCTAAAGCGCATATTGCGGCCACGGGAAGTGCACCGGCCAGTGCCATCCGGCTGCTCAGTTTCAGAAAGAACCGTTTCATTGAGATGGGATCATCCTTGGGCAGCCGGGCCGCCTGGCCAAAATAGACCTGAGCCACCGAGTCCACAACTATGTTCAAAGGAGCTGCAATCACCCTCTGTCCTAAAGCGAACCATCCCGCCACACCAGCGCCATAAAATGCTGCAAAGAGGATTTGAGGAGTGTTGAGGCCCAGGGAGTCAATGAGAGCAGACGATCCGGAAAAGATGGGAAAACGCCTGTATCTCACGGCTGCATCAAGCATGCCCTTCAGGCTGACTGCCCTGATGGCAGAACGATCCCTCCTCCAGGCTGCAGAACCCAAAGATGCGCTTCCTGCACTCTCTCCAGCGAACTGGCCTAAAAGAAGGCCCAGTGGACCCGCGATTATGTATCCCAAACCGACCTGAAGGACAGCGCGAGCAACTCCCCTGAACAGGCGGGTTCTGCCTATGCGGGCAAAATTCCTCGTTCTAACCGCCCAGTAGTTCAAGATCTGATAGGTTCCGGCTCCCAGCATTCCCAGGGGAATGAGCCACAGGTAGCGTCCGAGTCCGGGGACGCGAGCCCATGAAACTATAAAATCCCCAAAGCATTGGATGGCAAGCCACGAAAAAGAGACTGTTCCGAGCATTATAACAATGCAAAGAGCCATGATGTTCGCCGCAGTCTCATCATCATCCGGAAGAAGAATTGCATATTCGTAACGAAGAGAGGCTACAACAGCCACAATCCCCAATATGGATGCATAGACTCCAAAAACCCCAAAGTCCTCCGGAGAATAAATGCGGGTGAGAACAGGCGAAACAAGCACAGTTATGGCCTGCCCAAGCGCTGCTCCCCCTGCAAGAAGAGCCACAGCGCGGGCAAACCCACCATTGGGCAGGATTGACTGTATTGATTTCGCGAATTTCATCTAAATCCAGAATTGCAGTGCATAGCTATGAGCCCGATAATCCTCTCCGCAACCCGACCGTCGCCATAGGGCCAGATCCCCTCATCGCCTGCTTTAGAACGCAGCGCCGCCCGGGCGATCTTTTCAGGATCACAGCCGACGAGCACATTCCATCCCGTCTCCACAGTTTCGACCCACTCGGTCTCCGCCCTCAGAGTCACGCAGGGAACTTTGAAGAAAAAGGCCTCCTTCTGCACCCCACCGGAATCTGTGAGTATCACCCGCGCGTTCTTCTCAAGCAGGATCATATCAAGGTATGAGACAGGATCGATGATGTGAAGAGATGAGCCGAAGTCTTCGAGGGCCGGAGATAGGCTCGAAAGGGCCTTCTTGGTGCGGGGATGCAGAGGAACGATTACAGAAAGGCCGCTGGCTGCAACCTTCAGCAGGCCCCGGAATATGTCTCTCAAGCGCCTGGGATCGTCAGTGTTTTCAGCCCGGTGCACAGTTGCCAGAGCATATCCTCTCGACGGGAGCCCAAGATCTTGAATGATGCTTGACCTGCGGCAGGCAAGCTCAGAGTATTGGAGGACCGAGTCGTACATGACATCACCGGTGTTTATGACCAGAGATGTATTATTATAATCGTAATCAGATAATTGCTCAGCAGGCGGATGGGCGGATAGCTTTCCATCAAAGTGGATATGGCTGAAACCCTCACGACGCAGGTTGACGACGGCAGTCTCGGTTGGGCAGAAGAGGAAGGATGACACATGATCTGTGAGCACTCGATTGATCTCCTCCGGCATTTGCCTGTTGAAGCTTCTCAATCCCGCCTCCACGTGGGCCACGGGAATGTGCAGCTTGGCAGCAGCTAAAGCGCCGGAAAGCGTGCTGTTGGTGTCTCCGTAAACCATCACAAGGTCGGGCTTTTCCTTGACGAGAACCTCCTCGATTCTTTTAAGGACCTCTGCAGTCTGGTAGGCATGGGTGCCTGAGCCAACGCCGAGATGGTAGTCAGGCGACTTCAAGCCAAAATCGTCGAAGAAGACCTGAGACATCTCGTAATCGTAGTGCTGGCCGGTATGGACCAGCACCTCATGAACCAACTTATCCGGATGGTCCTGATTATGGCGTCCTACAGCCCTGAGAATAGGTGCTAATTTTATGAATTGCGGCCGGGCGCCGACGATGTCCACGAACTTCATTCAGACCGCCTTGTTAGCCCAT
This sequence comes from uncultured Methanotrichaceae archaeon, assembly GCA_964518035.1. Taxonomy (GTDB): domain Archaea; phylum Halobacteriota; class Methanosarcinia; order Methanotrichales; family Methanotrichaceae; genus Methanothrix. Next base: position 15,753 of record CAZFFD010000017.1, on the reverse strand, counting down.
CCCTGATGAATGCGGCGAATATGCCGAGCACCAGCCCCAGCACCCCGGAAATCGGCAGAATTAAGGTCTTCTGTGGCCCAATTGGGCTGACAGGATCTTTTGCAGGCTGGACGACCACCAGGGGCTTGAGCAGATCGAGCTGCTTTTGTAAATCCAGACTGCAATTGATCAGATCTGAACGCTGGGTTTCCATGCTGCTCAAACGATCCAGAGTGCGAGAAAACCGCATTTCTGACTGCACATCAGATGAGCTTGAAGATTCTTCGATATTCATCAATGCGTCCCGTGTCAGATTTATCAGCATATTCATGGTATTGAGACGTTCTTCGGTTGCTCTGAGCTGGCGGGACAGGATATTTCTCTGTTCGTTGTAGCTTTCATTGCTGCGATTGGCATAGAAGAGAACCATAGTCTCCACTGCCTTTTTGCCTTCCTGCCGGTCTGTCGTCTCATCCGAAATCTCAACTAGCCGGTCACTATCGTCAACAGGCACCACACTGATGCCATTTTTAAATGCATTGAAATCGCCTGCAGTTGCATTGGAATGCAGCCGGATAAACACGTCCAGCAAGAATTCATCACTGAGCATGATGCTCTTCGCAGAGACCGGACTCGTGTAAACCGGATCCTCAAAATTGCCCGTAGCAACAATGGTGGAGACCTTGTATGTAGACGGCGCAGTAAAGGCAATCGCTCCTGCTACCAAAATTGATATTATAAATACTCCTATGATCAATATACGATTCTTCCAAAGCACACGAAAGATGTCACTCAGATCAATTTCGTCTTCCATTGTACAGCCACCCGGGGATACTCATAATCATATCAAGACCATTCTCATCTAAAAATTTTATGCATACAATATTAGGCTGCACAAGACCGCCAGCAGCTCAATCCCATACAAAAACAGCACCACATCCCTCTCGTATACCCGTCCTTTTACCCTCTTGAGCACAGACAGGGCCAGATGCGTCAGATGATACGTACCATTGCTCGGCCTATCCAAGCTCCCGTCGGCATTGACCTTTGCAAATGCCTCGGACTTGAATCTGCTCCGAATCTGAAGGAAGAAGTCAATAGCATACGGCACGAAAAGGATCAGAGCGATCATCTCCATATCCCCAAGGATCGCCACGCATGCAGCGAGCGCGCCCACTGAGTATGTCATCGTATCGCCCGGAAACACCTTTGCAGGACACCAATTGAAATGCAGGAATGCTAAAAGTGCGGCGACCATACACAGGGCCAGCATCATGGCATTTTGATTGCCACTTTTAAATGCAAAATAGCTCATAGTGGATAGTATTATGACCCCCATTCCGGCCTCCAGACCATTATACCCTGCAACCATATTGTAGACATTTGAAGCCCCGACTATGCCGATAGGAACTATCAGCAGTGGATACAGGGTACCCCAATCAATGGGTCCGACTATCGGCATGTTCATGACGGACTGCCCTTCGTTGACCACCACCACAGGAAGAGCGGCAAATAGGGTGAAGATCGGCTTTTGCCACTGCCGCAGACCCTTCTTCCAGCCCAAGAGATCGTCCATTATGCCAATTATGCAGGTTATGAGCACAGTAGAGAGAGCTGCCAAAATCGACACATAATTCGGTCTGTCCAGCCAGAATGTCATTATGCCGATGTAGATGAGCATGCCAAGGCCAAATCCAAATAAAACTCCGATCCCGCCCATCTCTGCAACCTTTGGTCTCCCAGGCTTGTTCATATCAAAACCCAGAAGGCCGACTTCAGGAGCCTTACGGATCCACTTCCTTGTCATGATCCAAGCTGCAAGAAAGCTGATAACTACACAAATTATGATTAAACGCTCCATGGTCTCACAGCGTCCATTGGCAAAGCAATATATGTATCTTGTCCCCTAATCAGAATCTGCAAACGCGTTGGATTTGACAAAAAAACGACAACATCCTGCCCGATGAAGATAGGACAAATGCGTGCCATAATTTTCGTCAAAATCATGAAAGCAGGCCCAATAGAACCAAGCAGTCCAATAAGGCTTTTCACCAGATCCTCGAGCAGTTCCCTCAGATTGTCTCAAAGAAGCAGAACCCGGATACATCGCGCAGAAAGCATGATATACGAATGAAGACCTAAAAGGATCATGGACGCATTTCAGGGAGTTGTCCTGGGATTAATGCAGGGAATATTCGAGTGGCTACCCATAAGCAGCGAAGGCCAGACGATGCTCGCCATGATCAACTGGCTGGGAATATCACCAGATCAAGCCCTTTCCTACTCGATTTATCTTCACCTGGGCACAATGTCAGCAGTCCTCATACGATTCAGACACGAATTTTACAGGATGATCACGGAGATTGACTCCAAATTGACACGAACGGTGATCGTATCAACCATCGCAACCGGCATCACAGGCATTCCGTTATATCTGCTCTTTAGGGAGAGCTTCACGGGTGGGAGGGAAGCGACCCTGCTCATTGGCGCTCTGCTCATAGCGACCGGCTTGTTGCTCAGGTTTAAGGGATCAGGAGTGAAGGCTGTGGAGGATATGAGCCTGTCTGATATGATCACGCTGGGCCTTGCCCAGGGATTTTCCATACTGCCCGGCGTATCCAGATCAGGAACCACTCTGACAGTGCTTCTCATGAAAGGCCTCAAACAGGATGATGCGTTGGCGTTATCTATCATCATCAGCGTCCCGGCAGTTTTGGGTGCCATTGTGTTGGATCACTCCCTGGCAACCATCCCCTGGACGACAGCCGCTGCCATGCTGCTTACGTCCCTGGTGATTGGGTACCTGACCATGGATTTATTGATAAGGTTTGCAAAAAAGATCAACTTCTCGGGTTTCTGCCTGGCGATGGGCCTGATAACTTTATTGCTGGCCCTATGGCTTTAGGCAATTGTCAGAGAGGTAAAGGAATAATAATGACCATAGCCAATAAGCATCTGTCTGCTGTGGTGCCTGGGAAGAAGGCGTGCTTGCTAGTTATCTTTATCATAATCGTATTGATAAAGTCATCCATCTCATTGAAGTTTGATTCTCCCTGGGTCTACAGGGACGAGATGATTTATGCAGAGATGGCAGGAAATATTTTAAATTCGAGCTACAGCAGCCTTCCACCGTTATATCCCATTCTATTGTCTCCGGCGTATGCTTTTTTTGCGGATAAATCAATCATCTATCATATTATGTTGCTGATAAACTGTATCATAAATACATCAGTTCTATTCCCATCCTATTTCATTATGAGAAAATACTGCAGTGAGAGCTATTCGCTGGCAAGTTCCGTAGCTATTGCATTATTGCCTTCAATCATCGCCTATAACTTCTCATTGATGTGCGAAAACCTGTTCGTACCCTTATTCATCTTCAGCATATGGTTCTTGCTTGAGGCTTGCAGAACCAAAGACAGATTATGGATAATAGCGGCAATTCTCTCTGTAATATTTCTATTCTTCACCAAGCACAGCGGTTTATGCATGGCTATTGGCCTGACAATGTCAGGACTATATTTTATTTTTACAAATTATAGTTATTCATCATTTAAGAAATCAGTCTCCGAGAAACGCATCATATTCGCAGCATCTCTTTTATTGATTGCCGGTATGATAATATATGGAATCGGTAATGGCAAATTGAATATAATCCAGTACTTCGCGTATCAGCTGGAGCGGTTTTGGTCATATTTAGACTATATCTTTAATATATTTTTAGATTTGAAGAGCTTACAGGAGCTTTTAATCTGGCTCTTGCACGAGCTGGAATATCTGATGATCTCATCTTATTTTGTTGTATTTCTGGCAGCAGGAGCATTTTGTATTGCTATTTTTAATATTTTCAGGAGCCACGCTGCAAATGCTATAAATCAGGAGGGCTTTGCCAAGCTTAGAAACGATAAAGCGCTCAAGTCGGTAATCATTTATTTTATCGTCTCCGGCATCTCACTGGTCATGGCAGTAGTCATCTTCATGCATCAGATGATATCAGGACTTCCAGAAGGCTATTCGGATCAACTCCTGCATTACAGTGACGATTTTCAGCTTGTTGGAAGGTACATAGATCCACTTGTTCCGGCGATATTCCTCTTTGGCCTCATGGGTCTGCACAATTTAGATGTCAAAAGGATGGGGGCCAAATTCAAGGTTATCTCAGCATTCATCCTGACGTATCTGGCCACATCCATCCTATTTGCCATGACCTTTCCGTTCAAAAATCAATTCAATACGGACCCGATATCCTATCTGAGATACCTGGAATCCCTGATGCCCCAGTGGGCAGTAGTCCCCATAATTATGACCCTTTTCTCAGTCGGACTATACATCACACTATACCACCGCAGATATCGCTACCTGTTATTGTTGATTATTATAATATATTCAGCAGCCGTATCTGCATATACAGTTCAGTGGCAGATTGCCACCTCAAAGGAATACGGCGACCAAAATCAGATCGGATTATACCTGGAAAAATATTCTGTAGAGGGCTCACGGATTCTCATGGACAGTGAAGACGACCGCAGAGATTGGCTTATGCTGCCTTTCACCAAATTCTGGGCAAGGGGAGACGTGCACACATATCGTACTGCAAAAGATCACTCAGGAGTCAATACCGACTACGCAAAAAAAAGCAGCTACATAATATCCTCCAAGGTCCTGCCATATGAACCGGTTGCTTACTCCACGAGAGGATACATACTTTACAAACCTGTCTTGTACAAACCAGAAGCGACGGCGCCCATAAGAGAATGCTCTGATAATGCAGATTGCGAAACGAATATAACTCTAAGGGCTCTGCCAACCTCAGGCTTTCACGCAGCGGAATCATGGTCAGGAATCCAGACGCGCTGGATGCAGGACAACGCAACACTTGCGATTTTTTCGCCGGATAGTCGCACTGTTTCCCTGAGCTTCTGGGCTTCAAGCTTCATGAATCCGCGTACCATTGAGATACTTGTCAGAAATAAGGTCGCCCTCAGGAGAACAGTTCCCACAGGCTTTGTCTTTGTGACGGCAAGAGTAAAACTCAAGCCGGGCGGCAACGCCGTGCAGCTACGTGCACCCGGGGGCTGCGAGCGGCCAAGGGACATAGCAGATATGAACAGCCCGGATCCTCGGTGCCTGAGCATCGCACTGCAGGACATCAAGATCGTTGAGCATAATGCATCCGCCCCAACGATGCTGCTTTCTAAAGGCTTTTACCCGCCAGAATCATGGTCAGGCATCAGGACCTTCTGGATCAGATCTGATGCGATATTGGCCATCACCTCTGCAGACAATCGCACAGCAAAACTGAGCCTGCGAGCCCAGAGCTTGAGCCGACCGCGCACAATCGAGGTCGTGGTTGGAAATGAGACGAACGCAAATGTAACTGTTCCACTGAGCTTTACAGATGTGACAGTTCCGGTCGCACTCACCAAGGGCAAGAGCACTGTGCGGCTGCATGTCCCAGAGGGCTGCGAGAAGCCGTGCGACAGTCCGGTCTCGCTTAACTCCGACTGCAGATGCCTCAGCATAGCGGTGCAGAATGTGAGCATCTTATGAGACAAAGAGTGGACAATATTTATCAACATGGCATTCGTAGATCGGACTGCATGGTTTTGAGTGACTCGAATGATAGATGAAAACTTCTACCGCGCCTTTGAGGATCGCCATCGTGGAACGAGAGAGACTATCAAATCTCGCTTGAGCGTCTATTTGCCATTTATCAGACCGCTATTGGCATTTTATTCAGATCGCAGAGTTGCAGATCTTGGCTGCGGGAGAGGCGAATGGCTGGAGCTGATGTCAGAAGCAGGATTTGAAGCTCATGGAGTTGACCTCGATGAAGGGATGCTGGAAGCCTGCCGTGTAAGAGGGCTTTCGGCCTCGAAAGAAGATGCATTCACATATCTTCGGTCTTTATCGGACGAAAGCCTTGCAATTGTCTCTGGATTTCATATTGCTGAGCATCTTTCCGCCGAATATTTGCATAATTTGGTAAGAGAATCAGTTCGTGTTTTAAAGCCCGGCGGACTTCTGATTATGGAAACGCCTAATCCAGAAAATCTGATCGTCGGCGCATCCAATTTTTATATGGATCCCACACATAAACGACCAATACCGCCACGGTCATTATCATTTTTGATGGAGTTTTACGGTTTTGCTCGCGTAAAGATACTGCGTCTTCAAGAATCATCCGAACTCACTGACCGTGAAAAGGTCCAGATAATCGACGTAATTGCGGGAGTGAGTCCGGATTATGCAGTCGTTGCGCAAAAGAGCGATATTGCAGAGCACATGAGCCTTTTTGATTCTGCTTTTTCCAGAGAATATGGATTGACCCTGGAAGTCCTGGCAAGTCGATATGAAAGGCGCATATCTGATCTCGAACGCGAGCACCTTGAAGTATACAACAGCCGCTCCTGGCGAATTACTGCTCCGCTGCGCGCAGCTTTCGATTTGCTGCAGAGGGCACAACGAAAGATCTCACCCGACGTTGGGACTTCCCCAGAGCTTCGTTGGAGCATAACCAATAAGATAACTCCAACTCTATCATCGGTGCCGCAAAAAACCATGCGATTGATCAAAGGCCTGGCCAGCCCATTATTCGTGGCACTGATTCATTTTGCCTTGGACCACCCTGAATTGAAAGCAAAGGCCCTGGCCGTGTTGAGCAGATATCCGGGTCTTACGGCAAAGCTATATAGGTTTGCTGCTGCGAAGGGAATAATCGCCGGCGGCTCAATTGCGTATATGTCATCCAGGCAGCCCTTAGAGCCATTAGGGCTTACAGTCAGCTCTCAGGCCATCTATGCCGATCTGAAAGAGGCCATAGAACTACACAGGAGTAGCTCCTGATGCGTATTGTCATTGACTTGCAGGGGGCACAAGCAGAAAACCGTTTTCGCGGCATAGGGCGTTATTCACTCTCTTTTGCAAGGGCCATTGCCAGGAACAGAGGTGAGCACGAAGTGCATTTGGCCCTCAACGGCCTTTTTTCTGAGACAATTGAGCCGGTTAGAGCATCATTCGATGGTTTGCTGCCCCAAGAAAACATCCATGTGTGGTATATTCCTGGACCTGTCTGTCAACGCGAGCCGGCAAACACCTGGCGCCGTGAGGCTGCGGAGACTATCCGCGAAGCATTCCTCGCCAGCCTGCAGCCAGATATGGTTCTCGTTCCCAGCCTATTCGAGGGCCTGGTTGATGATGCAGTGACGAGCATTGGAAGGCATTCGAAGATCATCCCTACTGTAGTCACGCTTCACGATCTGATACCATTTATCTATCAAGAGCCATATCTTGAGAATCCAGCAATAAAGAGCTGGTACTTGAAAAAGATAGATCATTTGCGTCGTGCAGATATTTTGCTGGCGATATCCAAGTCCACTGCCAACGATGCCGTGAACTATCTTGGCTTTACTGAAGACTCGATTGTAAATGCCTCAGAAGATACTGATAGTCATTTCAGTTCGAGGGAGATTTCTGCTGAAGAAGAATTGAGTTTGAGGAAAAAATACGGCATCATCCGTCCCTTCATCCTATACACAAGCGGCATTGATTATCGCAAGAATAATGAGAGATTGATCCGCGCTTTTGCCCTTTTGCCAAAGGACATACGCCGATCTCATCAGCTTGCCATAGTCTGTTCGATACAGCCGGACAGCAAGAGCATGCTTGAAAAGTTGGCTCGACAACATGGACTCGATGCTGATGAGGTAATCCTTACCGGCCACGTCCCGGAGCAAGATCTGGTTCTTCTTTATAACCTGTGCAAGCTTTTTGTATTCCCTTCATTGTATGAGGGCTTTGGCCTGCCTGTCGTGGAGGCCATGCGCTGCGGCGCGCCGGTGATCGGCGCCAATACATCCAGCCTTCCGGAGGTGATTGGCAGAGACGATGCCCTGTTTGACCCATATTCGGAGGACGCCATTGCTGCAAAAATCACCCAGGGGCTGACAGATCCTGCATTTCGCGATGATCTTATCCGTCATGGCACTGATCATGCCAGAAAGTTTTCCTGGGATGAAAGTGCCAAGAAGGCTATTGCAGCTTTCGAGCAATTTCATGTCAAGCGACAACAGAACCATAATAGAGATCTATTGCCAGCTCGCCGCCCAAAGCTGGCCTATGTCTCGCCTCTACCGCCAGCGCATAGCGGCATTGCCGATTACAGCGCAGAATTGCTTCCTGAATTAGCCGTCTACTATGATATAGAGGTGATCACCGCCCAGCCAGACGTGTCTGATCAATGGATCAAAGCTTGCCTGCCAATTCGTTCCGTCGAGTGGTTTGTCAAGCATGCTCGCGGATATGATCGGGTGATCTATCACTTCGGAAACTCGGCTTACCATGTGCATATGTTTGAGCTTTTGGAGCGTTTTCCCGGTTTAGTGGTATTGCACGATTTCTTCTTGAGCGGCATCCAAGAGCATCGCGAGATCTATAACCTTGCTCCGAATGCCTGGACACGCGCGCTCTACAGCTCTCATGGCTATGCAGCTGTGAGAGAGCGTTTTCATGCAAGGGACAGGACTGGTGTTGTCTTCAAGTACCCGTGCAACTTCGATGTCCTCCGCCAGGCAGTGGGCGTAATAGTTCATTCTGCTTATTCAGTTCGGCTGGCATCGAAGTGGTATGGAAACGAGCTGGGAGATGACTGGTCTGTCATTTTACATTTGCGGATTCCTGCCAGAGACATTGACAAAAGAAAAGCGCGAAAAGATCTCGGACTGGATCCGGATGATTTTATTATTTGCAGCTTTGGTCTGCTGGGTCCTGCTAAACAAAACCATAGGCTTATTCACGCATGGCTGAACTGCAGCCTCGCACAGGATCCCCATTGCAAACTCATATTTGTAGGGGAAAACGACAACGGTGATTATGGCAGGCGAATAATTGACGCCATCCGCCAAAGCGGTAAGGCAGATCGCATTCGTATAACCGGCTGGGCGGACACGTACGCATTCCAGAACTATCTTAAAGCCGCAGATCTGGCTGTGCAGCTTCGCACGCTCTCCCGCGGCGAGACATCGGGGACAGTCATTGATTGCATGAATCACGGCCTGGCCACGATTGTCAATGCGAATGGCTCCAATGCCGAGCTGCCGCAGGACGCAGTCTGGATCTTGCGTGATGAGTTCGAGGATTCAGAGTTGATCAACTCCATGGAGACTCTGAGACACGATGACAATAGACGCCGAACTCTGGGCGCACGGGCACGCGAGGAGATCCTGACCCACCACGCGCCCCGGATTTGCGCTCTGCAGTATGCACAGGCCATCGAATCCAGCTATGCATCAGGAAAAATGGACAGAAGGATATTGGTTGATGAACTGGCAAGACTGGACAATACTTCAGTAGTGGATGGCGACATCATTGCCCTGGCTTCAGCGATCGCCCAGAATCTGCCAAATAAGCGGCCATCTCGTCAGCTTTTGGTTGACATCTCAGAACTCGTACAAAGGGATGTCAAGAGCGGAATCCAGCGCGTAACCCGAAGCATCCTCAAGGAATTGCTATGCAATCCGCCAGACGGCTTCAGAGTTGAGCCAGTCTATGCGACTGAGGATCATCTCGGTTACCTCTATGCGAGAAAGTTCGCTCTGGCCTTCTTGGAGTGTCCTGCGGCTGTCTTGGATGATGCTCCCATCGAGGCCTATCCCGGTGATATCTTTCTGGGCCTCGACCTGCAACCACTGGTTGTGCCCAAGCAGCTGGATTATTTGAAGTCGATACACAATCGATATGTTCAGATCTACTTCGTTGTGCATGACCTTCTTCCAATCACATTGCCTGAGGCCTTTGGGAAGGGCGATGATGTGAAACATGCCACATGGCTGAATGCAGTTGCCAGCTTTGACGGAGCGCTATGTGTCTCTCAGACGATAGGAGATACGCTAAAAGAGTGGCTTGACTCAAATGGCCCTAAACGCCTTCGCCCATTCAAAATCGGATGGTTCCATCATGGTGCAGATGTTGAAAACTCTGTGCCGACTCATGGCCTCCCGGAGAACGCAAGACAGGTGCTTGATCTGCTTTCTGCCAGTCCAAGCTTCCTGATGGTAGGCACCATCGAGCCGCGCAAATGTCATGCACAGACCCTCGCAGCTTTTGAACAGATCTGGCTTCAGGGTGCAAATGTCAACCTCGTAATCGTCGGCAATCAAGGATGGATGGTAGATGCGCTTTTGAGGGACATACGCAGTCATCCGGAACTCGGCCATAGGTTGTTCTGGCTCGAAGGCATCAGCGACGAATACCTGGAGAGGGTTTATGACGCATCTGTCTGTCTCATCGCAGCGTCTGAAGGCGAAGGCTTCGGCCTGCCGCTAATCGAGGCCGCACAGCACAGGCTTGCCATCATCGCCCGCGATATCCCCGTATTTCATGAGGTAGCGGGCGAGCATGCGTACTATTTTTCCGGGCGCGATCCGGGTGACCTCGCAGCAGCAGTGCAGGAATGGCTGGCGCTGTACCAATCCGGCAAGCATCCAAAATCTGATGGCATGCCCTGGCAGACCTGGAGGCAGAGCACAAAGCAGCTCTTGAATGTCATCCTGAATGATCAGTGGTATATCGAATGGATGCCATGAGGCGGATGATGCGAGGTCCGGATTCAACCATCCACCGCACGCATTTTTACTGTCGTACTGCCCAGCTACACGGTATGGCAATTGAGCCGTCATCGCCGCTTGTCGGCACCACCTCAAATGAGTAATGCTTATCGATCCAATCGTAAGTGGTTTTATAGTCAAGGCTCTGAGCTGCAATGCTGATAAGATACCTCCCGGAGAGCATTGGGATGCAGTCAATTAGTAGATCGATATGGCCGCCGCCCTTTCCCACGGAGAGCGGCACCCTCCTGATCTTGGTATTTGTTCCAAATATGTGACGACCATCATCTGAATGAATTGCAATGCCAAAAGTGATATCTGATATAGCCTCAGCTGCGTGGTAATGTATTCGTATGACCATCGAGTCCATAGAATTGAATCTGGTGCAATTCGCTCTAGATTTGTTCAGGAACTGCACATCCGTTATGGTCACACGTCCGTCGCCCCACCGATTGGTGCGGGACTGCCCATCCTCAGATTCATCTGAGCTGCTCTTCGTCCCAGACCTGCAATAGACGTATTTATCCAGTACCTCTCCGGTCTCACCGAATGCTCGCTCTTCGCCACCGCCTAAAAGCAGCGTTCTGTCGCAAAACCGCCTCACTGCCCCAAGATCATGGGAGACGAAGAGTATGGTCACACCCTCTTTTCTGTAGCGGTTGAATACATCAAAGCATTTCTGCTGAAACTCCATGTCTCCAACGGCCAAAACCTCATCCACCAGAAGTACATCGGGATCGGTCTGAATGGCTGTTGAGAAAGCCAGACGCACCTGCATCCCTGAAGAGAGGTTCTTCAGCTTGGTATCCTCGAACTTATGCAGACCGGCGAATTCTATCACGTCATCGGTCCTCTCTCGGATGTCCCTGCTTGAGATCCCCATGACTGTGGCATAGACGCCAATGTTCTCGCGTGCTGTGAGGTCCGGCTGGAAGCCAACCCCAAGCTCCAGAAACGGTGTCATCTTGCCCACTACCTTGATTGTCCCCTTGCTGGGCCGCAGGATGTTGGCTATGATCTTGAGCAATGTGCTCTTGCCTGAACCGTTATCGCCAATTATGCCGACGCATTCGCCCTCATCAACCCTGAAGCTGACATCCTTGAGCACAGTAAACGTCTCGTATCTGTTCGGCCTCATGATACCCACAAGGTTCTCGAAGAGAGTCGTCCTTCTTTCATGAGGGATCTTGAAGGTCTTCCAGAGGCCTTCGACCTCCACCGTCGTGGACAATCAGATCGCCTCCGCAAATTTCGGCTCAAGCCGGTCGAAGATGAAGTAGCCTATCAAGAGCAGAACTGCCGTTGATACAACGATATATGCCAGACTGGATGGCTCAGGAGGTATCTGATATAAGGTGCAGTTTCTCATCGAGATGATGATATGGGCGATGGGATTGAGCATCACTATCCATCGAATCTTTTCGGGAAATATGGTTATGGGATACAATATTGGGGTGGCAAAAAATCCTATCTGGACTATGACCCGCCAGATAAACTGAACGTCTCGGAAATAGACATTCAGCGCAGAAATGGCCAGAGATACGCCTAAAACAATCAGAAGCTCCAGTAGCAATAGCAATGGAAAGTAAGCGACAGTCCAACCAGGCAAGACTCTACTGCCCACCAGGAATAGGATGAAGACTATGAACTCCAGAAAAGTCATCATCAATGCCATGATGCATGTGGATATGACCAATATGTCCCGTGGGAAGTAGATCTTTTGCACGAGGCTTGGCTTTCCCACAATGCTCCAAATGCTCAATGACGTGCCCCGGTCCACGAAGTTCCAGAGGATTATTCCGAGGAGCAAGAAAAGCTGATAATGCTCCACCTGTATTTTCATCAAGTTGCTGAAGACCTCAAAAAGCACGACCAGCATGAGCAGTGGTTCGAGCAGCGACCAGAAGAATCCAATTGCAGAACTCTTGTAACGCAGCTTAAAATCGCTCCAGGCCAACTTGATTATCAGCTCTCTATAGCACCACAGCTCACGAAAATGTTTTAAAGATAGCACTTCAATGCACCTTTTATTATGAAGATGGCAAGATTTGGCGGATCTTTTTTATAAATTCAGGCGTATCGAATTCGAGGGCACGCTTCTGGCAGCGCTCTTTATATCTCATAGGATCTCGGTCGATTTCTCGTACGGCTCTACTCAAGTTGTCTGCATTTGCTGCCACCAGCATACCCGTCTCTCCGTTTATTACCGTTTCCCTGAAGCCGCCCTCATTTACGGCCACTACCGGCTTTCCGCTGGCCATAGCCTCGAGAGGAGTCAGCCCAAAGTCCTCGTCAACTGCCGTGCATATTAATCCTCTGCACCTGGCATAAAGGTCCTTCAGTTCGTCCTCAGAGACCATGCCCCTCAGTTCTACGTTGTCAGGGACATCTTTTATGAGTCTCTCATAGTATTTGGCCGCATGGTCTCCGACCGAGTATCCACCAATAACAATCAGCTTGAGATGGGGCAGCCTCCGAAAGACATCGAACTGCATCTCCAGCCGCTTCTCAGGATAGATGCGGTTGACGGAAAGCCAGAAGTCGCCGTACTCTTTGAACCTGAACCTCCTGGCATCAACCGGCGGATTGATTACAGTCGATCTCCTGCCATAGGTATCGATGATCCTTTTCTCGACATTGCGGCTATTTGCAGCGATTCTATCGACGTGTCTAACAGATCTCTGATCAAAGAACGTGTGACATCTGATCCAGGAGGAGGCCGCAAACCTGAGGGGTGCGTTTGGCAGCTGTGAGATCATCTGCGTCCTCTGGTCATAGAAGACCCTCGCAGGAGTATGGCAATACCAAAGGTTGGGGCTGTGTTTTCTTGCTGCATAATGGGCCCAGTTGCCTGAGAATACGAAAAAATCATAGTTGTCAGAAAGGTCGCAGGCAGCAAACTTCCAGGAGGCAGAGATCTGACGAAGCGGTGGGACTTTGACGGTCTCGCCGAGGCTGATCAGGTTGATGTCTGTGTATCCGAGGGCAGAGAGGGCATCATCGTTTACGTCTGTGGTGACGAGATCAGCCTTCAATTCTCTAGCCAACAACAGGACGACTCTTTCGCCACCGCCGATGGACCCTACATAATCGTGAAATATGGCAATCTTCAATTTTGCCCCTCAAATCAAAAAAGAGAAATCAAGTGCATTTAAGGCGTTTTGTGCACCAACTGACCAATTCCGTCTTCAAGTGAGACCTTAGCGGAGAAGCCTAGAATCTCCCGGCATTTTGTGGTATCAGATAACGTGTCCTTTACGTAATTTTTTATTGGATTTTCAGTATATTTCGGCTTTATTCTGGTGCCAAGCTGTTGGTTGAGGATCTCAATCACATCATTGAAGCTGTAGGCTTTTCCCGTGCCCACATTCAGTATGCCGTGATAATCCGACTGCATAGCCAACCGGAGGGCTCGGACCAGATCCCGGACGTTCGTGAAGTCCCGGGTCTGCGTTCCGTCCCCGAAGATGACCGGCGTCTCATTCTTTTGCATCTGCCACATGAACTGGCTGACCATGTTGGCATACTGCTTCTTGGCCTCTTCTTTCGGGCCGTAGACTGAGAAGAACCTCATGCCGGCTGAGCTGATGCCATAGAGCCCCTGGTAAAGTTCAGCGATCCTCTCCATAGCCAAGCGAGCCTCTGTATAATAGTCGGAAACCCGAATGGTCATGTCCTCGCGATGAGGCGGTACCAGGCCGTTGTAGAGTGAGGACGACGAAGCATAAACCACTCTCGCCCCGCATTTTTTGGCCAGCTCGAAGACTGCAGTAAAGCCATTGATAGCCTCGCCCACAAGATATGGATTACTCTTGTACATCGGCGACGATGATGGTATCCCCAGATGGTAGATCTTCTCCGGATGCAGGTCCAGGCCCGGCAGGTCATTGCAGCTAGCTTTGATCAGCTTCAAACTGCCCTTGAGACCCTCCAGATTGCCTGGGCTTCCTGTATGCATGTTATCCAGAACAACAACCTCTTCTCCCGCCGCCAAGAGCTCCTCCACCAGATTGGAGCCGATAAATCCCGCACCGCCTGTAACAAGTGTACTCATGATTATCCGCTTCCTAAAGATCTCTCGCTACTATATCCATCTGTCGAATCCGAATATTAAAAAGCCACATCAATCAAAGCTGATCACAGCGTCAAGCTCACTTCTTGCAATCATCCATCCATGCTCAAGCTTTCGGATCTTCAGCCTCTCCAGCGACTGCACCAACATCTCCCGCGCTGCCTTGGCAGTACCATCATCGAAGAGCAACTTGCCCTCCAGGAGTGCGTCCACCACGAAGCCGGTCTTGGCTATGACCATGTCCTCTAACTCCTCAGGAGTCATCCAGATGTCCTGGATGCGGGCCGGAGAACGGAAGGGCGGCAGTTCGTCTCTTTTCTTCAACTCCGGCAATCCTGAAGCAACGACTATGATGTCTATATCGCTGTGATCTTTGGCATGGCCGCGAGCCACCGAGCCGAAGAGAATGACACTTTTTATTTCAATATCATTATTAAATTTTTCGAATTTGCAATTCAGAAGGCTGGCCAAATAGCTCTCGATCATCACCTCAAACATTGATCCATCCTCAATAACACGCCCTGCAACTCTTTCGCGCCAAGAGTGGAGAAAAGCCATGTGCTGCTGCTAAAACCGTCTTCGATCGATCCATTATCTCACGAGCTTTGTCTTCGTCGTAAATCTCAGACGGCTTTATGATTCGGTCTCTTGTCTCCCAGCCATAGCGAGGCATGCTTCGTTGCTTCTCGATCGAAGCTGCATTGTCCGCCATGGCCAACAAAAATCCAATCTGGTCTTTGGAAAGGGTTAGATCTCGCGTTGTCTCAGGCCTATTCAAGATCTCCCCCGCCAACAAATCAGATGGGAAGTGCGTTTTTTCATGAAAGATTCCAAAGAAGTACAGGACCGACTTCAGGAGCTTTTCTGCACATTGCTGCGAATGAAAAACGCTGCTTGGATATCTACTATCTCCAAAGTCCGCTAAAGCGTCCTGCATGTCATCAAGTGCCATCTCCAGCCAGTCTTTTGTCTTTTGAAGATTCTTCATAGTCTCTTCCCAAGATAGGTCATCTGCGCTATTTGTTATTATAGTTAATTCATGTTGTAGAGTCCTAAAAGCTTGGCATTTATATACTCAAGCACTTTCCAAGGGCATGG
>CAZFFD010000016.1:21675-38764 GCA_964518035.1 uncultured Methanotrichaceae archaeon | reverse complement strand
TCTAAATGAATTTTGATGGAAATTTTAGAAATTTAGGTGAGGGCTAAACACGTACTAGCGGGTAAAAGGCGCGACACCGTATCTGCCATCCCAGCTCAGTGCATTTTTATAGAATATTGCATATGCTGAATTAGTCTTTGAGCAGCATATTCGCATGTCCAAAAGTTTGAAACTATGTCGATTGCCTTGCTACTCATGTACTGATACTTTTCTTTATCCTGAAGAAGCTGAGATATTGCATCAGCAAATTTTTGCTCATCCCTATCAGTAAGCAGTCCACACACATTGTGAACCACGCTCTCCCTTACCCCACCTTCTCTGACGGCTACAACTGGCGTTCCGCAAGCCATAGCTTCTAATGGTACAAGGCCGAATGGTTCAAGATAAGGCGCATATACACATAATTGAGCTTTATTGTAAAGCCTCGTGAGCTCCAAATCACCTATAAGGATCTTTATCTCTAAATTTACTCCGTTTTCGGCAGCTAGCCTCAAAAGATAGTCCCTGTACACAGGCCTATTGACATTGCCCACAATAATGAGACTTGGGCGAATTCTTTTATCAACCAACCCGATAGCTCTTATAACAAAATCAAATCCTTTCGCAGGAACTAAAGAACCAACCGATAATACAAACGGCTCTTTTTCCAACTTCAATGGCCGGAATAATTCTGTGTCCACGCCCAGATAAGATATAAAAGAATTCTTGCCATATGCTCGGAGAATTGCTTCACTCGAAAAACACGAATTAGAGAGTATCACCTTAGCATAGGAGGCATTCTCTTTATCAATAGAGTCAAGTCTGGGAATGCAATATCTCTCCCAAGCCTTTTCCAGCAAATTTATGTCGATTGTTTTGCCGAGGGTTTTAAGTATAGCCTCATTAGACCGACGAGGTTGTGGGCAATAATATACATGTGGCAAGGTGAGGTATTTGAGAATAAATGGCGACATCGTATATCGATCCTGCTCTACAAACGCAATATCGTATTCATCCCTATTGATGATATCGGCTATCCTCTTTTGTGCCTCTTCGAGGTCTGCCAATGATAGCCATCCTCTTGGAAATAAATGCTTAATCGCGGACTTTGCTAAGCCAAAAGGCGTCGGATGGACGGGCATTACAGTTACGCTATTGGCAAATTGTCTCAGGGGCAGGAAATCCTCGTCAGCCGTCGATGGAACAAAGACATCGATAGAGCATCCTGCTGCACTCAAATACCTGACATTCCCCCATAAAGCCCTCTTTGCTCCACCTGAGGGGAGGTTATGGAAAATGGCAACCCTCATTTCTGATCTAGTCCTTCTCCGACGGTTTCCGTTCCAGGCATGCTTGAATCATATTATAGTTTTTCCCTTGATATCCTTGATATATCAGACTGCCCCAAGCAATGTGACAATGTTGAGTCAAGTCTCTTTCCTGCTACCATGTGCCTTTATTCCGCCAAATAGCTGCCTTGCCATCTGAATATCGATCCTGTCAGCCAAGCCTGTGATGATTATTATTATAAGATAGACGACCGCCGCGATTAATATCAAGAGCAATAGAGGAAGCCCGCTGAATAGTTTAATGAATAACACCATTATAAAACATGCAAATAGGACCTTGGAGAGGTGAATGATCATATGTCCTGGAAATGAATAACCTGCGCGGGAAGCGAAATAGAGCAAGAAGAGAAAGGCAAAAAGCTGAGTAGCTACGGTTGCCGCGCTTGCGCCTACATAACTGTATTTTGGTATCAAAACGAGATTCAATATTATATTCAATACAGTAGCAAGAATGGTCTGTTTTGCAACTATCGCCTGCCGGTTAATGGAGTTGAAGAGATTGCCAAATACAGCGTTTAAGAAGATCAAGACTTCGGACCATATTAAAATCTGGAGGGCAATTGTAGAGGGCACAAAGTCAGGTCCATAAATTAAAAGGATTAATTGATTTCCCAAGATAGTAGTTCCTACGCCGATAGGAATGGCTATTGCCATCAGATACTTGAAGGACCGCTCAAATATAAAACCTAGATATTTATCAGATGTGACAAAATAGTTGGACATGACCGGATATATCGATCCCAAAAAGGTCACAGGAATAAAGGACAAGACCAATACCATCCGATAAGCTGCATTGTACCACCCCATTGCATCATTGGGATTTGAGACCATTAAAGAGATCATTATTGTGTCAATATAATAATATATTCTTACGAATACCAATGACAGGCCAAATGGTATGGCTTCCTTTATGATATATTTCCAGAGCGCAAAGTCGATCTCCCATTTAGGCAATGGGATCTTTCTCAGGGCCACCACCACATAATAGCCTAGAGAAATTATGCTTGAGATCAGGTAAACGTATGAAAAACCATAGACATCCATGCCAGAATGAATCGCCAGCAAAGCGAGAATCAGCATCGCTAGATTATAGATTATGCTGCCCAATGAGAGATATTCCATCACTTCATATGCCTGTAGAATTGAACTTATGATGCCAGAAAAGGAGACGATGATGAGAGAGAGGGATATTACAAGCACAACTTGCATGGTAGATGACGGATAGTTCAAGGCAAAGCCTATGACCGCCGTGCTCACAAGGGTTACTACGGCCAGGATAATTTTTAGAAATGCAGAATTAGCAAGATATTTCTGCGTCCGGGATTTATCTCTGGCAACATCTCTGATGATCACGGATGCTATCCCAATATCTGCCAGAAAGAGAGTAATGGAAGCAAAAGCAATAGCAAATGATAATATGCCGTACCGATCTGAACCCAGATAGCGAGTGCTGTACATTAAAAAAAAGAAGCTTAGTACAAATCCAATTACATTTGAGATCAGCAAAAAGAGGGTATTCTTAGCGATCCTCTGGATGGTATTCACAAGAGATCACTTAAACGCCGGTCCGAACCAGTCCCAGGGCTTTCCGCAACGATCATCCTTCTTGCCATTGATCGTCGCTGGAAGTATTGCCAGATCATTCCAGGGCCTTCTTTCCTCGTCCGGACTCGAATAATCATACAGCCGGTTCACAAAATAGACAAGCATGGCCTGCTCATTTCCAACGACCCGAAATCCATGCCAATAGTGCCCTGGCATCCTGACGACCTGTGGATTGTCTCCTGTAGATATGATCTCGTCAAGCTCCTGAGTTTCATCATCATAGGCGCAGATCTTCATTGCGCCCCTGACTGCCAGGAAATGATCGACCTGCCCCCGTTCGTGCCTGTGCCAGGCTCGCACCATACCCGGATAGCTCACGGACATATTGGCCTGAACGATTTCATCCTGTATTACATCCTTCCAGTCGGCCCTCATGATCTCTGTGAAGAAACCACGCTCATCGGCAAATCTCCTCAAAGGCTTTATGACTATTCCCGGAAGCATTATCTCACCCCATTTTTAGAAATTTCATCCTTCAGAGTTTTCAGGGCCACTTCGACTGAAAGAGGCTTCTCCATCAGCGCCCGATCTGCCTTGGATGTCGCCAGTGATGAATCCATCGGCCGTTTAGCATCCCATTTCAAGTCTGCCATCCTGGAAGGAATGATGAGGCTTGAATCAAGATCAAACACATCAGCCATAAGCCTGGCAAAATCGTATCTGGATATCCTGGTAGCTCCTGCCAGATGATAAATTCCGGCCAGCCGTCTATCCGCCACCTCCAGGACCATTGCCGCCAGATTGGTATTCAATGTGGGGGTTATGAACTGATCTGTGACCACTCGAACCGGTTTTCCGGATTTGAGACTGTTTAGCAGCCACAGAGCAAAATTGACTTTGCCGCTGGCTGGGCGGCTGCCATAGATAACGCAGGTTCTGGCGATGCATCCTGTGCAAAACTGCTCGCCTTTGAGCTTGGAGAGGCCATAATAGCTTACGGGATATGTGAGATCATCTTCGCAATACATGCCGCGGTTTCCATCAAATACATAATCTGTAGAAATATATATCATAAACGATGCAGACTTTTCAGCGGCCTTTGCCAGGGCTCGCGTGCCCTCGACGTTCATTTTGTAGGCCAGCTCCTTCTCGCGTTCGCATCGGTCTACATCCGTCAGAGCCGCGCTGTGAATAATAACCTCCGGCTCAATCCGGCCAACCAGTTCAGATATGCTCATTTCGTCGAGAAGATCAAACTTCACAGCTCTTCCAAACTCAGGCAGATTATGCGCATATCCGGAAAAGACATCATCGCCCCTGGCCAGGGCAATCTCGGCGACCTTGCTCCCTAAGAGCCCGCTTCCTCCGGTTATCAATAGCTTCATTGGTCTCACCAGTTAAGTTTCCAGGGAGCAGGACTCAGCAACCGATCATCCATGAGAGGCTTCCACCATTCAACATTCTGTAGATACCAGTTCACAGTCCTTCTGATCCCATCTGCAAAGTTCTCCTGAGGACGCCAGCCCAGTTCGTTTCTGATCTTTGTAGAGTCCAGGCTGTATCTGGCATCATGGCCTGGCCGATCTTCAACAAACTCGATCTGATCTTCGCTCTTGCCGAGCATTTGGAGAATGGTCCCAACCACCTGCAGATTGCTCTTCTCTTCAGAGGCGGAGATGTTATAGATCTCACCCTCGCGGCCCTTCATCAGGACCTGTTCCACTGCTCGACAGTGATCAATTACGTAGATCCAGTCCCTCACATTCTGCCCTGTGCCATAAACTGGGATCTTCAGGCCAGATCTAGCTCGCAGGATGGTCTTTGGAATCAACTTCTCCGGAAACTGATACGGCCCATAATTGTTGGTGCATCTGGTGATCATGGCATGCAGGCCATAAGTTCGAGCATAAGCCTGAACAAAAACATCTCCCGCCGCCTTGCTGGCAGAATAAGGCGATGAAGGCTGTAAAGTGCTCTTCTCTGTAAAAGAGCCATCCATTATGTCTCCATAAACCTCATCAGTGGATACCTGCACAAACCTGGCAGAAGAGTTGTGACGTCTGAGTGCCTCCAGCAGATTAAATACTCCTCCAACGTTGCTGTGCAGAAATGATTCGGGATTCGCAATAGATCTATCCACATGAGTCTCTGCTGCAAAGCTGACTACGGCATCTACATCTTTGATCAAGCCAGCCATGAACTTTGCGTCAGCAATGTCTCCATTTTGGAAGGCGTATCTGCTGTTTCCAACAAAGCTTGACAGGTTGTCCGGGTTGGAGCCATAGCGCAGGGCATCAATATTAACTATTCGGCAGTCATCGCGTTCGTGCAACATCAATCTTATGAAATTGCTGCCTATGAACCCTAGACCGCCAGTAACAAGAAGTTCCATTTCAATCACAATGAAATATCAGAGTTATCTCCAACGATGAGTCTATTGCCTTTGGGAAGCGCTAACCCTTCCTGGACTCTGACGTTTCTGCCGATCAGGCTCTCCACGACTTTTCCGGCTTTGGATATCGTGCTGTCATCCATAATTATGGAGTCTTCCACCTCAGTCCCACTGATCCGGCAGCCATCTCCTACAGAAGTATATGGACCTATGTAGGAGTCACTTATCACGCTGCGAGCACCAATTATGCAAGGCCCTTTGATCACCGATCCTTCAATCAGAGAGCCTTTCTCAATAACAACCCGGCCCATCACATGAGATTCATTGATCTGGCCCTCATTTTTGGTCGAGATATCATCCAGGATCAGGCGATTGGCCTCCAAGATATCCTCAGGCTTGCCCGTATCCTTCCACCATCCCTCAACAAAAGAGGCATCAACTTTGTATCCCTGTTCAATAAGCCACTGAATGGCATCGGTTATCTCCAACTCATCTCTCCAAGAGGGTTTTATGGCTTTACAGGCATCGATTATTAGCGGCTTGAAGAAGTAGACGCCAACCAATGCGTAATTTGAAGGAGGGACTTTGGGTTTCTCCACCAGCATTCTGATGCTTCCATCGGGATTGAGATCGGCAACTCCGAAACGTTGAGGATCCTCGACCCTTGTGAGCAACACACTGGCATCGCTTTTCAGCGTCTTAAACCGCTCTTCATGCCGGACGATGCCATCCCTTAAGATGTTGTCACCCAGGTACATCACAAAATCGTCATCAAGGAACTTTTCGGCCACTAATATGGTATGAGCGAGGCCCTTAGGATCGCCTTGATATATGAATTCTATCGGCACCCCCCAAGATCTGGATCTAACAGTATCTATGACCTGGCCCTTATTCGGGCCCAGGATTATGCCGATCTCGTCGGCTCCGGCCTCGATCACGTCCTCAATGGCATAGAAGAGGACTGGCTTGTTGGCTATTGGTATGAGCTGTTTTTGCTGAGAATAAGTAAGAGGACGCAGCCTCGTGCCTGAGCCGCCTGAGAGTATGAGAGCTTTCACAGATTACACCTCAACACTGCATCATAATGAAAATAGTTGCTCCATCACTGAAGATATACCCTTCGATCACTTCAATGCATCAAGGTCCAGGATAGATGACCTCGATGTTCTCCATATTGAGGATGAGCTTCCGAAGCTCCTCGCAGTTTATGGGGTGCTTGAACTCGCTACACATCTTCACCCTTTCAGATAGGTCTCCCAGCTCCTTGTCCTTCAGGTAGTAGCCCATCCTCTGGGTGATATATTTGAGAGCCTTGGCTCCGGTGTGCTTGCCGATGATGATATGTCTGGCAGCGCCCACAAGCTCAGGAGAGTAAAGCTCATAGGTCCTGGGCTCCTCAAGGACGGCGGCCACATGAATTCCCGATTCATGGGCAAAAGCGTTGGTTCCCACTACAGCCTTATTCCTGGCTACCGGGACGCCTGAGTATCCCTCGACAAGCTTGGAGAGGTCCTTGATCTTGGTGAGATCGTAAGCCCCCTGGCCATAATGCAGACGCAGGGCCACCAACAGCTCCTCCAAAGACGTGTTGCCGCTTCTCTCACCAATGCCGTTTACAGTGGTATGCAACTGCTTTGCTCCGGCCTCAGCTCCTGCGAGGGTATTGGCGAGAGCAAGGCCCAGGTCGTCGTGACAATGCATGCAGATGGGGATCTTGACGACCTTTTTCAGCTCACTGATCATGTAGTAGGTGGTGCGCGGATTCATGATTCCCACTGTATCGGCCACGCTGATGTAGTCGGCATGGTACTCCTCTGCCTTCTTGTACAGCTTCTTGAGGATCTCAAAATCGGTACGCGTGGCATCCTCGGCTGAGAAGCGCACAATCAGGCCGTGGTCTTTGGCGTACTCGACGGTCTGCAGAGCGCATGATATGGCCTCGGGACAGCTCATGTGCAACTTGTGCTTGAGATGAAGATCTGATGTAGCTATGAAGACGCTGACCATGTCCACGCCGCATTCTATGGCAGCATCGATATCCTTTTTGACTGAGCGGGAGAGTGCTGAGATCTTGGCATCAAGCCCCAGATTGCAGACCTCTTTTACTGCGTTCATCTCCGCAGCAGAGACTACCGGAAAGCCAGCCTCGATTACCTCAACGCCGATCTCATCTAGCCTCAGAGCAATATCCAGCTTCTCATCAGCTCGAAAGACCACTCCAGGCATCTGCTCGCCATCGCGAAGGGTCACGTCGCAGATCTCAATGTCAAGAGAAGGTGTCTTGGCCATTGCCAGGAACTGATTGAGGGAGTAGTCTTGCATAGCAGGATTATAGTGAGGATTCATTACATAAATCGGTTTCGTCGGAAGAAGAATTCCGGCTGCAGAGGGTCGTTAAGACAGATTAAAAAGAATTAATAAGACTGACAAAACGCTCAAGTATCCAGCGGCACCTCACCTCAGGATGGAATACGATGCCGAAGGTGGGAAAGACAGGGTGATAGAAGGCATCTGCTGCGCTAGCCTTTCCGGCGATCAGCTCAAATCCGTCAGGAAGAGTCGCTGAATAATTATGGAGATGATAGCTCTCGATAAAGCGCGGCTCGCCGAGAAGTGGACTGTCCCGGAGGATCTCCATCTTCACCAGGCCTATCTGGAGATGGGGCACAACCGATCCGCCATAAACCGCGGCAATCACCTGCATGCCTGCACAGATGCCGAGGATGGGCTTTTTTTGGCATTTTATCCAGGAGAAAGCCTCTAAATGCTCGGAATAGCCCATATCCTTCAGAGCTGTTCCGCAGAGGATGATCCTATCGCAGGCGTCCAGCGCCTCCTCTGTGACCTGAGAATAATGCAGTACACAAGTACGGCGGCCCAATTCATCCAGTGCATCTCTGATGGGATGTACGAACTCGTAATGAGACAAGGAGTCAGGGGCAGAGCATAGGTCGACCAGCAGTGTGACGTTATCCTGAGAGGGGCGCTTCTCATCTCCGAGATCATCGTTGCCTGGGAACCCTTCAACCATCTCAGGGTTTTTATCAACCATCGATTTGTCCACCAGCCTCATGTCTTCAATAACAAAATGCCCCCGATAGTTGGCATAGCTGCAGGAGGACTTCAGTATCTCGATTCGCTTCTTGAAGATGGGGCTGTCCAGGACGAAGGTCTCCAGCTCACCGCCCTCTCCTGAGGGATTGATCTTGTATTTCTTTTGCAGAGCTGCCAGCCGGTCGATGCGTTCAATGGTTAACGATGCTCCAAGCCACTCTGCATCAAAGGGATAGGCATAGACGCCGGAGATGATGACACGGAAGCCCTCTTTTAGCAGGAGTCTCAGGTAATCGAGCTGATTGGTCTGCCAGATGGGACAGTAGCACCAGAGGTCGAGGTCGCGGCAGATCTTCTGGACCCTGGCTGCCTGGTAGACTGAATCGATGGCACCGGTGACAATCCCCTCGATTGCATACCTGTCTTTTGCCGCGGATATGGCTAGAGTCAGGTCATCCAGCTCGTCTTCCTTTCTGCCATGTGTTGGCCAGGCGATAAGAGGAATGCCCATAGCTTCGGCCTGAAGGTCGGTGCGGCGGATGTTCGGGGTATGGAACATGTAGCTGTCGGGGTTCGTGGATACCATGGTAATCAGGCAGGCTACCCTATCCTTCTCCAATGCCCGACGGCAGGCAAAGACCGAGTCCTTTCCGCCTGAGAAGAGCACTGCCAGTTTCATCTGAAAAGAGAAAGCATTTCTGCCAGATAAAAAGGATGTTGGAACGGGATGTCAAACCAATCTAATCCAGATCAAGCATCCTCCAGATCTGTTTCATGTCCAGATGGGCAGCAGTAGCAGTTGCGAGTCCTGCAAAGGGCGAGGGCTTTTGCACAGGATTTTCATTTCGTGAAGGAACGCGGTCCTGGCAAGAGACCTGACCGGGATTCTTGCGGCATCTGAGAAAGTCCAGGAAAGCCCCCCGGAAGTTTTCGTTGTCGAAGAGGCCATGCAGATAGGTTCCAATCACAATGCCGCTCTTCGAGACTGCCCCGTCATCTCCAAAGGCGCTGGCCTCGTTGGGGCACGTCACTCCCATGTGAATCTCGTAGCCGCTAACGTCCTGACCCAGGATGGACTCCAGGATGGGGCCGCCGCCCGTGACAGTCTTTTTCACCTGAACAGTCCTTTTCTCATAGAGATCGAAGCGGGTCACCGCATCCAGCAGACCTAGGCCCGGAACTGTTCCCACTGTGTCCTCGATGCCGCAGTCGATGATCTCACGTCCAAGTATCTGGTAGCCTCCGCAGATGCCAAGAACCGGAGTATCCTGCAACGACACGATCTGCTCGGCCATGCCTGTCTCCTGCATCTCTAATAGGTCGGAGACGGTGTTCTTGGTTCCAGGGATGATCACCGCATCCGGGTGGCCCAGATCATCGGTGAGGCTCACGTATCTCACGCGAGCCTGCCGCTCTAATGGCTCGAAGTCTGTGAAGTTGCTGATGCGCGGCAGACGAATCACAGCTATTTCCAGCTGGCCTCCAGCGGACGCTGCTTTTTTGTCACCCAAAGAGACGGAGTCCTCTGATGGAATATCTAGGTCGAGGTATGGCAGGACGCCCAGAACCGGCACGCCTGTCAACTCTTCAAGCCGTTTCATGCCTGTGCCCAAGATGGCTGGGTCACCCCGGAATTTGTTGATAACCAGACCCTTGACAAGCGGGCGGATATCGTCAGGCAGGAGATCTACTGTTCCGTAGAGGCTCGCGAAGACACCGCCCCGCTCGATGTCGCCTACAAGGATGATTGGTGCCTGGAGACGGCGGGCCACGTAGATGTTGGCAAGATCGCGATCGAAGAGGTTGATCTCAGCGGCTCCGCCCGCACCTTCTACTACTATGTAGTCGTAGTGCTTCTCAAGCTCTTTGATGGATTCGTCCACCACTCCTTTGAGGCTCTCGATATCACGGTAGTACTGCTCAGCGGATTTGTCGGCCATTGGCCGCCCAAGGACTATCACCTGAGAGGTGCGGTCTCCCTTGGGCTTGAGCAAAATGGGGTTCATGAACTCTGTTGGCTCGACTCTGGCCGCCCAGGCCTGCACCGCCTGGGCAATGCCGATCTCTGAGCCGTTTTTGGTAACCCATGAGTTGAGGCTCATGTTCTGGGACTTGAAGGGCGCGACATTGAGGCCGCGATCAGAGAGAAGACGGCAGAGAGCTGCAACGAGAGTGCTCTTGCCTGAGTGAGAGGTGGTACCAAGGACCACGAGAAAGCGAGACATGCGCGAGGAGAGGGCGTGCAAGTTTATTTGTCTTTTGGAAGATAGAGTTTTCTGATGCAGAGCAGAAAATTTTGATGATGCTCATCAGATCCTACTTCATTTAGCACTTATTCACAAGCGCCATCAACACATCTGTGTCTTTCAGCATCCCCACAAGCTTTCCGCCGGATGTAATCACAGGCATCTGGTCGATCCGGTTCTTGTGCATTACAGCCGCGCATTTGCCAACCTCGTCCTTTTTAAAAGCCGTGATGGGCGCGACCATTGCCTCACGAACGAGTATGTTCTTGAGCTGGATCCTGGAGACTGTGTAGTACTTGCTGATGGTCTGCATAACCCGATCCCACATCCAGACGTCATCTCCATCGTTCGCAGACATATCAGTCTTCTCGACTGTGTCCTCGATCACGCTGGCTTTGATGAGATCCCGGTCAGAGATCATGCCCACCAGCTTGAGGCTGGTATCTATGACAGGGCAGGCCTGAACAGCCGCAAACTCCATGATCGATCCTGCCACTGGAAGGGGCATCTCGCTCCAGAGGACAGATGTCTCCTTCTCCAGATAAAGCTCGACCTTCTCTTTGATGTCCAGTTCCGCAGCAACCTGAACCAGATCTGCAACAGTGACGATTCCGACAAGCTTCTTCTCCTCGACCACAGGAAGCCTTCGGATATCATGCTCGATGAGAAGCTTTGCAGCCTCGACTATGCTCTTTTCAGGGCTGATCATCACTGCATCGCGAGTCATTAGCAGAGCAGTCTGGTCTTCCTCACGGTTGCTGAGCAAGTCGGTCCTGGTGATCATGCCCACGACATCGCCCTTCTTGATAACAGGAACCCCGGAGACCTTTCGGTCCTGCAAGACCTTCAGAACATCATCCCTGCTGCCGGGGATGGTGACGTAGGCCACGTCCCGGACCATTATATCCTTGACAAGAATGCTCAAGTGCGCTCCCTCGGAATTGTCAGAACAGGGATCTTGGAGTTTCTGACCACCTTCTCGGCAACGCTTCCGAGCAAGAACTTGTCGAGGCCAGTCCTGCCCACTGCACCCATTATTATGATGTCCATCTTGGCCGACTCTGCGTAGCTGATGATCTCGCTGCCGGGATTTCCCTCAACTACCACGCCCTCGTAGGCGACGCCCTTCTCCCGTGCTTGATCTTCAACATGCTTAAGAGCCTCCTTTCCCTCTTTGAGCAGAAGCTCCCGGATGCTGAAGAGGAGCATATCATCAGGCAAATGGCTGGTCCTGTTGGTGTCTGCCACATAAATGGCGGTCACCTTTCCGCCAGATATCTTTCCCAGGTCCAATGCGATATTGGCCGCTCTGTATCCGTGCTCTGATCCGTCGGTTGCCACAAGAATCTTCTCAAACATGATTAACCTCTAAAGGATAGCTATTATGTCAGATGGCTCGGCCCGTCTCACAATGCTGGAAAGAGGGGATACAGATCCCCACAGGTTATTCGAATTTTTGTTCAGGACCATCACTTTAGCCTCTTTTCCTTCCAGAATGGAGCCCAGCCTCTGATCGAGCCCAATTATCTTAGCACCGTTTAGCGTGCACATCTTAAATACCTGTCTATCGTCATGCAGCAGAACCTTGTTGAGAAAATGCATCTCTTCAAACATATCAGGAGAGTTTAACATGACGTTATCCGTTC
Source organism: uncultured Methanotrichaceae archaeon (assembly GCA_964518035.1). Classification (GTDB taxonomy): domain Archaea; phylum Halobacteriota; class Methanosarcinia; order Methanotrichales; family Methanotrichaceae; genus Methanothrix. Next base: position 26,553 of record CAZFFD010000016.1, on the reverse strand, counting down.
CAACAGCGACGCTGATGCCTTGGTGCACCATCATCTTCACATCAGGCAGACCTGCACCAGTCATGAGATTGGATCTGGGACACACAACCACGGGGATGCCGGCTCTGGATACAGATTTCAGGTCATCCTCCTTCGCCCGGCTCAGGTGAACCAGAAAATCCGGCTGAAGGGCCAGAGCGCTCAGTATGTCATCCCTTCCAGCCTCGCCTGCATGAATTCCCACTATCTGACCGGCTCTCCGGGCCTGCGCCACCAGAGCACCAACGACCTCCTCCGGGAGATCACGGGTGCTGCTGATTCCTAGCCCCCAGCAGCTTTTGGGTGCTTCCTTCTGACCGGCTCCAGGCCGCCCCAGAACGCGTGCGAGAAGAGGCATTCCCTCGATGGCCTCCTCCAGCATGGCCACGCCCTCAGCTCCGCCCTCCCGAAAATCGGCAAACGCGACTGTGCCTGTGGTCGCCATCTGCTCAAGGCTTCGTCTCATGCCCTCCACGATTCTGGCCCGCGGCATCTCTCCCAGCATTTTTGCCTTTAGTCCCCCAGGCCCGACCAGATCAGGTAGCGGAAGATAGGGTGGATCCTTGAAGGCCGAGTCGCCCAGATGGACGTGCGCATTGACAAAGCGCGGGCAGACCAGCCCCTCAAGGTCAGCATCAACATGTCCGCTGCCAAACTCCCGGATGATGCCGTCTTTGATTCCAATGTAGCCCTCCTCGGCCAAAAAATCGTCGCCATAGATAATGGTTCCATGAATCAGAATCTCGTGATTTCTAGGCATAGACTGAAATGGGCGGGCAATCTATTTAGCTCCTATTTGGCGAACGGATTAAGCAATGCAGACGACTACCAAGAAATGGATGGAAAATAGAAGAAAAATCAAGGTGCAGTAGTTTTGAAGAGGCCTTTTGTATTCATAAACAGCGCCATGAGCGCAGACGGCAAGATCAGCTCTGTAGAGCGCACTCAGGTTAAGATCTCCGGAAAGGCGGATCTCGCCAGAGTGGACGCTCTCCGGGCTTCTAGCGATGCGGTCATGGTCGGCGTAGGAACTGTGCTGGCCGATGACCCCAGCCTGAGGATCAAGTCGGAAGATCTCCGCCGGGAGAGGCAAGAGAAGGGGATACCGGAAAACCCGCTGCGAATCGTAGCCGACAGCCGGGCGAGAACGCCCGCTACAGCCAAGGTCTTGGGCGAGGGATGCCTGCTGGCCGTGGCCGAATCTGCTCCGCAGGAGAGGCTGGATTGTCTCACCCAAAGGTGCGAGATAATCGCCTGCGGAAGAGAGAGGGTTGATCTCCGTGAACTATTCGCCCGGCTCGCCCAGCGGGGCGTTGAGCGGATAATGGTGGAGGGTGGAGCTACGCTCAACTGGTCGCTCATCAATCTCGGCCTGGTGGATGAGATTTATGTCTACGTTGGGGCCACAATCATCGGCGGGGAGAGGGCGCCGACCCTTGTGGATGGAGAAGGTTTCCGAAAAAATTTTCCGCGGCTCATGCTCGGCTCACTACAGCAGTTGGACGAAGGAGTTCTCCTCAAGTGGACGCCGACGGTGCCGACGTCATCAGACAAGAGGCCCTGAAGGATCAATCTCGCTTGACAACGAGGACAGGGATCTTTGAGCTTCTCACCACTTTGTCGGCAACGCTGCCCAAAAGGAACCGATCCAGTCCCGTGGCACCCATTCCGCCCATGACTATGAGGCCTATTCCCTCTTCTTCTGAGACGCGAATGATGTCCTCCGCAGGATAGCCTTCAGTGATCTTGCTGCTGGCCGCGATGCCCGCCCGCCCGGCCATATCCACAACCTGTTTGGTTGCCGCCTTGCCCTGGTCCTGCAGATTGCCCCTAATGCCTGCGATCAGGTCGTCGGCAACCTTGGAGATCAGGTCTCCGAGTGGCGCATACTCCCGGCTCACGTCCACAACATAAAGAGCTGTGATGGTCGAGCCATAGAGCTTCGCCATATCCATTGCAATCTCTGCGGCCCTCACGCTGTGCTTGGAGCCGTCGGTGGCAACTAAAATCTTTTCGAACATGTCAATCACCTGGTAGTAGATATAATCTTTTTAAGCTATAGTTATTTTCATGCAATTCAGAATCAGGATAACGGACGGCCACCACAGAGTCACAGAGCACACTGAGGACTCACAGAGAACTTGATTATGCCATTGCCCATTTGGAACAGCGAGGAGCTAAAAAGTGATAAAAATAAGACAGATAAGGCAGAGACTGATTCCCGACTCATCCTCTCATGAACTTGTCCCAACCCTCGTAGTGGGTCTTGAGGACCTCGCAGATGCTTTCCATCAACGCGAATGGGATTCCCACCACCACGACATCATCCTTCAGGCCGGAGTTTCTGGCTGAACCGTCGCAGCCAAACGAGACGTTCACCTCTCCTTTCAGGTAGGGCGAGGCGGTGGCATCGACGCATAATGACTGGATTCCGGCTGTGTTGAAGCTGGCTCTGCCGCCCTCTTTGAACTCGACTGCCTGAACGATTCTCCTGGCCACTAGGGGACTGCCCATCAGTATCACCACATCGGGATCAATGATCATCTTGTCCAGGGGAGCGACGTAGGTTGCAATTGTGCTGCCGGGAAGAAGGCGCGGCATATTCGCGGCTATGCTGCTGCCGATCTCTTTGGTCTCGCACTTGTGCAGCTTATCAAAATACAGAGTTCCTGATGCTATGTTCTCCGGGCATTGCAGCAGACCGATGCCTGAGGCTCCACCCTTGCAGGCATGGCTGTCGGGACGCGCGAAAAAGCTCTTGCCTTCCTGCATGGCCAGAAGAACCATGGAGCAGTAATGCAGCGGCTTTTCCATTGCTGCGAGGCCCTTGGGGATCTGCTCTTCGCTTTTAAACAGCTTGACACCGGCGATGTTCTCACCAATGCCCAATGAGGCTTTCAGTATGCCCGCCATCTCTAGAAGATTCATCGAAATACACCGCGGGTTATTTGGCGATGATGGCATTTGCACCTTGCGCTCTTCAAAGAAGGATGGTCGCGAACTCTGAAGATAGACGGGAAAAAAGAAAAAGGAGAGAGCTGAGATCTTCAGGACTCTTCGGGATAGCTGGCGATGATATTTCCGGAGGCGTCCTTGAGGGTTGCCACATCGCCACCATTGTTCCAGATGGATGAGCTGCGATTCCAGAAGAGGTCTGTGGTTGAATCATTTCCTTCGCCCGTTCGGACTTTGACGGCAGCTCCTGCAGCCAGGCTGAAATCCGGGAACTCGTAGCTGTGATTCTGGGCGTCTTCGAGCGTCCAGCCGGCGAAGCTGACATCAGCCGAGCCCTGGTTGGTGATCTCCACCCATTCCTCGTCAAGGTTCTCCTTCTCCGGGCTTGGTGCTGCAAAATTGACGCTTGTTATGGCGATGCTGCTCTCATCTGCGCCCTGCACTAAGGCCGCCCCGATGAATAGGACAGCGAGGGCAATGAGAGCCCCACTAAATATTCGGTTGTTCATTATTAGTTCTCCAGTGGTTCTTACTTATTGGTTAGTATTTTTAGTACGTACTGCACTTCAGTAATATAAATTTTTCGAAAGAGTTGGATGCTTTAAAGGGATGACGTGATGCGCTTGATGTTAAAGAAATCACGTTGAAGATGCTGGATTGAATCCTGCGCGACGTTCACCACAAAGGCACAAAGTCACAAAGACCTGCTAACGAAAATTTAAGGCAGGTTATTGACATTTTAGGCTTTGTGTCTTTGTGACTTTGTGGTGAAAGTCGTAACCACTGGCTTGACCAAAAGCTGACCAGCCCCATTTTTCGGGGCATCAGCGCAAGCCAGCTCACCTTATCACAGTCCCGCTGATCGCGAGGAAGAAGAGGATGGAGAAGAGCGCGCCAAGCACTCGCTCAAAGATCATGGCCCATTTCACCTGGTTGGCTGACAGCCTCTGCATCTCCGGCTGCGCCGGCGGCTCGACGAAGAGCCGGGTGCCTGAAAGAAAGACAGTAGCGCTGAAGAGAAGGGCGTCGGCGAAGGCGCGCGGCCCGCCCCACCAGTCCTGGCGCTCGGACTTCACTGTTGCATTCTGCTGCCCGAATCTCTCAAAGATGCCCCTGCCATTGCCCTGGCGGCCATTCATCCCAGCCATAGACCAGATGATGCCAAAGAGGATGATGATGCCTGCTGACCAGAGGAGAGGCCAAAGGGGCTTCTTGCCGTAGCCATAGGAGTACTGCAGCCCAATATCGATCCATTTTCTGGCTTCTTCCTCCGCCGGATGCATGGGGTGATACTTACCGCTCCAGTCTTGCTCGCGATGAAGACGCCGATACTCGTAATAGCAGGCGTCGTAGTCTTCAAAATAGCCAAGCTTCTTGAAGTTCTCCAAGAGGGCGAGGTAAGCTGAATCATCGTATCCAAGCTCTTTGATGTTCTTCCAGCTTATGTACATCTTATCATACTTCGTGCGGGAGAGGTAAAGGATGCCGTTGAAATCAGCACCTTCAAAGGAGGCATCCTCCTTGAATCGAACGCCGTCGAAGAGTGTTGATCCATCGAAATGGACATAGTCAAAGGAGACTTGTTTATTGAATTGAGACGATAAAAAATAAGAGTTGTGGAATAAAGAGCCTTCGAAGTTGACTGAGCCGCTGAATGATGAACCTGCGAAGTTAGCAGAGGCGTTGAATGAAGATCCACCGAAATAGGCAGAGTCGCTGAACGAAGAAGAACCGAAGTAGGCAGAATCATTGAATGAAGAATCAATGAAGCTAGCAGGGCCGCTGAATGAAGAATCACTGATGTCGGCTAGGCTATTGAACGAAGAAAAATCGAAATAGGCAGAACCACCGAATGATGAACCTGCGAAGTTAGCAGAGGCGTTGAATGAAGATCCACCGAAATAG
>CAZFFD010000016.1:0-21575 GCA_964518035.1 uncultured Methanotrichaceae archaeon | reverse complement strand
GGCAGAATCATTGAATGAAGAATCAATGAAGCTAGCAGGGCCGCTGAATGAAGAACCATTGAAGTAGATTGAACTCTCGAAATGCGTGCCCCGGAAATCGGTTGAATTAAATATAGTATTATTAAAATAGATAATCCCACATATCATAGAGTCTTTTACTCGTATAGGAGATGAAACCATAATGACATTTTCCGAACGTCCCATCCAGACCTCACGAAGAGTTCTCTCCACCCCCCTCTTCGGCAGATCCAGTTTTCCCAGATCCAGATCACCTTCGACGATCACATGATCGTACTCCACCGGCTCGCCCCGCTCGATCTTGTCGAGGATCTCCTGTGCAGGCACAACCCTCATGCCGTCCTCTCGCCCGGCATCCGCCATGGGCAACAGCATCAAAACAAGGACCAAGACGAGGTTCAGCCTGATTTCCTTCCCACCTGCGAGCTGTTGCAGGCGCTGATGGAATGAATAAGTTTTGTTTGGGTGATGATATTGGATCAATTCCCTCATTACATCAGTCATAAAGTTTCAAAGTCATAAAGATAAGAAGCGATACTGACAAAGCCCATGAGTTTGTTCTTGGCCCCTTCGACCTTTGTGCCTTTGTGACTTTGTGGTGAAAGTCGTCGCCACTGGCTTGCCCCAACGCGGACCAGCCCCATTATCCTAGAGTACAAAATCACGCCAAAAAAAAAAAGGAATTTGCGCCGCATATCTGATCGCGGCCTTCAGAATCTAGTACTGGATCTGGCTGGCCAGTGGATCTACCCATGCGGATGCTGCGGTCTGAGTGGATGCATCGAATGTGGAGATGACATCGCCCTCGGCGTCCGAGAGGGTGATCAGGTTCTCAGTCCAAAGAGGCGTGGTGCTGTTGGTGTAGATGTCCGTCGCGCTCCCCTCGCCCTCGCCCTCATGGACACGCACAACTGCGCCTTCCTCAAGCGTCAGTGCCGGGAATGTGAAGGTTGTCGCGCCAGCTGATGAGAGAGTCCATCCTGAGAGGTCCCACTCGCCAACAGCCTGGCTCTTTACCTCCACGTACTTGTCGTCGCCAGTGCCAACGCTGCTGATTCCAAGCTTCGTTGAAGGCGACAGCTTGCCGGCATCGCGGGTGAACACAGCCGTCGGGTTGGCAGACACAGACACATCCGTGAAGGACTGGGCCTCATTCTTTCCTAGAACTGAGGACTCGCCAGCGTAGACGGAGAGCTGCTTGAACCTGGAAGCGTCCGTTGGAGCTGCAGCCTCTGCGGCAACCTCGGTTGCAGCGGCAGTCTCATTAACAGGTGCGGCTGCTTCTACCACAGCCTCAGTCACAGCCGGAGTCTCGTTGACAGGTGCAGCAGCTTCTACCACAGCCTCAGTAACAACCGGAGTCTCGTTGACAGGTGCAGCAGCTTCTACCACAGCCTCAGTCGCGTTGACTGGGGCGGCGACCTCTGCCACAGGCACAGCGGCGGCGACAGCGGTTTCATTTGTGGCATTCATGGCAGTTGTATTGTTTCCGGCATCCTGTGCCAGGGCAGACCCAAACGAGAGGGTCACTAAAGCGGTTAATAACATCAGAGCAATCATGCTTCTCATATTCGTACCTCAAACCATGCTCATCTCAGAAAAATATAAACCTTTCTAAAAATTTCTTTGAATAGGTGCTAGTTTTACTTCAGAGATTCGAAAAATTGCCTGGCAGGATTTCCCTGCCTAGCCATCCGCCCTCAAGGGACAGACGCGATTAATACCTAAATACGCCAGTACAACGCAGATTTAAGCGGTTGTGTTGGTTTCGTTGATGACTTCAACATCAACCACGGTTTCGTTGGTGGCGTTGATGGTGACGTTCTCAGTTGCGTTTTCGGTTACGTTCTCGGTTACATTCTCAGTAGCGGCAACTTCGGACTCAGCGAAGGCAACTCCGAAAGAGAGAGCCAACAGGAGAGAGAAAAGCACTACTCCACTTGCGATTTTGCTCATTAATAACACTCCATTTGCGTTAGTGGGCTATACAAATGTTAATCTGGATTTAAACTTTTCTCCAGAAAAAGTCTATATAGTTTATATAGCCGACATTATTATCTAGCCATTAAGTTAGGATTTCCTGTATCTCTTGCATCTATCGATGAACCTCACCAGAGAGAGTGAGAAGAAATGAACATGCAGATACGCGCCCAGCGTGTTGTGCTCCACAAGGCCGTCCCTGCCCTCGATGATCCCTTTGCCACGAACCATCCGATAGGCGAAGCGTGCATCGCTGTCGCACTCAAATCGCGAATAATGAAACTCATGCCCCCGAATAGTCTTCCCGGACACCGTTAAAGGATTGTCCCCCACCACATCGGCCTTGGCATACCCTAAAGCAACAAGCTTCTTGGTCATGATGGTCGATCCGGGAAGCGCACCCACCATCTCGTAGGTTCCAGTCTCGGCCACCAGCTCACGCCCAAGGTACATCAGGCCTCCGCACTCAGCATAGATGGGCATGCCATCCTCCGAGGCCCGCAGGATCTGCCGTCTGGCTCTGCCCGCTTGCAGCGCCGCAGCATGCAGCTCAGGATAGCCTCCTCCGATGTACAGCCCATCGACATCGGGCAGGTCATCTTTCATCGGGCTGAAGAACACCAGATCCGCGCCGCACCTCTCCAGCTCGCGCAGGTTGTCATGATAATAAAAACAGAATGCTTCATCCCAGGCGATCCCTATCCTCACGCGGGTCTCGGACGGAACCTGTGCCGCCTGAGCCGGGATTGCGGGAACGCGCGCCCTCAGCTCTAAAATCCGGTCAATGGCTGCATGCTGCTCCAGCCATGCTGCCAATGCCCCCACATCATGCACCTTCTCAAAGCCCATCACAAGTCCCAGGTGACGGCTTTTCATCTCGATCTCCCTCTCGCGAGGCAGAGCCGCGAATATTGGCAGATTCATGCAGCTTTTGAGCATGGCCAGATGCCTCTCTGAGCCCACCCGGTTGAGTATGGTCCCGGCCAAATGCAGTCTCGGATCTAACTCAGAAAATCCTTTCTCGACTGCAGCCGCACTGCGCGACATTCCGTGCACATTTATGACCAAGAGAACTGGAAGGTCCAGAATCTTCGCCACATGCGCTGTGCTGCTCTCGTCGGTTCCGTCCATGCCGTCAAAGATGCCCATCACCCCTTCCACAACTGCCACATCCGCACCATCGAGAGCCGAAGAAAATGAGCGGCGAACTCCGTCCTCAGTCATCATGAAGGGATCGAGATTGCAGGAGGGCCGCCCGCAGACGGCTGTATGATGAGTGGGATCTATGAAGTCCGGGCCGACCTTGAAGGGCTGCACCTTCAGGCCGCGAGCCCGCAGCGCCGCCATGAGTCCCAATGTCACTGTGGTCTTTCCGACACCGCTGTGCGTGCCCGCGACGAGAAACGCCGGAATGCTGCTCACTGGATCACGAGGAGGCTCTATTTCGCTCATCACCCTCGGCCAATGCAACTGCTTTGATATAAGATCATCTAGGGTTGAGTTAGATCGGATTCTTCCGGCAAACCTCTATTAACCCCGCCAGCTATCACATGAATCATGCTGGTTGGCGTTGTTAAACGTGGCAAGTACGGCGAGCGCCTGCTGGAGACCATCAAGGCCAGGACGGACTTTGAGGTCGTCTCAGTGGAGGTCCCCCAGGTGCTGCCGGGCTTCATCGAGGACCCAGAGGAGTTCGTCAGAGAGCTGAACCTCGATCCCAAATTATTCCAGTCCGATCTGCTCATCCTCTATACATTTCACCCAGACCTGACCCCGGAGATCGTGCGCATGGCCGGGGAGGCGGGCGTGAAGGCTGCCATAATTCCCGGCGGCATAGGCCGGGCAGGCTCCATTGGCGAGCTCGAGAGGATAGCTGAGAAGACAGGCATTCACATCGAGGTGGATGAGATCTGCTGCACTCTCGACGAGTGCGGCGTTGCCGTCATTGACGAGTTCGCGAAGAAGCTTGGCAGGCCAGAGCTTTCTGTTGAGACAAAAGACGGACGCATCAGCCGTGTGACGGTTCTGCGCGGCTCGCCCTGCGGTGCCACCTGGCATGCAGCAGAGGGCGTCTTAGGAAAGACCGTAGACGAGGCTGCATCCATGACAGGCCTCTTCTGCCAGCAGTATCCCTGCCGGGCTGTGCGGGGCACTCCTGGAGGCATCCATACCTCTGGAGACCTTCACAAAGATGCAATGGAGAGGGCTCTAGGAAAGCTCACAAACCTCACCCTTCCAGCGCAGTCCCGTCCCATCATGATAAGGCCAGGTCAGAAGGGAGAAAGAGCATGAGGGATATGGTGGTTGAGGCTACTGTACGAGCCCTAACAAGAGCTGAGACAACTCTGCCCAACTGGGTTTTGCGGAGGATCGAAGAGGCTGCCGCGCGAGAGAATCGGCCTCTAGCCAGGCATCACCTCCTGTTCATGCTGGAGAATGTGCTGATCGCAGGGGAAGACCGCCTGCCCCTCTGTCAGGACACTGGCCTGCCCATATTTCATGTCCAAATTGGCCGAGATTTGAAGCTGAACTTCAGCCTCGCGGAGGCAGTGGCGGAGGGCGTCAAAATCGCAACAAAAAAGATACCGTTGCGGCCCAATGCTGTCCACCCCCAGACCCGCAAGAACAGCGGCGACAACACCGGTCCCGGCATGCCTGACATCATAATGGATTATGTCAATGGCCAGGTTCTGAGGATCAGCGCTTTTCCCAAAGGTGCAGGCTCTGAGAACATGAGCCTGGTCGGAATGCTTAACCCAGCTGACGATCCCTTCGATTTTATAGTCAAGAACGTGGCAGAACGGGCAGCCAACGCCTGCCCGCCACTGTTCCTGGGCATCGGCATAGGCGGCAGCTTCGATATGTCCGCCCGCATGGCCAAGCATGCACTCTTGAAAATGGACGGCAGGCCTGAGGACAGAGAAGAGCAGGACCTGTTGGACAGGATCAACGCTCTCGGCATCGGCCCGATGGGGCTGGGCGGAGACACGACGGCTCTTGGACTTAGAATAGAGAAGGCCTCCTGCCATACGGCATCATTGCCCGTCGCCATAAACTTTCAGTGCTGGGCCAACCGCAAAGCAACTGAGGTGATCCTGTGAGCGAGCATCATCTGCACACGCCCCTCACCAAAGAGGACGTTCTAAAGCTCAAAGCCGGCGATGTGGTATTTCTGAGCGGCACCATCTATTCAGCAAGAGACAAAGCCCACGCTCTCATCCGCCGAGAGGGCTGTCCCATCTCACTGGAAGGGGCCGCTCTCTACCACTGCGGGCCACTCATCCAAAAGTCCCAGGTCCTGTCAGCCGGCCCTACCACAAGCGGCAGAATGGCCCGTTACACGGAGGAGATGCTCGCCCTGGGGGTACGGGCAATCATCGGCAAAGGCGGCCTGCCCGCCGAGCCGTTTTTCAACAGAGCAGTCTACCTGGCCTATCCTGGTGGCTGCGGAGCGGCTGCTGCCAGGCAGCTCAGAGTCTTGGGCGTCCACCTTGAGGAGCTTGGCATGGCCGAGTCCCTATGGGTCTTTGAGGCAACTGAGTTCGGCCCTATGATCGTAGCCGTGGACAGCCAGAAGAGAGACCTCTACGGGGAGGTAAGAGGATCGGAAAAGAGCCGGAAGACTGTCTGAAGCGAGCTGCGCAGGAGGCCCGATACCTGGCTGATCGCGGCTATCCCTGCGACTCAGCCGTTTCTTATGTCTGCAATCACCACCGTCTGCCGGAAGAGCAGAGAATAGTGCTCCTGAGGAACATAGTCCCTGCTGATACGGCTCTTTTGAGGATGGCCAAATCCCTGCGGCTTGAGTCTGTACGCGGAAGATCGGTATTTGTGGACGGCTACAATGTCATAATTACAGCTGAGAGCCTTATGGCTGGCTTTCCCGTCTATCTTTGCGATGACGGCCTCGTCAGAGACACGCGAGGATATTTTCGCAGGTATAAATCCAGCCAATTCGCCACCAGCGCGCTCTGCGAAATCCTCGATCTGCTGGCAGAGACTGCACCCAGCCGCCTTGAGGTCCTCCTCGACCAGCAGGTAAGTCGAAGCGGCGACCTGGCCTCTATTGTTCGGGCCATGATGGGAGAACGGCACCTTCTGGGCGATGCCAGATGTGTGAGAGACGTGGATCATCAGCTCAAGATCTGCGGAGGCATTGTCTCCAGCAGCGACGGAAATGTGATCGATGCCGCATCTAGCATAATTGATCTTCCCGCAGAAATTGCCAGAAGACGGAAGATAAGTACTCAGATCGTCTGAATGGCCCTGTCTGAAAGAGTCCTATTTTCCGGAAGAGCCAATCGTCATCTTTTTATGCTACAGTTAATTATTATACTATTGGGGTCGCAATAAACTTAAGGAGTAATGGGTGAGTAGCAATGATTAAGAGAGTCCTGGCAATAGTTTTTCTGGCAGTCTTGCTCATGAGCGGAATTGGCGTGGCATCCCATCCCACATTTGTTCCGCTATCCGAGCATACAATAGCCAAAGAGATCAGCTCAAACGGAATGCCGCTTTACAGAACATACACATTTACGTCTGATGACGAACAGGCCGCCTCTTGGGTCCTCATCTGGCGAGACTCAAAGGTGCACAGCGTGGAGTGGAGATGGTACTGGCCTGAGGGAAGAACATATGCCCGATCATTCAGCACAATCCCTCCCATTGACGGATTTACCGGAATGTGGGCCGCACCAGTCTGGAGCTGCCTCAAGATCAAAGGGACCGACGTCGCCCGCCTACCCGGAACCTGGAAGGTGGACGTGATCGTGGACTACAGAAAGGTGCTAACAGAATATTTCACCATCACAAGCCCAGAGGCCTGCTAGAAAGATTGCTGACAACCGGAGTAGGCATGCCCAATCGAGGAAGATCCTGCTAATTAGCTGTGCTCTTATCTTCATGGAACACAATACGAAAAAAGGACATATAGGACGCGATCCTATTCAATGATTACAGGTTAGGTGGGCAAAAGATGCAACTTGAATTTGGCTGCAAGAGACAGGACCCGGACGTTCGCAGGCTCTTTGACATGAAGGAAGTGATATTCGACAAAGACTGGCTGGCAAGAGCCGAGGACTTTGATCTTTACTATATGTATCGCGACCTATACCTCAGCAGAGCTGATAAGGACAGGCTCCTCATGCAGGGCCTTCGCTACGACATCACCATTATTCCGCCAGGCATGTTGGGATGCGAATACATCAAGACAGCAGGGCACTATCATCCCAATGTTCCAGAAGGCAGCGTCACCTACCCGGAGCTTTACGAGGTATTGGAGGGAGAAGCCCTTTATCTTCTGCAAAACCTGGATCACAGCGACGTAGTTGTGGTTTATGCCATGGCAGGAGACAAGGTCCTGGTGCCACCGGGATACGGTCACGTCACAATAAATCGCTCCAATAAAACACTTAAGATGTCAAACTTCGTCGGCAGGAATTTCTCTTCCCTTTACGAGCCCTACCGTGAGAGAGCGGGAGCAGCATACTTCTTCACCAAAGACGGCTGGATAAAGAATAAAGGATACGAGCACGCAGGAACGCTGCGCAGAATCGATGCTCCGGACAGCTCCCGCCTGAAAAAGCTCGGCCTTACAAAGGAGAAAGAGATGTATCCGCTGATGAGACAAGCCGGCCTTCTTGATTATCTGATCCGGCCTGAGGAGCACCTGGAGACCTTTGAAGGGTTCGTCTGATCTCAGAAGGATAGCCCATGCATCAATTAATCTCCAGATTTAAAGCACACATCGAGCTGTTGCGCCCGCCACTCGCTGCAATGGATCTGGCAATGCCGGCAGCCGCGGCACTTTTGGCTGTCTGGACTGTAGAAGCTGCCCTGCCGCCGCTCTTGCCGTTCATCATTGCCGCCATTGCTGCATACTGCGCCATCACCAGCTCCTATGTCTACAACGATTGCTGTGACATCGATGTGGACAAAATCGGCATGCCCAATCGACCACTGCCATCGGCTCAACTGAGCAAGAAGGAAGCGCAGCTCTGGTCGCTTTTTCTATTTCTAGTGGCTGCGGCAGTCTCACTCTATCTCAATCCTGAGAGCTTCATCGTCCTGGCAATAGCCACCTTTTTCATCACCATCTACTCAGCCTGGGCCAAGCGAAATACGCCATTCTCCTGGGTCTTCGTGGGACTGTCCTTTGGAATGGTTCCTTTAGGCGTCTGGCTGGCTTTCGAGCCCGCCGGAATCTTGAAAGCTGGAGCGGGGCTGCATCCGTCGTCAATCATCCTGGCTGCCATGATCGGCATCACAGATTGGGGTTTCACAAACTGCGATGCGAGCCGCGACGTAGCGGGAGATAAAGAAAAAGGCATACCTACAACTCCCGCCACTTACGGAATTCCCGCTACCGCCAGGATGGTGACAGGCTTTTGGGTCATAGGCGTGATTCTCTCCATAGCTCTGGGCCTGTCTTCTAACCTGGGATGGCTCTACATGGCTGTTGCGGCCATCTCCGGCGGCTGGCTGCTCCAGCAGAACCTGGACTTCGTGCGCCACCCAACGGCTGAGAGGGGAGAGAAGCTATTCTACCAGTCGGCCAACTACCGGGCGGTGCTCTTTGCAGCAATAATTGCTGATACGATTTTGCAGGCTGGCCTTTCTATTGGAGCTGAGCTGTAGACTGTCCAATTTCCTGAACCAAGCTGCAAGTCCCGCCGTAGCGATGAGATGAACACGAAAAGATGAATAAGTCTGCAAGACCATTAAAATCTCAGTCTGAAATGGAGGAGTTCAAGCTCATGCCTCGGACTTATGGTCGCTTCGAAGACAAAACGATTGTTGTGACAGGTGGCGGCTCTGGAATTGGCTTGCAGACCGCCAAAGACCTTCATAGAGATGGGGCTTATGTTCACATCATTGGAAGGAATGCCGAGAAGCTGGCAAAAGCTAAATATGCAATAGGTGGCGGCAGCAGGGCATTTGTTCACCAATGCGACATATCCCAAGAAGACCAGGTGGCTCTCACATTCAAATCCATTGAAGACACTTCAGGCAAGATCTACGGACTTGTCAACAATGCCGCAATCAATCCCTCAAGAAACGAGGTCACTCATACGGAGATTAAGGATTGGAGAGATACCCTGGAGGTCAACTTGACAGGCGCCTTCAACTGCTCCAAGGCAGCAGTCGGGCAGATGCTGGATAGGGGTGAAGGAAGCATAGTTAATATCTCTTCAGTAGGCGGAATGAATGCGTTTACAACCCGAACATCATACAACGCCAGCAAGTTTGGCCTCATTGGCCTCACGCAGTCCATGGCCATCGATTATGCTGAGAGAAATATCCGGGTGAATGCCGTCTGCCCTGGGTACGTCAAAACTGAGCTTACTGCACCCCTCTTTGAGAAGATGGGCAAAGATAAGTTCGATGCCCTCGTCAGCGCACATGCCATGAAACGCCTGGGAAAGCCGGAAGAGATCTCAAAGGCCATTTTATTCCTGCTCTCAGAAGAGGCTAGCTTCATCACCGGCGTGGCCCTCCCTGTGGACGGAGGATATCTCCTGAAGGGCTGATTGATCTATTTGGTTGGCAGGCGGCATCAAGACAGGCGTTATCAAAGGATGCGCCCCCCTCGGCTGCATTGGGCTCTGCCGCTCCATCTCAGGCCAGTACCCATTACCTGCATACCCCGACCAGCAGGCTCACTCCATCGCTGGTGATCATGCCTATCACCCTGCCGGAGTCGTCGATCACAGGCAGAGCTGAGATGTTATGCTCATTCATCCTCTTCGCTGCCCGCTCGATCGGCTCGACGACCTCTGCAGTCACAACCTGGCGGGTCATGATCTCCTCCAGGCCGGAGAGCTTCAGTGCCACCGCCCTAGAGACATCCCAGGCAGTGACTATTCCCTCCAGCCTGCCATCGGCGGAGAGGACCGGCAGATGGGTTACGCCTTCCGTCATCATAACAGTGGCAGCATCCTCAACGCTCGCTCCCTGGCGAACTGTCACAACATCCTTGATCATTACATCCCCCACCGTTGTGCGAGCCAGGAAGTTGCCGATTAGGTAGTTCATCTGCCCGGACTCCAGGAGAAAGGCGTCATGGCCGTAGTTGGATTTGATCTCGCAGTACCGCACATCCGAATCGTTGGCAATCAGAGCGTCCACGATCTCTTTTGACTGATATGCGGGAAAGAGCCAGTCAGAGCTTATGGAGATGACAAAAAACTTGGCCTTGACACAAGAGAACGCCTCTGCTAAAGAGATCTCGCCCCCCCGTGTCAGGTCGAAGTAGTCTATGGCCTTGGTGATGAAGAGATAGGAGTTAGCATCAAACCTCTTGACGAATGCATCACCATGATAGCGAAGATAGCTCTCCACCTGAAAATCCATGGAGTCGAGGCGAAATCCATACTCGCTCTTGTCCTGCAGCCTTCTTCCGAACTTCTGGTGCATGGACTCGTCGGACAGGTAGGTGATGTGCCCAATCATCCTGGCCAGTGAAAGCCCCCTACCAGGCGGGCTGCAGTCGTAGTAGTTGCCATCCTTCCAGTCCGGGTCAGATGTAATGGCCCTTCTGGCCACCTCGTTGAAGGCGATCTGCTGCGGGGACGAGCGGGCGCTGGTGGCGATGGGAACAGCCAGGCGAACCATATCCGGATAGGAGACCGCCCACTCCAAGACCTGCATGCCTCCAAATGAGCCTCCAACAACCGCAAAGATCCGGTCTATCCCCAGATGCAGGACGAGCTTTCTCTGGATGCAGACCATGTCCTTGACGGTGATAAAAGGAAAATCGAGACCAAAGGGCCGACCGGTCAACGGATTGCTGGAGGATGGACCGGTGCTGCCCTTGCAGCCGCCCAGAACGTTGGAGCAGATCACAAAGTACTTGTCCGTGTCCAGGGCTTTGCCCGGCCCAATGATTATGTCCCACCAGCCGGGCTTCTCCTCGCCCTTGATCCAGCCTGCAGCATGGGCGTCGCCGGAAAGAGCATGGCAGACCAGAACTGCATTGCTCTTCTCGGCATTAAGCAGTCCATAGCTCTCGTAGGCCACAGTAATTCCGGAAAGACTCTCGCCGTGCTCCAGGGCAACCTCATCTTGAATGCTGTAGTGCTGGGTCTGAACCAGTCCCGCCGACTCCCGTTTCACCTCATGCCACCCCCTTGCCACTGCTCGATAGATGTAGACTGTTCGAGATCCCGTTGCCAGATCGGCACTCTCCAGGCCTGCATGAACTGACAGATTTCCAATCCCATGCACCCGTGCATCTTCTGTAAATGGTCATTTGATCAACTTCGTCTTGCAGCAATATTGCAGCGATATAATTAAATATTACCTAATCAATTTATTCCGAGTCCATATTTTCCAGCAATCTCCAGAATGCCGTCGGCGGCATACTTGATCTGCTCCCATGTGAGGCCATATGTATTCAGCTTCCAGGTGCGTGTGGCCCCGGCAAACTCACCTGCGATTCCCCGGGCCTTCAGCTCATCTGAGAAGAAGAAGCCGCGCCTCTTGTGAGTCTTAGCCACAACATCGAAACTGTTTGTGGTGTCCACCTTGGTCAGAGTGTGCTTTCTCGGCCACTCGCTCAGAACCCTTGAGCCCGAGACCCTCAGGAACTGCTCGATGAAGTAGTTGGATTTTCTGACCTCTTCGTCCCAATGTGCAGTCCTCTCCCGCACCCGCGGGAAGGATGCAATCATTGAGAGAAGCGTTGCTCCCATGAGGGTGCAGCCCATGTTCTCCACCTCTTTTATGCCGAACTTCCTGCCAGTCAGGTCTCCCACCATCTCGGTGGTTCGAAATATCTTGGGCGCCCACTCGTCAGTCGTGGCAAGCACGCCGGAGGGAGCCGCAGAGGCCATGCTCTTGTGCCCTGACCCGACTATGAAGTCCGCGCCAATTTGTTTTCCGTCCACCGGCTTTATGCCCACAGTGTAGGCACCATTGTAGAGGAATGGGATATCATACTCATGGGCCACCTTTCCGATGCCTTCCACATCATGCTCATTTGCGAACTGATAATCGAAATGATCTATCATGATCAGCCTGGGCAGCCGTCCCGATTCCTTCCTGACTGTCTCGATCTTTTCGGCCACGGCCTCGGCTGTGACAACATTTTCGTCGTTAAGGGCTGCCTCGCGTACTACGCCTCCCGCTACCTCTACTGCAAGGAATTCGGTGTAGTGAGCAAGAGATGAGACGACGACATGATCCCCCTTCTCCAGAAGAGACTGGGCAACAGCCTGAAATCCCCTGCGGGCACCGGGAACCACCCTGGCCTGATCCATATTCAGAAAACGGGCCAGATCCTGATGGAACTCTTCAACCGGAGGTTTGCTGATCTTGTCCAGCCTGAATGGCTTTCGGCAGTTGTCGCAGGTGGAGTAGCCGTCACCGTAGGAGATGAGGGCTTTTCTGGCTTCAGGAGTAAGCCTTCCGGCTGCCTGAATAGGATGGATGTTTATGTACTCCTCCTCGCGGGTTCTGGCATCCAGCTTTCCTACTCTCGTGCAGGCCTGCTTTCCGGATCCTGCCTCCAGATCAGTCAGTATTCCTTTGACTCTGGCTATGGCATCATCGAATTGTTTCTGCTCTGCTTCGTTAAGGCCAGAAGGAAGCGATTGCCTGAAGATCTCCCGTACATCTTCCAGGGCGAAGAGGGCTTCGTATGTCTTTTGAATCTGTATGCTCTTTTTTGATGTGCTCACCTGTTGCAGCCTCCGAACAGACCGGCATTATCGCCTGGTTCACGATTGTGAATAGAGGAGTTAACGAGTGTTATGGATATAAAGCTTAGGATTAAGTACATTTGCAGGGAAGTGCTGCCGGAGTTGCCATGAAGATCCTTGTTGCAGAATATGCCTCGGCTGCTGCCCTCGGCGGGACATGTGAGCTGGAGGGCCGGGCCATGCTGGCCACGCTCGTCGGAAGCTTTGCGAGATGCGGGCACGAGGTGCTCTACCCAACGTCCGGGCCCACAGTGAGAGGAGGCCGGCCCATTGCAATCCGGGGAGAGGAGGACTTTGAGAGCGTTCTCACGAGCGACGCCGACGCCGGCCTCTTGATAGCCCCGGACGGCATGCAGCCGCATCTTCTGAAGACACTGGAAAAGAGCATGACAAACCTCGGAAGCAGCCCTGCTGCAGCGCTCAATGCAGCAGACAAACTCCTTTGCACTGAGATCCTGGAGAAGGCGGGCATCCCTGTGGCTGAGATCGTAAAAAAACCAGATCCAGTCGAAACGGGCTGCCACCGCTACGTGATCAAGCCGCGAACAGGCTGCGGCTCTGAGGGAGTCCGAATCACCTCATTTGCGAGAGCCGGCCCAGGAGAGATAGTCACGCGCTACCGCGAGGGCCTGCATCTCTCAGCCAGCTTCATAGTGGGCCGGGAGGGATTCCTGCCGCTTACAATCAACCGCCAGCTGATCGACTTCTCTGGAGAGGGCCCAAGCTACCAGGGAAGCGCCGTGCCCTACAAGACTCCCCGCGCCGATGAGATATGGGAAGAGGCCAGGAAGGCCGCGTCTGCCCTGGGGCTCAGAGGCTACGCCGGGATCGACTTCGTCCTGGGCGAAAAGCCCTGGGCGGTGGATGTCAACGCCAGGCCCACGACCTCCATCATCGGGATTGCGAAGGTGATGAAAGAGGAGATCGGAGAGCTGATATTGCGGGCGAGGTTTGGCGGTCTGCCGGAAAAGGTGCACGTAGAGGGAGAGTACGTGTTTCGAAAGGAAGAGCTGGCTGGAGTTTAGCATGGAACCATTCAGCAAGGGTCTACTGGCAGCACTCGCAAAGCTTGGGGCTTGCTAATGTCATTATGGAGAGATGCAATTTTTCCTAGGCAAGCAAGTTACACGTAGCGCCTTTCTTCCACGCCTCAAATCGACTTAAATCCTCTTTTAGCAAACTGCTCATTCCATACACTACGGAATTTTGCGCAAGTTGACTTGATCGGTCTCATCATAGCGATCAATCCAGTGCACAGATAGCGATCACGATAAGGCCCATTCTGAGAGCGCACACTTAAGGAGTCTGAGCAAGGTAAGATATCGTATAATAATACCTTACGGTTTAAAGGAGGAGAGACAGAAAACAACGCTGAGGGACGATATATGATCATTCAAGATGCTCACTCAAATGATCTTCTTCTGCCGATATCTTGGTCCTGCCAGGCCCTCAAAGTAAGTCGCAGCGGCTATTATGAATGGCTAAAGCCGTTTGAAGAGATCTCCTTCCGCACGCACGGGACCTAAAAATAAGGAGCGGTCATTGCTTAGGAATCCATCCAAGTTTTCGTTCTATGATGGCTTCTGCGTTCTCAGTTAAGATTATGCGTTGGGCCTTATGCCGTCCAGTTTTTGCTATGACATGTGGATCGCTGATCTTTCGGGCTTCCGCTCGGATTCGATAGCCATGTATGGAATCCCCTTCCTCATAGCCCTCCATCAGAGTACCTCCAGGCGGCCTTCTCTCTTTAGTTCATCCACGATCTGACAAATCAATTTATAATCCAGCTCCAGGTCTTCCTCAATATCGGAAGGGTAAGCTTCGCCCCTTTCTTGGAAGTATCCCATGACTTCCTTTTTGGCGGTATCATAATCGACATCACGATATTTTATGGTTTTAATAGCAGCCAACTTGTCTCTGATGGCATCCCTTACGAAGTCGGAGGTATTCAGGTAAACACCAGAGGCAACTAATTGCTTTATTTGCTCTAACTCCATGGCAGGAACCTTTGAGCCTATAACGTGTCCCTCGGATCTAATAGCTTCCATCATACCCCTTTAAAATAGTTAAACTAATTAAAAAGCATTTCGGAAACAAAAGAAATGACTTATAATTGCAAGTTATTCATAGCAAGTTATGCAGCTCACCCTGGCCAGAAACGGAGCCTATGATATTTTTATAAATATGCTTTCGACCTGGTAATGTAATGATGTTTCGCGACGAATCTTATTTCATGTTTTGGCGTTATGGATTGCGTATTTTTCGATAACAGACAATTGTCGATAAAACATTCCATAGTGTACTGGAATGGATTGTTTGCTAGAAGCGAACTTAGGTCGATTGAGGCCGAGGTGAAAAAGAGGGTAGTAGCCTTGCAGGTTATACGCACTCGCTTTCAACAATCTCGATCTCCTCTTCAGTCAGCTCGTAAAGCTCGTAGACCAAGGAGTCTATCAGGGGTTCAGTCCAGGAAGCTGCTGATAAATAATCGGACTGACAAAGCACTGCTTTACGAAGTGCACTCTATAGATCGAGCTGACACCAAACAAACATATTTGAATTAGATCGCCCAGGAATCGCAAAGGAGATCACCTAGGCTCTGCAGCTCTACTCGATATCCCCCTCTTCCACGGGCTCGCGCGGCGCGAGCAGCAGCTCATTGAACAGCAGGATCTCAATCACCTGGGCCACGTAGCGCCTTTGCTGATACCTCTGGATGTCCTGGTTCATCTTCAGCTCTGCCTCAACTTGTACCCGGATCAGGCACAGCCTCATATCCCTCTGATCCTCTTCTTTGATGCAGAGGTTGAAGATGTCCTTGATAAGCCAGGGCAGCCTCATAGGATTTCTAAGAGCCTTCGCCATCGTCAGGAGGTAGCCCTTGATTCCTTCCGGATCTTTGATCTCATCTTCACCGGACAGGAGCAGAAGGTCGTCGATGCAATACTTCTCGCCTTTTATGGTTATGGAGTTGTTCAAAGGAAATCACCTTGCATAATCCTCTCGCAGAGCTTGAGGTCACTGGGCACATTCACATTCACCGCCAGCTCGATTCTCTCAATTATGAGGTGAAAGTCCTCTTGCTCCTTCTCTATCTCTGCTCCGTTCAGCACATTTATGCCTGCCGGAACGATGAGCCTTCCCCGATAATTGAAGAGGGAATCCGGCCTTCTGTCCAGACGGCTGTGCAGCTCTAAAGGCGTGTGTGTTGAGAGAGCCGGCTCAGGTCGCGATTCATAGACATCGATGATCTCGTCAATCAGGTCTGAGGTGACAAGAGGCAGATCGGCCATGATGATCATTATAGGATCCATGACACGCACCTTCTGCACCGCCTCGATCATGTCTGCCACATAGCCGTAGCTGCCGGTCTCAACCACAGCCAGACCTCTTTCGACGGCCCACTCGCGGGTCTGGGGCACATTCTCAGTAGCAGAGACAAAGATCCTGTCAACTGAGCTGTCTTCCAGAGCGAGAGCCACATAATCGATAAGAGGCCTGCCAAAGAGCTTGACCAACGGCTTTTCTCCCATCTTCAGGCGCGAGCCGCGCCCACCAGCCATCACCAGAGCATCCAGGTAATGTCACCACCTAAAGTCAAAGTAAGAGCCAGAGCCACCACCCTTGCCACCTCGTTGGTCGCCCCAATGCCGTCACCTGTGGCCCCGCCAAAGTTCCTTTTCGCCACGCCGACCATGTAGAGGGCAGCCAGCTGAGCGGCTGCCAGGGCCACGAGGCCCAGGTAGCCTAAGGTCGCAGCGCAAAGGACTGCCGATATGGCCAGGCCGATTACAAAATGCCGTCCTCCAGTCCGTTCGATCATGATCTGACCAAATCCCTTCTGCAATGAGGAGGAGAATGCTGCAAAGCAGATCATGGCCTCTTTGGCAGATACCTCGGCCACCAAGAGAGCCAGGGGCAGAAGACGGGCTGGAATGTCAGAGATTATTGCAAAGGCTGCTAGCATTATCACAGCTATGAAGACCGCCCCGCCCGTTCCCAATGAGACATCCTTCATGGCCTGAATTTTCTTCTCAACAGTCCCGTGGGCGATCACCCCATCCCCGAAGTCGGCGAGACCATCGATGTGGTTTATGCCGCATAGGCTGTAGATAGCAACGATTGCGAGAACGGCGACCAGATTAGAAGGAAAGGCCAGCGCCGCAATATAGGCAACAGCCGCCAGGATGGCGCCCAAGAACAGTCCAACCAGAGGAAAGACGTAAACGTGCTTCATCAGGGCCTCGATGCCCTCCATAGATATGCCTACAGGGATGGTGGACAGCCAGCCGAATCCCGACTTAAGAGCAAAGAGCAGATCCTTCAATGCTGGCTCCTCTCACTAAGCACTCCTGCCCGGGTATACATATTGGCAGAGACTCCGCCGATGAGCCCCGCCACCACATCATCCATGAAGGGGCCGAGACGGGAGAGTATCCCCGGCTTGGCCTTGTCGTAGCGAACATAATCGAAGAGGCCCTTGTAGCCGCCCACATACTTAGCAATGGCGAGGCCCAAGACCTCATCCGCGATCAGGCAAGTCAGATCGTTATCGTAGTCGGCTTGGTGGATGTTCGGAAGATTGCATCTCTTGCCCTCCGCTTCTAAAAGCACCCCGGCATAAATCAGAAGGGCCAAATTGGGATCGGACAGGGCCAGATCCATCTCCTGCCGGAAGACCGCCTCCGCCTTTTCGCGCGTCTCAACTCCCGGATGGGGGAAGTAAAGCTGCATTGCCGCGGAGATGATCTCATCCTCGCCGATACCATTGCTCTTCAGCACATCTCTGATATCACTCATGGCCATAATGAGGCCTGCTTAGCCGGGGTAGGATAAAAAAATATCTGGATAGCATCAGGATAACCGCGAAGTTATTTAAGGTCTGATATCCGATATATGCATGGGGAACTCCATGAAGACAATGGTCAAGATTTTCGTAGATCATGAGCATCTTGTTCGGGTCATAAATACGCTGACGGAACTCGGCATCACCGGATTCTACTTAATAGAATATCAGGGAATGGCTCCAAAAACCTGGAAGACCTTCAGGCTGAGCGAGGACCCAGATATGGCCCTGAAAGCCATCCGAGATCAATCCGAGCCAGGTGTGATGGTAAACACCGTCGTTGGCTCTGACAAATGCGAAAAGATCATCAAGCAGCTCGAGGAAGCTTTAAAAGGAATCAGGTACACAATCATAGGGCACAAAGTTACATCTATAAAGGTGAAAGGGGACTGAGTGATTCATGGAAAACCTCAAGGAAGAAGTTGAGCTAGCCCTGGAGAAGATCAGGGAAGGCCTTCGCGTAGATGGCGGAGATGTTCAGCTCGTAGATATCACAGACGGAATCGTCAAGGTAAAGCTGCAAGGGCACTGCGCAGGATGCCCTTTCTCCCAGATGACGCTTAAGAATTTCATTGAAAAGGAGCTTAAAAAAAGCGTACAGGGCGTAAGAGGCGTGATATCCGGCTGAGAATTGCGCTCAACTTTATTCGCGAATTCATTGCATTGTAAGATTATCAAGGAGTCTGGTTATGTTTCCAACTAAAAAGGTACAGAGTCTGGTAGGCAGCAAGATTCAAGTAGAGATGAAGGGCTCGCCCCGTTATGTTCTGGAAGGAGTTCTTAACAGCGTTGACGAGTATTTGAACCTTCACCTGCTTGAGACCGTAGAGCTGATCGGAGGCGAAAAGACTCGATCTCTTGGATCGGTCATTCTACGCGGCAACAACATCATCCTTATAAGTCCAATTGAATAAATAATCCAGAGAGGGCAAAAATGTCTGCTGAGGAGGCGCTAGAATATATAAAGTTGCATCCCGAAGGAGCCTTGCAGAGCGATCTATGGAAGAACCTGAAGATCGATTCCCGCAAATGCTCCCGTATCGTGGCCAAGCTCCTCAAAGATAATCTCATCACCAGAGAGGTTGAGTCGGTGGATGGCATCAGAACCTATCGGCTCTTCTGCGCTGAGAAGTCTCGCGGCAGGCGTTTTGATCCACTGCTGGCGCTTGATGCCTTTGAGCCCTGCGCAGGCTGCATTGAGGATTGCGTTCCGGAGCATTGTTCCAAGCTAAGCGAGTGGATATTCTCTATAGTGATGGGCGTCGAGGGCGAAGTGGCCATTGAGAAGATCGGGCCCTTAAAATTAAGACAATAACAAGAGCACTGGCTCTTTGTTATACTATTTTATAGCTGCAGCTTATTGCTATAGGCATAGTTTGCGATACATCATGGCGTAGAGCATTGGAATCTTCAAAGACTGAGCTATCGTCGTCTGCTCGTGGCTGTCTGGCATTTGCACCTTTGCGGGCGGGACAGGCTTGCCAGTTTTCGCATAGACTGCGCCACCCTTCATGCGAGCACAGGCAAAGCTTCCAGCATCGCCTTCCACTATGATCTCACCCGCCCTCATCTCCACACCGGTGAAGTCGCCAGACCTTCCATAGACCGCAATTCTTCCGCCCTGCATGAGCACTCCTGTGTTGGGACCGGCATTGCCCAAGACCTCGACCAGACCGGAGCGCATGAGTATCCCCGTACTCATCCCTGCATCGCCATGCAGCCGGATCTTCTTGCAGGTAGGGTTTCTAGCGCCAAGCGTATCCCTCAAAATGCCGTCACTGATTGCGAGGCCGTCTTTATCGCATGCGTTTGGCTCTAGTACAGAGATGCTTTTTTCCAGCACCTCGGTTGCTGAGACGAACTTTCTATAGCCGGACAGATCGCTCTCCATCTGGACGACATTTCCAAGTGGCGGTTTGATCTCGCCTGAGACATAGATCGCCCCTCGCTGCATGCTTATGCCCATGTGGCTGCCCACATCACCATCCACGATTATGCGGCCTGTCTCCTCGATGGATCCACCCTTTCCGCCTAGCCTCAGCAGATCCACGCCGAGGCTTGATCCCAGGCGGCCTCCTGCGTCGCCCAGAATCTTGACGGTCTCCCCCTGACGTAAAGCCTCTGACATCCTTCGAAAGCTGATGCCGTCAACTGTTGCATCCATATCGAGCCTTGATCCCCGATGCTGCCAGTAAAAGTCAAAGGTAAAGTCGCATAGACATCTCTCGCCAGAGGCCTGAATTCGCAGCATCACATAGCATCCGTTTCGTATTCTTTCACTTGATGGGCTGAACCGGCCCGTCTCCAGCAATGCGTTTGGAGATGTTTACTCCTATCACAGTTATAAGGATGGCAACTATCGCGGATATGGCCAGATACTGCAAAGACTCCACCATACCGATTCCGAATTTCAAATCGGCATTGCTCGCCAGGATGAAGCTAGTCGCCGACCAGATGATCAGTCCCGTCGCCAGCAAGAAGAACAGATATGAGATGGTGCGAGCATCTCTTATCTCCTCCAGGTACAGGTCCATGATCTTGCCAAGATCCACACAGAGAGCTGCGACCACATACCACCAGATGCTCTCATGAAGATAGATCATGACCAGGATGAAAAATCCGGGAGATATTGGCTCGTGGTAGTACTGCCAGGAATAGGCAAATCCCCTCACAGTGGCGATGATCACAAGCATTGCCGCCAAAATGTAAGTGATGAAAGCGATCTTTCCGGCATAAAGGGATTTTCTCAAAACCTGCTTGGCCTCCTCCATGGAGTCGTCAAGGCCAAGTCCCCGGAATAGCAGATAGAGTCCCACTGCGCCTGTTATGGCCACAACCGCTAGATTTGGAGCGCCTGCTAAGCTGAAGCTCGCAAACATGAGCAGAGCCAGGGCCGGAGGAATGAATACCGTGTGGCTGATCTTGGGATCGGTGAAGACCTGCTTGAGAAGATAGTAGGTACTCTCCAGGTTGGGGCTCTGTTTGACCAGCACCCGTCTCACGCCGTTTACCTTAACGCGAGAATGGATGATGGGCAGTATCGCCTCATCCTCGGCACCATCCGAGACCACCATCACTCCATCGGGATGAAGCTTCTCCAGCAGAGACTCCAACTGAATCGAGAGTTTGTTGTCGGAGATCAGACCAACCTTCAGGTCTCCAGCTAAAGAGGCAATCTCAGCAGTCTTTCCAGAGGCGACAAGCTCATCTAATAGCTTGATGCCCCCAAAGATTGTATTGACATCCGAGTCCTCGGGATCGGCCATGCCGAGCTTCAAGGCCGCATCGAGATTGGCCTCTTTCCCCACGACGGGACTTTCAACACCGCCCTTCCGGCCTAAGTCATTATCGCGGTCAATGCAGAGCACCAGGACGTCCATGGTTTACTATTTGAAAAGATTGTACTTAAAGGATTCTGTGGACAGTTATTTATCTGATCAAAGCTCAAAACATAGTATGCGAATTGATAGAGTGTCCATCCTTTCTGTTGCGGTTTTATTGATGCTCTTGATCTCTATGGCAGATGCATTTACCCTGGATATGGCAAGCATCGAGAGAAACGCAGCCATTTACAATAGTAAGATCGAAAGCGCGCCGTATGTCCTGACCAGCATGCTCGGCAGCGAGAAGGTCAACTTGATTGTAACCAGGGACAACGGATCTGTATTTAGCGCCGGGATGGATATAGTCAGCGCCAAAATAGAACGCATCGTAAAAGGTGGCTTTAACGATCCATCCATCATAATAACCACTACAGAAAGCACAATTAATGAGGTAGTGGGGTCGAAGGATAAAATATCAGAATTCAAGAAGATGACTGACGATGGCCGGATCAATTTCGAGGCGAAGAGCTGGCTGGCAGGTGCGAAGATCAAGGCTGCCCTCTCCAGCACAAGCGTTCTGCAGTTCGGCTATAACCTGTTCTTCAGCTAACGGGCCAGGCCAATTGTTCATTTTTTTGACGAGCAGACTTGATGGTCGTGACCCCCTAATAGGTTTGAGTTTTATAATATGGAAAAGTCAAGAGTTCC
>CAZFFD010000015.1:2336-39411 GCA_964518035.1 uncultured Methanotrichaceae archaeon | reverse complement strand
GGACGACGTTCTACAATATAAAGTTGTTCATTTTATTTTGCGTCAATCTCTTAGCGTACGTAAAGCTTCTTTGAAAAGGACATAATCCCATGTCTCAATCTCTCCCACGTCGCAAGAATATGTCCATTCTCTAGCTTCTATGTAACGTGCTACTTTATTGCGGGCACTCTCTAGCGTTTTGCTCTCTTTCAGCAGCATATACAGATCTGGGGCTGCATCCCAACATTCGTTCCATCTCTGTGTCATATCATAATTGACTCTGGTGGACATTTTACTTCTAGTTTTCCCGAAGTGAATATTCACCGACTATGACCTATTTTTTCCACGTTTCCGGCAGGAACATCAGTATTACTGGAAGTATTTCAAGGCGTCCGAGGTACATGCATAGAGTACCCAGAGCACGTCCTGACATGGATATCCCGGTAAAGTCCAGCGCCACCACACCGAAGCCCGGACCAACAACGCTGAGGCAGCTTGATGCTGCGGAGATGGCTGAAAGGGCACTGAACTGGGGATTGCCGGATTCGGTTATGGCAAAACCGAGCGTTGCGCAAATGAACACCAGGAGGTAAAGCTGCACAAACAGCAGCACTGACTTGACAGTACTCTCTTTTACAGTCTTGTTGCCAAGCCTAACTACCATTACTGCCTTGGGATGAATGCTTCGAATCAGCTCGTTGTAAGTGTATTTCAGGACGATCATTACCCGTCCCACCTTTATTCCGCCACCGGTCGAACCGATGCATCCACCAATCAGCATTAAGAGTATCAATGTGATCTTAGCTGCGAGCGACCATGCATCGTAATCGAAGTTGTTCACGAAACCTGTGGTGGTAATGGTAGATACGACCTGGAAGATTGCGGAACGCAGCTCTTTCAAATGGCCTCCGGGAATCTTGCCCCAGATGATCAGCATAGTAACCGATATGCTCATAATCATGATGTAGGCCCTGAATTCCGGATCTTTGAATAAAATCTTTAAATCTTTTTTTAGCATGATCTGGTAGTAGATCAGGAAATTTGTGCCTCCTAAAAGCAGGAATATGCAGACAATGACCTCTACTAATATATTGTTATAGTAAGCAATGCTGTAGGCAACAGGAGAAAAACCACCTGTGGCAACGCTGGCAAAGGAGGTACAAAGAGCGTCATAGAGCGGAATTCCGGAGACGACCAGCAAAAAGGACTCAAGTGCTGCCAGGCCGAGGTAAATTCCCCATAAAGCTTTGGCAGTGTTCTTCACTTTTGGCGTCAGGGCCTCCTTTGTCAACCCCAATCCTTCAACGGAATAAAGCTCTCTTCCGGCAACTCCCAGATTTGGAAGTATGGCAATGAACAGCAGCACGATGCCTAGACCCCCTAGAAGCTGGGAGAAGGACCGCCAGAATAGCAGTCCAAAATACGTCCCCTTGACAGTAAGCATATCCTTGAGGTCTAAGGTTAGTCCGCAGTGCAGGTCAACAATGCATGATGATAGGCTGCCGAGCAGATGTGATGCTACCGCATCAGCCAGTGCATAGGCGAGGCTTCCCTGCACCAGGTCCCTGTTTATGATCCAGTAACCTTGGGAATTGTATTCGCTCAGAATGGTGGCACCCGCAGTCGTAAATGCGGACATGGACTCAAAGATGGCATCCACCGGGTTCAATCCCAGGAGCATGTAAGGGAGTGCTCCCAAAAATGCTGCCAGAAGCCAGCTTAATGAGACTGTGGCAAAAGCCTCTCTGTGGCTCATATTCGAGCCTTCTCCGACATGATTCAGGGCCAAGCCCAAAATGACCGCGAATAGCGAAGAGATGCCAAATGAGATCACTCCCAGAGGCTCTTTGTAGATGGCTGAGACCAGCCCTGGGATAACCATGAGCAATCCAATCAGGATGGCCAGATGACCCAGAGTCTTTAAGATGATCCTAATTTCCATCAGGAATCATTTCCTGTATCCAATGCTAACGCTCCCGGAGCCGCTGTCTCTTCCTAAAATGCTCACTTTTGTGGGATCTGCAGTCGTTACTCCCTCAACGGTCTCTGATGATGTCGTCGCCTGACCGGATGAAGATGCCTCCTGCAGCATGGACAAGAAGAGAGCTCTCGTCTCGCTTGGCCGGTAGTTAGGGGGACCCTGCCACCAGTCAGACGAGTTGAACTCATTGTTGGGGTCTTCACTCAAAACGGCATGGCCGGCGTCTACCATGATCCTGTTCACTGGCGGCCAGACCGGCCTGAAGTCCGAGTCCATCAGATAAACCACGCAGATTAACTGGCTCCAATCGTTGCGCGCTCTTTTCGTGTTATCCTCGATGTCCAGATAAACAGTCTGATTCTTGAGCAACGAGAGAGCATACTTCTGAGCGTCTTTTCCCGCAGGGGTTACTGTTGATGGGACTGTGACATCCGCGAGCTTTATGCTGTCGATTGGGTTTGTCCTCGGATCGGCGGTCAGCATCTCTATTCCCAGTGAGTCGCCACTGATGACGCTTACCACTCGCCCGACGGCCTCGTCGGGCAGACCCAATGCACCAGGCATCAAAATCAGAATAATTAACAAGGCCAACCATAGGCTCGTAACAATCCCCTCTCTCTCAAGTCTTTTCGCGTCGAAATTGATAATAATTCCGCTCGACCTTGAGGTGTAATCATGTCAGACTGCTCCTGCAACTGTCTTTAAAAGAACAGTGAAGGCACTTCTGTTTATGGTTGTGACTTCTCTCAGGGCAATCATGCTTCATGCACCTTCTCATCTCCTCGACAGTTGTCTCTAAATCGCGACGCAGGGCTCGATCGAAATTGATTCTATGCTGTATGCCATCAGAATATACAATTATGCCATAGGGCACCGGCTTCCTGTAGTTCTCTTCGACCATCTGGCAGTATGCAGCCAGTTGAAGGATGTGACCTGCATAGGGCTCTTTGGCTCGACCGCTTTTGATCTCGACTGGAATGAGGCTTTTGCCTTTGCCCTTGACGATGTAGTCCGGCTTGCCGCTGATGTTAAGAGACCTGCAATGAAGTGCCTTGGCCGGGCGGTCAAGGTCTGAGTAGATCACCGTTCCTACAGGAATTCCATAGGCCAGGCGCATGGATTTTGCCGATGATGCAACTCTCCTGGAGATCAACTGGAAGGCCGCGGCCAAAACCAATAAGATTGGTATAAATACCGCTAAAAATGGATCCGTAAAAACCACCCTAAGAGCAATATCGCTGCCAGTGCAAGGAGAGATCCCATCCATCGGAATACGCTGGCAGCAGCCTCTCGCTTCTTCAGTACAGTCAGCCTGCCTCCTGCTCGTTCATGCTCATCCCTTCCTCTCTTCAGGCCTGCCGAATACGGCTGTACTCCCGATCTCTTCAGGTACCAGGAGACTGGGCAGTAGACATATTGTGAGATCTCAGATGCAGTTATTGTCCGGCTGCCCGACTTCCGTTTTAGCATGATGGTTTGAATGCAGCAGACATATTAATAGAAGGCACCCCAAATCCATCCAGGATGCCTGAAAAAACGCTCGGTTGGAAGGTCTGCAGAAAAGATGGTGAGAAGATGAGAAGAGCCCTGGTGGAAATGGGCTATTTTGACCGCAACCGAAAGATCAGTTCTGATAAATCCCATGTCTACTTGCCGGTCTTGGGGATGAACGAAACTGCGGAGGTTGAGCTTCGTGCTATCGCAAACTTCGAGTCCATAATGATCGATTTTTCCCCGGAGGTGCGCGCGCCCGGTCCCGAGGACATCCTGGGCTACATGCCGAGCTTTGAGGTAGTGGGTGACATTGCCCTGATTGGGGACGGCGATGAAGAGCGCGTGGCCGCCGCCCTGATGTCCACTTACAAGAGCATCAAAACGGTTTTAGCCCCCATCTCCGATGTGGAAGGGGAGTACCGCACCCGTCGGTTCCGGCATGTTGCAGGTGAGGTCCGTACCACTACTATTCATAAGGAACATGGTCTGCGCTACCTGGTGGACCTGGAAGGAGCTTATTTCACCCCGCGTCTCGGAACTGAGAGGCTGCGAATTGCCGGCCTTGTAAACCCGGGTGATGTGGTCCTGGATATGTTCGCAGGTGTGGGGCCGTTTTCATTGCTTCTCGCCAGGAAGGGGGCATCAGTCATCGCCATCGACAAGAATCCTGTGGCTGTGAGATGCCTGAGAGAGAATGCCCGCTTAAACAAAATAGGTCACATCGAGATTCTGGAGGGCGATTCTGCGCAGATTGCAGGGCGCTATAAAAGTCAGGCGGACCATGTGATCATGAACCTGCCCCACACTGCCTCATCGTTTCTTCTTCCTGCAATTCAGGCCGCTAAGACCGGTGGCGTTGTCCATTACTACTGCATAGCCTCGGAGGACGATCTTTACAAAGACGAGGCTCTGATAGAAAAAGCCGCCCAGGAAATTGGTGCAGGCTGGGAGCCTCTCTACAAGGGGATTGTGAGGAGCTACGCTCCCAGGAGGCACAATGTGGTCATCGACTTCAGGGTGAAAAAACCTATCATTTGAGCTCCGCCAGTGGGTCCCGTTCCTTGGTAATATTGGCTTTATATCTGATCAGCCCTTCACCGACCAACATTGCCATTCCAGCACAGAGAACTACAAGGCTCGCCAGGATAAGCTCAAAGGAAAGTTTGGCCTCGATGCCAGCCAAAGTGGCAGCACCTGGAGCTATGATCATGGCGAACCCTGCGAGCATCAAGAAGACGCCATTGATGATTCTGCGTTCAGACCTCAATTTTTTATCATCTTTTTCTTCTTTTCCCTTCTCCAAGAGGTACATCTGCTTCTTGTGCAGCAGGTAATATACAAATGCCAGAACGGGCACGCCCTCCAATACCAGAAGCTGGACGGCTATATCTGTCAAGATCTCATCCTCTGGATTATGACGTTCTTCATCCCATTAGATAATCTTTTCGTTGGCTCAACTAAAATTTATGAATTTTAATGTAAATGGTGAATTGATAATAACACCTATTGCTACTAATCCAAACCATATTCTATTTATGGATCGTCGTTATCATGATGATAATATGTGGCCGAGCCCCAATCCCGGACGAAGAAATGCATTTGCGGTCTTTCCGCGCATGATCCTGATAATTCTGGTGCTCATGCTCCTGGCAGAGCATTGTTCCGGAGAGAATAACACAACCACTGCGAACTCATCGGAGAACGATTCTTCCCTGAGTCAGCTGGTCCCGGGTGAGACAGTTTATGATACGCATGTCTACATCACCAATAATGACAACGAGCGTCTGAAGGTCTCCTTGTTCATAGACGACGAGCTGAAGGAAAGCAAGGAACTCTCTGCAGATTCTGAGACGAAGATCGATACCTATCCCATGTCAAAAGGACCTCACCGCTTCAAGATAACCTGGTGGGATGAGGATGTCAAGAAATCATTTGAGGCTGATGAAGAGAAGACTATTGAGGATGTGACATCCGTCAACCTCTACACATCCCTTCATGATGCCCTGGAAAAGTTCGACATATCCGTGAAGCTGACCAACGAGAATGACAACTCGCTTGAGGCATTTCTTTATGTGGACGGCGGCTTCGAGAAGAGCAAGGAGGTGAACAAAGACAGCACCGCTGATCTGGGAACAATCAAGCTCGAAGAGGGTCAGCATAACCTATCCGTGAAGTGGCAGGATACTGATACCCGTATCGAGTACGAGAAGACCCGGAAGATCACCGTCTCCAAAGAGGATGTGGTTGTCTTCTATGCTCCTAAAGGCGTCTCCTTCGAGGCAAAGGCGAGCGCTGTACCATCGGAAAAGCCGGGCTACTCGTCAACGAAGAGTTCAGAGACGAAGAAGGATACCTATCTGAAGACCAAGACGACTGAAATTGACAATCAGGAATCGACCAATTCTTCAAAAAACCTGACAATTGGAAGATCGACCAGCAGCATAACCAAGGACGAGAAGAGGTCCGTCAGCTCAAGTGAGACGGATTCTCAGGAACGTAAGCCTCTGAAAAGCCCATCAAGCGCACTGGACGATAGCGATAGGATTTATCTCTATGCCTTGTTGGTGATAGTTGCGGTGTATCTCATTTTAAGGCATTAGCATGATCTGGTTTTTGATTTTGGTGCTGATTACGGCCTCGGTCGGCCAGGCAGTCGTCTGGAATGAAGGCATACAGGGGGAGCTTAATTGGGATGAGGCCCTTTTCATTGGAAACTATACAGTTGCCTTAACCGATTTTTCTCTGGACGAGGCCGGGCCATCCAAGGTCCTGCTCGATCTGCAAGAACACAACAAAACCATTGACCATAGGGCGATGCAATCTGGAGAGTGGTTCATAGAGAACGATTCCATAAAGGTGACTGTGGAGGAAATCACCCGCGGTGAGGCGGAGGACGACCCCTCTGCCAAGATAAGGGTCCAGCTCCCTGCAGCAGCAGAGCTGTCCCTGATTTTATCCGGGGATCGGGACGAATTTCAGGGAGGCGATGAGATGAGACTGAAATTGCGAATCGAAAACAAGGGAATAGTAGACGCCGAAAATCTGAAGATAACCCTGGACTCGGTCCCATCCTGCATAAACGCAAGGTATAGAATATCTAAGGTATCCGCAGGACGAGCCTGGGACGAGAATAAAGGCAC
The DNA here is from genome assembly GCA_964518035.1 of uncultured Methanotrichaceae archaeon. Classification (GTDB taxonomy): domain Archaea; phylum Halobacteriota; class Methanosarcinia; order Methanotrichales; family Methanotrichaceae; genus Methanothrix. The sequence goes on along the minus strand of CAZFFD010000015.1, from coordinate 32,817 downwards.
CAATGAGATAGATCCCATCCAGGTAAACCTGAGGGCACCCTACCTGCCTGAGCCCACTGATCTGTCAATTCGGGTCCGTGCCGAATATGCTGACCCGGAGGGCATAGCCTACGAGTCTTTTGGCGGTGGAATATATCGCATACTTGGTCCCCTTCAGTTCCATAAGAGGGCTGAAGAGGTGCAGGATTGTCCACAGAATTATTTTATTGTTAACTCTATGAGAAATACTGGAAATAGGACGCTTGATCTCAAGATAACTGACTCGTCAGGATCTGACTTCCATACGAATTCATCTCTGAGCTGGCAGCTCAGCCTGCCTCCCGGCGAGACGAAAATTGAAAGCTATCGAATTGAAGCAAAAAAGACGGGAATGGGCCTGAGCCTGCCGGCTGCACAGGCCAGTTATGTCTGGCAGGATAAGGGCTACGTCATCCGCTCTGAGATGCCTGTGATTGATGTCTTCGGGCCGTTAATCAAGGCCACAAGAAGCATCAGCCCCTCTAAGATCAAGCCAGGAGATCTGGTTAAAATCACTATCAAGTTCGAAAATACAGGAAACAAGAAAGCTGCAGTAATTTGGGACGATTCGGTGCCGCAAGGAGCCGAGATCGTTACTGGTAAAACCAATGGATCATTCCGTCTTTCGCCCAATGAGACCAGTTCGTCTGAATATCAACTTCGGGCTTTAAAACCTGGAACTATTCGCTTTCCCCCCACCCAGATATGCTATCGAGATGTGAGGGGCGACGAATACTATACAAACACGCGTGCCCAGGATATCCGAGTCGAGGCAGAAAAGGTAATCGTTAATGCGTCTCACAATTCGTTTGAGACAGATCGAGAGGATAGGATCGGAAGTGGAACGGGAAATGAGGTCGAAAGTGGAACGGGAAATGGGTTCGGAGAATCAAGCCAATCGGATCTCGGCATGAGTGCATTAGGAGAAAGCAATATGCTGATCCTTGTTGTCTTAATTGTCGCATTGCTCTCTTTAGCAATCAGCAGATATTCTTAGATCCCGGATTCATGAAACGGCTGATCCTCCCCCCATCCATCACTGCGATCCTGTCGCTCATGTGCCTGACCACCTCCATGTCGTGAGATATGAAGAGCATTGTCAGGCCGAATTCATTCCGCAGATCCATAATCAGACGCAGGATCTGAGCCTGTACGGACACATCCAGCGATGCTGTGGGCTCGTCGGCCACAATGAACTCCGGGTTTACGGCCAGGATTCTGGCCAGGACTACTCTCTGGTTCTGCCCGCCGCTGAGCTGGTATGGATAGCGGTTCACATGTTCCGGATTCAATCCAACGATATTCACAAGTTCCATGACTCGGTCCTCGATCTCGTCGCTTTTCATTCGCCCCTTTAATCCGAGGCGGTAAGGTTCTGCTATGCTCTCGCCAATTCTCATTCTGGGGTTGAGCGAGGACTCCGGGTCCTGAAAGATCATCTGCATTCTGGGCCTCTGTCTTCTCATCTCCTCTCGACTGAGTTTTGTTATATCTATGCCGTCAAAGAATATGTCTCCTGATGTGGGCTCGATCAACCTGAGAAGCAGACGGCCCACTGTGGTCTTGCCACAACCGCTTTCTCCTACAAGCCCGAGGGTCTCGCCTCGATCTATCTGAAAGGAGACTCCATCAACTGCTTTTGTGCATTGCTTCTTCAATAATCCTGCTGAGTAGTACTTGCTCAGTTCTGAGACCTCAATCAAGCGCATAAGAAACACCTAAAAGAATGTCCTTTCTCCAATTCGATCATCTGCGGATGCTCTCTCCTGCACTCGTCCGTAGCTCTCGGACAGCGAGGATGGAAGCGACAACCTTGAGGCGGATTGACGAGAGATGGACTGGACCCTGGAATTGGGTGAAGCCCTCGGCTTGGCAGGGAGTCGATGAATCCCTGGGTGTATGGATGATGCGGATCGTTCAGGATGGTCTCGGCAGGCGCTTCCTCTAAAATCTCACCCGCATACATGACGGCAATTCTATCACAAATCTCGCCAGCCGCAGCCAGGTCATGGGTTATCATGAGCATGGATCGACCTCTAGTCATGTCTCTGATGAGCCGGACGATCTCCGTCTTGGTGCCGGCGTCCAGGCCTTTTGTAGGCTCATCTGCGATAATAAAAGAGGGCTTGCTGGCCAAACCCATCGCGATCATGACTCTCTCCTTCATCCCTCCGGACAGCTCATGAGGATACTGGTTCGCTCTCCTGGCCGGCTCTTCTATCATGGCCGCGGCCAGCATCTCTACAGCCATTGCCCTCGCATGCTTCTTGTCCAGCCCTCTGTGATGCATAATGACCTCAGCGATCTGATCTCCTACTTTCAACACTGGGTTAAGGGACATAGTGGGATTTTGCAGAATCATTGCGATCTCTCTGCCTCGCAGCAGCCTCATCTCTTCTTCTTTAAGCGAAAGCAGATCCCGTTCTTTGTACATTATCTGGCCCTGGACCCTCGTTGAAGGAACCAGAAGTCGGATGATGGACATGCCGAGAACTGTCTTGCCGCAGCCAGTCTCGCCAATCAGGCCCAATCGCTCTCTGTTTTCGATTTGGAGGTCTATCGCATCTACCGCTTTTACCATGCCGTCGGGAGATGGAAAATAGGTTCTGAGGTTGATTATATCAAGCAGAGGCATTAGTAGGCTACTATGTGATTATCCTATTAAAGGTTGCTACTAAATCACAAATTCTGGCATACGATGTTTTCAGACCATTAATTTGTCAATATCATTTAGAATCACCAAAATATATTGCATGAAAACATTTACTACACTTCTATATTCATGTAGTGCTGTTTTAGGCTGTTCAGATATGCGCTCATAATTTCAAACTGCGCATAACATGTCTGACCTAATTGGATAATGATTATGCAGAATCCAAGGCTGGTGAAATGAGCTGGCATTGGATCTAATTGGCAGATTGGCCATAATACAAGACAGATCTTATTACTTATTATTCTTTTAGAAAGTTATCTTCGCGAAGGATTATGTATCTTATGGTAATATGTTATAAAAATGTATAGTCACTTGATTTTGCACCACATAATACTATAATCTAAGAAAGAAAACTGTTTTATAGTTGAATCGCCTTATAGTGTATGCTGCTAAAATAGGCTAAATAAATTCGATGGGAGGTGAATGAGAAATGTGCTGTCACACTGATGATAAACATGAACATGCCCACGAGCATGATGGCAAGAATCACGTCCATGAGCATATCCACGATGCTGATCACAAGCATCCGCACAAATGCTGTCATTAAATTATAACCATTATTTTTTTGCAGTGAGATGCTGCTCTGATTGGAGATCAACTGATTTTTTCTGCCAGCCAGAAGAGTATCATCCCGGAAATCACTGTTCCACCGAGCGATTTAGTCTTGAGGGCGATGAGAAACGTGGGAATTGCCACCAGCGATTTGATTTGCAGCATGTCCAAATGGCGCGGTGGGCCGGAAAGAAATATCTCTGAGAATACAAGGGCGCTCAGAATCGCTACAGGGACCATGTCCAGCCACTCGATGAACCCGCGAGGGAGATTTCGTTGGGCAAGAATGAATAACGGAAGATAGCGCGGAATATAGGTGACAAGTCCCATTCCGACTATCAGCAGGATGTATTCGGTCTTAAACATACGATCCTCTCTTTCTTTGAGCATATCTTTTAAGCGCAAATCCCGCAGTGGCACCGAAGAGCGAGGCCATAATAACAAAGCCGTTTCCGGGAACAATAAGAGCGAAGCCGATTGTTGCGACTCCGGACATGATGGCCGTTAAGAAGTATTGCCGCCCTCTGAGTTGAAAAGTCAGCAGGCAAAGGAACATGGCACTCAGCGCATAGTCTATTCCATAGCATCCGGCGGGAATGGACTGCCCTGCATAGCCGCCGAGAATTGTGCTCCCTATCCAGGTAAAATTGGACATCTGATTGACTGCCAGGGCTTGATAGCGATGCCATCCCCCATCTCTAAATTTTGCCATATTTACCGCGAAGCTTTCGTCCGTGACGCCGTAAGCGAAGACTGATAGAAATCCTTTCCCTTCTCCGTGCAAATGGACTGCCAGGGACGAACTCATCAACAAGTGTCTTAAATTGACAACGAATGTCGTCAGAATGATGGACACAGGCGCAGATGCTCCACTGATCATGGCCACTGCGATGAACTGAGAGCTTCCGGCATACACCAATATCGACATGAGTGCGATATCGAGCAAATCCAACCCTGCCTTCTGGGCCAGAACGCCGAAGGCAAAGCCAAGGGGAAGGTAGCCCAGGCATATAGGCCATGCGGCCTTGATGCCATCCAGAACAAAGCCGACATGATACGGGTCTTTTAGCCCATGACGGCCATCATTTGAGATCGGTTTTCCCATGAAATATCCTTTTCGTCCCTATTTATTTTGGATCCGTTCGAAGTCATTAAAGCAAATATAATAAAATATTGCTGATGCAAGATATATTGCACTCGTTGTCATGAAAGGCATTTCCGGCCTGCCTGCTGCCATCATCAGCCCGCCTGCATATGTTCCAATTCCCACGAATGTATAGCATGCCATCCACATTGAGCTATTTATTATCGATCTCTCTCTTGCCTCAGCTATTTCCAGCTTGAAGCTGTTAAGGATTGGGTTTGCCATGTTCATGAGAAGATAGCGCATCACATAACCAAAGGCTGCTAGGAGCAGGCTCGATGAGAATGTGAAGATCAGCAGAAATGGTATGGACATAGCCTGCAGCATTGATGCCAGCTTGACTCTCCCATTTCGTTCGACAAGCACAGGCACCAGAAAATACCCTGCCATCATTATCAGTTGGGCAGATGAAAAAATCAATCCAATCTCAGTCGGGCTTGCTTTATGAACTACATCCAGGAATACGTTGAAATAGGGTAGAGCAGTGCCCCACCCAGCTCCTAAGAGACAGTAAAAGACGAGCATCCTTCGAACCCTGTGGGACTTGAATGTTGATCTGTAGAGCTTGAACGCACCGGAAATGCCGCAGCCTTCCGGGACAATCGTCTCTTTGATATGCACAAGAGGAATCAGTGAGAAGATGACTGCTGCAAGAGACAGGTACAAGGTCAGTCGATACTCCGTGCATCTGCCGGCCTCAAGAACCAGCAGATTTGATGGAAGATCTGCCATAACGTCTGCCAGAACGTCTGGGAAGTAGCCACCCACCAAATTTCCTGTGAGCGTGGCTACTGAATAGACGATCGAATACATGGAAAAGAGATGCATTCTCTCATAGGGTGTGGAGTTCTCCACTAAAAATGTCGCCCCCGTGACAAGGCTGAGCGTCATTGCACCCCCATAGGCGATGCTGAATACGATCAAAAGCCACCTGGATGCGGAATTGTAGAGGATTAGAAGGGAGACCGCGAGAAGTAGAGATGACAACAATAGCGTCCTCTTCCGGCCCAGGCGATCGCAGACAAAAGCAGCTGGTATTGCAAAGATCCCGATAGATACTGAGGAGATGGACAGTATCAGCCCTAAAAAATCCTCCCCAAAGCCCAGGCTCATGATATACAGGTTGAAGATGACTCCATAGATTCCTACATTCAGGGTGATTAGAAAGACGAACAGAAGATAAAATCTGGCATTGGCGCTGAAGCATTTAAGCCTGGCAGCATAGCTGCTGGCTTCATCGGTTATGTTCTTTGAGACGAATTTGAATACCATGTCTATCTCTTGAGATCTAATATCGAAATACTTATTACTATGTATATCAAACATTTTCCTTGGTGTATTATGAATGCTACCACATAAAATGCTACTAACGATATTTACTACGCTATTTGTAATAACATCACTGTCGTCCACCGTTTTCGCAGATTCAAGTTCTTCAGGCAATATTCTGAAGGCAGATATGCTCTTCGGGCCTGATGACAACTTGGACCCGGCCTACAAGTACACAGGCTGGTATCTGCATGAAGCAGGCATTTACGAGACTCTCTTTTCTCTTGACGAGGACATGAATCTCGTGCCTACTTTGGCAACAGGATATGACCAAGTCAGCGATACCGAGTATCGGATCAGTCTGAGGGAAGGCGTGACCTTCCATGACGGCACACCACTTGATGCAGATGCAGTGGTCTATTCTCTGCAAAGAGTCATGGACTCCTCGAACTCTCGTCATGGTGAGCTTGATTTCATTGCGTCTGTCCAGGCTGCTGATGATAAGACGGTTGTCATCAACACCAAGCAGCCCTACTCTCCTGCAATCGCCACTCTGGTCGATCCCCTGTTCTCCATTGTCAAGCCCGACGTGGACCTGAATACCACCCCTGTGGGCACAGGTCCCTTTAAGTTCGAATCCTTTGAGAAGGGAGTTTCATTGTCGGTCGTCAGAAATGACGATTACTGGGGCGAAAAAGCAAAACTCAACGGCGCCGTCCTTTACTTCGTTTCCGACTCAATGACGAGAGCCATGCAGCTTGAAGGAGGAGATGTGGACATTGCGAGGGGATTGCCCCAAAGCGAGGTAGCAGGTCTCAAGGAGAACCAAGATCTCGAAATCTTGAGCATGGAAACCATGCGAGAGAACCTCATTTATGTGAACATGAATAAGGCGCCCTTCAATGATATATCAGTCCGCCAGGCTTTGAGCTACGCCATCAATCGTCAGGAGATTGTGGATACTGCTTTAGAGGGAATTGGCGGCGTTCCAGCTATTGGCGTCTTCACCTCCGAGAATCCATGGTCTGCCAACGATGAGCTGGTGGCATATGAGCATGACCCGGCCAGGGCCAAGGAGCTTTTGAGCAATGCTGGAATTACAGATGAAGACGGAGACGGCTGGCTTGATTTCCAGGGTGCGCCCTTCAATATCACCATTAAGACCTACACGTCCCGAGCTGAGAACAAGCCATCAGCCGAGGTCGTGGCATCTCAACTGGAAGATATCGGCATCAAGTGCGGAGTAGAGATCCTGGACTCCGGCGCTTTGAGCGGCGTACTGTCCGACGGAGATTACGATCTGGCATTATATTCCTGGAGCACAGGCACAACCGGAGACCCGGACTACTTCTTCTCCAAGCACTTTGAGTCCACAGGCGCAGAGGCCAAGAAGACCGGTTACTCCAATGCAGATGTGGACGAATGGCTGACGAAGGCCAGAGCCACATTCGATGATAAAGAGAGGGCTGAATACTACAATAAGGTTCAAGAGCAGGTGAATAAAGACTGCCCAGAGATATACCTCTTCTATCTCAATGAGCTGGCAGGGGCGAACAAGAAAGTCAAAGGATACAAGCTGTATCCATCCAGTGAGATCAACCTCCTGACGCCTGAGCTATCCATCGAGGGCTAGAGTTGCAGACCAAAGAGGTCATAGCCGGATACTGGAATCTGAGAAGCAGGAGCTATGGCCGTGGCGTTGTCGCAAGCAAGGATGAGGAGAGAGAGATCTGGAAGAAATGCCTAGCACCATTTTTGGCTGAAAGAGATGACTTTAAGGCGCTGGATGTGGGAACAGGCACCGGATTTCTCTTCCTCATTTTGGATGAAATGGGCCTGAATGTAACGGGCGTCGATCTATCGGCAGGGATGCTGTCTTTTGCCAAAGAGGCCTGTCTTAATCGGAAACGGGATCTTGGACTATGCATTGGAGACGCAGAGTCTCTGCCATTTCAGTCCTCGTCCTTCGATCTGGTGACAAGCAGACATCTCCTTTGGACGCTACCCGACCCGACGAGGGCCATTGCCGAGTGGATGCGCGTCTTGCGCCCAGGGGGCAGGATCATCGCAATTGACGGAAATTGGTTTGATCCCACGCCCAAGAAGAGGATATCCAGATGGGTGTCGGACCGTCTGACAAGCTTCACAGATGATCGAAATCCTGTGCCCTTTTCCAGGTTCTATCAGCCGATAGAAAAGCGTCTGCCCCTCTATCGGACCTCCAGGCCGGACAATTGCCAGGATTTGTTTATAGCTGCTGGCCTCAAGATGGTCGCTGTCGATCGCTTGCAGGATGTCAACAGATTTTACAGACGAAACGCCAGTCTATCATTCCGATTGGCAAATTCCGACACCGTCTTCCTGGTGACGGGTGAGAAGGAAAGGCTGTAGAATGCTCTCATTTCTTCTGAGAAGACTCTTGTTGTTGCTGCCAGTATTGCTGCTGGTATCAATCATCTCCTTCTCCCTCTTTTATCTCTCTCCGGGAGACCCTGCCGAGGTCCTGCTCACAGGTCCCCAGGGTCCGCCTGATCCAAAAGCTGTAGAGGAGTTTCGAGCTAGAGAGGGATTCAATGATCCGGCTCCAGTCATGTACGTCCGCTGGCTGTCAAAGGTAGTCCGGGGAGACCTCGGGTACTCCTTCACATCCGGGGAGAAGGTATCTGATGCGGTTTTCAGCAGCTTCCTTCCCACGCTGCGGCTGTCTCTGATCAGTCTATTCATATCTCTCTTGATATCCATTCCTATGGGCATTCTCTCTGCGGTGAGAAGAGGCTCAGCCATAGACGGACTTGGCCTCTCTTTATCTCTGCTGGGAGTATCCGTGCCTAATTTCTGGCTGGCTTATCTCTTGATCATTCTCTTCGCCCTCAGGCTGGACATTCTTCCTGTTGCTGGATATGGAGACGGTGGAGACATCGAGCACATGATCTTGCCGGCGCTCACCCTTGGAATATCCGCTGCCGCCGTAACCGGCAGAATGATGCGCACAAGCATGCTCGAAGTAATGGAGCAGGATTACATTGTCGCAGCCCGTGCCAGAGGGCTGACGGAGAGGTCTGTGGTGCTCAGACATGCTCTGAGAAATGCTCTCTTGCCAGTAGTCACAATGGTCGGTCTGAATTTTACCTATCTGCTCAATGGATCCGCTGTTGTGGAGACAGTCTTTGCCTGGCCTGGAATCGGCAGTCTCATGACCCGTTCCATTTACTGCAGGGACTATCCTGTAATACTGGGCTGTATGCTTTTTCTCTCGTTATTGACCATATCTTTGAACCTACTGACCGATGTTTGTTATCGATACTGCAATCCGAGGCTCATTCATGAAACAGGGAGTTGATCTGGGATTCAAGCTGGCCATGCTGACGATAGCATGTCTGCTCTTTCTCGCGGTCTCCGCAACGTGGATTGCGCCGCACGACCCTGAAAAGGCCCAGCCACAACTGCGGCTCAAGGACCCAAGCTACGAATATCCGCTGGGAACTGACCATCTGGGCCGCTGCATCTTCAGCCGCATTGTGTTTGGCATCAGAATATCTCTTTTCATAGGAATTGCTGTAGTGCTCTTCTCTTCGTTGATCGGCATGGTGCTGGGGGTTACAGCTGGTTATTTTGGTGGAGTGGTTGATGAGACCATCATGCGAGTGGTTGACGCCTTTCTCTCTTTTCCGAGCATCTTCTTGGCCCTGGCTGTGATAGGATTTCTTGGGTCAGGAATTGCCAATCTCATGCTATCCTTGATACTCGTGGATTGGACTGGGTATGCGAGGCTCGTGAGAAGCAGTGTCCTGGCCCTCAAGGGAAAGGAGTTCCTGGAGGCAGCTAAAAGCCTGGGTGCCTCTGATCTCTATATCATGAGCCGGCATATTCTGCCCAATATTCTTCCCTCACTGCTGGTCATGGCCACATTGAGTGTAGGGTACGTTATTCTAGGTGCCGCGTCTCTGAGCTTTTTGGGGCTAGGCGTGCAGCCGCCAACTCCTGAGTGGGGAGCAATGATGAACGATGCGCGTCCCTTCCTGCGAACTCATCCGCTGGTCATGATCTTTCCAGGAATCGCCATAACAACTGTAGTTCTCGCATTCAATCTGCTAGGTGAAGGGATAAGAGTGCGGCTGGACCCAAAATTCAGGGCTGAAAGCAGCTATGGTTATGAGAATTAATATATTTCTAAATATAAGTATACACATTAAAAATATAAATTTAATATAAAACTAATCTTTTTTCCGGAAACGGTTTAATCTATAAATCCCTGAGCCTCAAAGAGAAGGGCTCCGTTCTCGTCCACCTCGCGGACTACCGCCCAGGTGGCTCTGTCTCTGGGAACAGGATTGAGGTCGTCATCGAAGTACCGAATCTCGGATTTTTTAGTTTTCTTCAAGCCTGTAGCGTGGTTATTTCTTTTCATAATATACTATTTCACACTCTTAGTATATAAGATTTTACTAAAGTTTGGTGTTTGTACGATCAAATATGATTAAGCTCGCACACTAAATATCCAAGTTAAATGAAATGTAGATATCATGATGGGTATTGCTCTAAAGTATTATACTTGAATGTGGCATCATGATTAATCATAACTATTAACCATAACGATATCATAAAATTCTAACTATCTAGCTTGTTTTAACGTCATCTCTCTCCTGCTCTTCGAGGCCAAAACCAATGAGGACGAAGCTCAATACGGCCAGTGAGATGCAGATTCCCGGTGGGAGATACCACCACCAGTAGCCATTGAGAAATCCGCCACGAGAGAATGCATAGCTGAGCATCATCCCCCAGCTCTTCTGCAGGGGATCACCAAGGCCCAGAAAGCTCAGGGAGGCTTCGGTGAGCATGGCTCCGGCCACGACCAGAATGAACTTTGCGAAGATCACCTGCTGGGTGTTGGGAAGGATATGCCGGAATATAATGTATGTGTCTGTAGCGCCAAGAGATCGGGCGGCCTCCACAAAAGGCATCTCTCGCAGTTGCAGGACGCGGGAGCGAACCACTCGTGCAGTAGAGCACCACCAGAGCAGTCCGACGACGAGAATGATGTTCCAGATGCTGGGGGCCGTGTGAGCTGCGAGGATGATCATGAGCGGCATGGCTGGTATGATGAGAATGACATCCGTTAGGCCCATCAAAGTCTCTTCAGTCATTCCTCGCAGGTACCCTGAGAACAAGCCCACCAGAGTGCCGATGGCTACAGAGATGAAGGAGGCAAAAAGGCCTACTGAAAGGGAGATTCTCGTGCTGTAAACCAGCTCGCTGAATATGTCCTGGCCGATGTCATTTGTTCCCAAAGGGTGCTCTTTATTTGGTGGCAGGAAGGGCTTTCCCGGCTCCCAGGGGTCGTAGGAAGCGATAAATGGAGCGAATACTGCAAGAAGAAGGAAGACTGCGAGAAGGAGCAGACCAAAGAGCACCGGCCAGCTCTGTCTTCGGAGATCTGGTGCATCATAGAATCGCATGTGGTGTCATCTACCCTTAATTCTCGGATCGATCACCGCATAGATCACTTCCGCCAGGAAGTTCGATACCAGCACGAAGGCTGCGATCACGAGGAAGCTGCCGTGCAGCAGCGGATAGTCACGAGCCAGCACAGCATCGTAGACCAGCGTTCCCATTCCTCCCCAGGAGAAGACAATCTCGACAAGCAGGGCCCCGGAGACCATGAAGCCGAAGTCCAGAGCGATCACTGTGACCAATGGAAGCATGGCATTTCTCAGCACATGCCTGAATAATACATCCCTCTCGCTGAGGCCCTTGGCCCGTGCAGTGAGCACGTAGCTCTCTCTTGAGGCCTGCACAACCGAGCCTCTCATGATGAAATAGTTGTATGTGGCGCCAAATAGCGTCAGCACTGTGACTGGAAGAGCCATGTGCCATAGGATATCTTGCAGCTTTCTCCATCCAACGAGGCCGCCTCCGGTGATGCCGCTTAAGGGAAAGACCCCCAGGTAGAAGGCGAAGATGAGCACGAAGAACATGGCCAGCCAGTAGTGGGGCATTGAGTAGATGAAGAGGAACAGCGTAGTGATGCTCGTATCCGTTCTTTGGCCGCGCTGCCAGCCTGAAATCGATCCCAATACTATGCCAAGAATTGCTGCCAAGACCGCTGATGGAAGCAGCAGCACAACTGTCCATTTCATCTTGTAGGTGATAACATCCCAGACCGGCTGAGAGCAATGAATGGAGTAGCCTAGATCGCCCTTGAGAAGGCCATAAAGATAGGAGATATACTGTTCAGGCAGCGGCCTGTCCAATCCATACTCGGCTTTGAGTGCTGATACCAGTTCAGGAGATCGGTAGTAGACGTCCTCACCAAGCAAGCTGATGAATGGGTCTCCTGGCATCATCCTGGGAATCAGGAAGACCAGGGTGATTATTATGAATAGAGTGATGGAGTAGCGAAGGATCAGTCTTGCAAGGTAGCTCGTACGCGCCGTCATTTTTTCCTATCAATCATATTTTTTAAAAAAGATTAAACAAAAGGCAGCAAAATCTTGTGCCGCCCCTCATCCATTCACAGGCTTCACATTAAACCACGACTGATGGCTGGTCAGTCCATATCCTTCCAACGGCACCCAGTCCTCGAACCTGTCGCTCCGATAGGGATAAATCGACTTGCTCCAGTATAGAGCGATCCCTGGAAGCTCAGCCGAATAGTAATCCTGTAAATCGTAGACTGTTCTTCTAAGCTCATCAGGATCTTTAGCAGACATAGTGGCATTGTAAAGTTGAGAGAACTGCGGATCGGTGCAGGTTCCATACTGCATCGGGACCAGATCGATGGTGGCAAATCCGAGGGCTGTCATATATGGATCATGGAAGTCTATGTGCATATCGTAGTCTCGATCCTCCCAGACCATCTTCTGCAAGACTGATAGCTCATTGGTATAGGGCTGGAGGTCTATTCCCACCTTTTTGAACATGTAGCTCAACATCTCTGCCACCCTCATGTCCTTGCCGTCCGTCCAGGCAATAACCTGGAACTGCAACTCTGAGCCGTCTGGCAGGTTTCTGATGCCGTCTGCATTGCTGTCCAGAAATCCAAGTGAATCAAGGATCTCATTGGACCGGGTCAGGTTGAATTCCAGCTTTGGGATCTCTGGATTGGACTCAACGATGCAGGACGGCAGAATTCCGGCCCCCGGAACCTCACCGTACCCAGCCTCGATGGCATCCACGAGTGACTGATAATCAATAGCGTAGGACAGCGCCCGGCGAAACATCGTCTGATTTAATGGATATTTCTTGTAGTTGAATATGAGCAAAGGAAGCCCTGGGTTAGGCCCTACCTCAATGGTCAGGCCCTTCTCATTCATGAGCGAGGGTACAAGGACGCCTGAGGGAGCCTCATCGATTATCACATCGATGTCTCCTTTCTTGAGGGCCAAGAGAGTTGAGTCCACAGTTCGGTAGTGCTTCCATTCGATTCTATCAATTGCGGGCGATCCCCGGAAGTAATCGGGATTGGCCTTGAAGTAGGCCGTATCAGCATCTCTATCGATCTTCTCGAAGATGAATGGGCCGCATCCAATCATTCCATCCGGCTCTCCATACTCGCGTGGTTTATCGACCTTCTCCCAGATGTGTTTTGGAACGATATATACAGAAGGGAAGAGTGATTTGATGAAGTAGTAAGCATAGGGCTGTGTGAGGTATACGGTCCCGGTGAATTCATCCTCCACATCGACCCTATCAAGATACTCATTCAACCAGCCGCCCTGGCGATATAGCTGGTTGTCTCGCCAGTATTCATAAGTGAACTTCACATCTTCAGCGCGAACAGGTGTGCCGTCATGCCAGGTGGCATTATCCACAAGATGGAACTTGATAGAGCGACCATCTGATGCCACCTCCCAGCTCTTGGCCAGGCACGGCTCTGGTGTGAAATCAGGGCCGAATACCGCCAGGCCGACGTGAGTCACTGCAAACAGCTCGTTTAGCTGGTTGTAAGAGGGACGCCTAAGGGCATTGAAGACCGACGGATACTCCTGGGTGTACAATCCTGCCCGCAAGGTCACTGCCTCTCGGTCTGATTCGCTGCCGCCGGAGGATTTATCTGTGCCAGAATCGGCTGCAATTGCCTGCAAGCCGATGCTTAGAGAGATTATAAAAACCACTGTGATGCAAACCAATGCAGATCTCAATCTATCTGTTCTCATTATTTTATCGCCTGCTTTCTTTGTATTATCGATATTGGTGGTATGGATGCATAATGAGCATGGTGATGTGGGTTTTAAGAGAATCAATCCGGATACTCAACCAACATCCTCATACTAATACTCATGGTAGTACTATTTAGTATTAAAATCTTTTTGAGAGAAAAATTGCGAGCTGGCAAGAGAAGAAGATACAAACCAGCTCGACAGCGTTCTATGCGTGCCATCATATTATGTCTGTCTCAATTCGCTAGTGGCGGATACACAAAGATTCCGCTTTCCTTCACATTCCAATTGAGTTCATTATGGAATTCATCCAGATATTCCTGGTGTATTGCTACGGGGTCTAAGTCTGCAAAGAGGTCCGGATGGAACCATTTTGCAAAATAAGCAATAGAAATCGGCATACCTGGAGGATAAAGCACATCATAGGCTATTACGTATACGTTATCATCTTTTAGTGCTTTTACTTCTGCAAGTTCTGTGCGGTTGGTGATGCTCTCTCTCAATTCAATCATGCCGCTGGAATTTCCGCCATATCCACCTTCCGAGTAGCCCCATCCGGCCATCTTGATTATGAACTCTGGATTGTTTGTGATCAAATATTCTGGGTCTACTACAAAAGCTCCGGTGGGGCCACCCTGCAGATCTGATGAAATGCTGCGGCCACCGGCAGTCTCTATCTGGTAGCTGCATCCTCCGGCTCGATTGAATGTGCGGTATGCCTCACTTCCGCTTTCCTGGAATACCAAAGGCCTATCCTCATCGGGTATCTGCTTTGCTCTCTCTTCTATTGTCTTAATGTTTTTTTGGAAGAATTCGATGTACTTTTGGGCTTGTTCTTTTTTATTCAATATGTATCCAAGGCGCATCATCTCTTCCTGCATTATTCTGCCTTTGTAAAAGTCAAATCGTAAGACCGTTACACCCGGCAAATTTTTCTCCATCTCACTGGGATTTACCCAATCGTAAACCATAACGGTGTCTGGCTGCAAAGATAAAATCTTCTCATAATTATCCCAGTTTCCTACATTTGGCAGATCACGAAATTCTGGAAAAAGATTCTGAGCATATTTCCTCTCTTTGAGGCTATTTCCTACACCGATTACCTTATCCAGCGACTGCAAGATCCTGAGAGCTTCGCCTTGTTCGCCTGCGCTGATGAGAATTATTTTTTCTATAGGCTTCTTCACAGTCACAGTATTTCCTGATGAATCCAAAAACGTAATGCTTGAGTCTATTCCTTCAATGATCCGATTGATCTGTTCAATATCCTGTTGGTCAATCTTTCCGTCATAATTTGCGTCGGTCAGATTAGTGGCGGGCTTAGAACCGCGGACTACATCTTCCACATAGGCTATATCTTGCTCGTCGACTGTGTCATCCATGTTTGCATTTCCATAGATGCCTAAAGTGAAGTCAGCTGCAGAAGAGATTGCGGTTATTAAGATTATGCCTAGACCAAGAGCAAATGCAATTTTATGTATCATTCTCACCATTCAACTCCCATATTATTTTCTTCCTGTAGGTAAATTGAAATCGACTGATTTTGTGGTGGTGGGGATCTACTTCATTGATAATAAATCTATTGGTAAATATCTTACTAAAAACACAATAGAAAAATATGATTATTAAATATTGCTACTTGAATTTAGTTCAAGATCAATCAGTTCTGCGATTATCCTTTTGATTCTCCAGGCACCCAGGAGAGTTTAACATATGTCGTTTTATCATTCATGAACAATCTGCCATCCTTCTGGCGCCAGTGGTCTTCGATGTATTTGCGCAGAACACCATCGCGATCATCATCTGAGAGGTTAAGAGTGCTTTTGAGATATAGCAATGCATCATCGATTTCCGAATACTCTCTGGGAAAGCTTGCAGCTCGCTGGACCTCTAAATCAGGATAGAGTCCTAAATCATAGAGAAGGTTATAGAGGATATTGCATTTAGGAGAATTAGCCAGATGATGACCGTTGACTTGAGGATTCAGATCCAAACGAATGCTCTCCCAGTTTGTGATTCCTGCAAACCAATAGAGGATGACCATCCTTTTAGCCAACCGATTCATCTTGAGCAGAGCCTCTTGAATGTTCTCAAAGTTCAATGAGTAGGAGGCAATGACCATATCATGCGCTTCCAATTGTTCTGAAGACACATCCTCCCAACGTGAATTGACTATAGCGACATTGGTAAGGCCATTCTCTGCCAGATGGCTCTTCAAGCAACGTATCATGGCCAGAGATGGCTCAACTACTGTTACCTTTTTTGCTTTCTGTGCCAGAGGAATCGCCAAAGTTCCCGGCCCTGATCCGATATCCAGCACTGACCAGGATGGATTGGGGTTGAGTTCTGCAGCTCTCTTTCTTCCGTCTCTCCAGATGTTCTCTGACGCATCGTAGCTCTTTGCCCTTGCTTCTTGGTCGTAGTAATTCTCTTTGCTCAGCCTTGAGGCCTGAAATTCCTTCTTCCAGATGGCATTCCAATCAATCATAGCAGGCAGTCTCCTTAATCTATGAGGTGCAATTGGGAACTAAACACGTTTAGTCATACTACTATCAATACTAATATCATTTAATGATAAATCTTTTGGGCATTCGTGGATCTTAGAGCCACCATTGCCAGATCAGCGGCCTATTTCTGCACATGAGAATGGTGTTTCTTTTGTAGGTGATCACAAATATTTCTCTTGCACCGCCTTCCTGCTGCAGGCTCCAGTTTGACTCCGGGTCAAGATAGTGGGTAGGCTCTGCCTGAAGATCTTGATCCTGAGAAGGAAAGCCTGCCTGCCCCGTCCAGGATGATGGGTTCACCACATCGCCTTTGCCTGTGGTCAGTCGCACAGCACGAAATGAGCCCTGAGAGAATCCGCCGTCGCTAAAGGTGGCGGCATAGCTGCCAATTATATCTCTATCGTCTGACCTTCCGTTCAGCCGAACGAACAGGGTCGGATCATGGCGGAAGGTGATGGCCACGCGAAATGCGCCATCCGAACAGCATCCGATGAGGTTGCCATCGCTTCTATTTCCCAGACTTGCCCTGCCCTGAAGTGATGAATCCACTGCTGACAGTATGAGCGTGCTGCCACCGGCAAGTCGATCCTGGAGGCCAACGATGTCCGTTTCGTAGCTGACAGTCCAGCGCCCGGAGAGGTCGCTGCAGATTTCACTGGCGGAGGCGCTAGCTACAGTTATCGAAATCGGCAAAAGCATCAACTTCAAGATCGCAAAGGCTCTGTGCAGATGCCTGCAATTCTTGGTCATAACAGACACAGCCGGAAATGAAAGATGAGGGCCACTGGATTCAGCCCTTATATCCCAGCTCAACGGCTCTAGAAAATGCGGCTTTTGCCTCAGAGACACGACCAAGATCCTCCAATGCATAGCCCATGCCTCTCCATGATGAGATGGCCTTCTCAGAGCTTATCTCTAGGGAGCGCTCATATGACTGCAGAGCATCATGATATTGACCCAGCCCGCGCAAGGCCTCGCCCTTCCAAAACCAGGCATACGCAGACATAGGATCTCTGGCAAGCACCAAATTGGCTTCATTTAGCGACTTGTTGAATGATTGAGATGCTTCATCGCTCCTGTTCAAATGAGCCAGCGAAAAGCCCATGCCGCTGTAGAGCTGCTCGCCATAAATTCCCCCTGATCGATCATAGGCTTCCATTGCTTCTTGATGCCGTCCCAGCTCTCGCAGGACGTGTCCCTTGACCAGCCAGACTCTGCTGAAGTTCTGATCGAGCAAAAGAGATCGATTCACAGCATCTATTGCCTCATCATAGCGTCCCAACTCGCAAAGGACCCTTGCCTTTACCTCCCAGACGTCGGCAGACTGCTCGATATCTAGCGAACGGTTCAGGGCATCCAAACCTTCATCGTATCTGCCAAGCCACACTGCTTGAATGTAGCCTTTGACCTTCCATGAGAAAGCGCTCTTCGGGTCCAGGGCTGTAGCGTTGTCAAAGGCCTGCAGGGCTTCTGTCAATTTGCCCTGTTCCTGCAGAAGCATTCCCAGGTGAATCCAGGACTCCACCTGCTCTGCTGTGCTGTTTGCAGTCTCCAACTGATCTTTCGCAGCGTCCTGAACATCCTTGTAGGAATTTTCTGCCTCATCGACCCTTCCAAGAGCTGCTAAAGCCAGACCTCTGCCCTCGGCCAGTGCCTCATTTCTCCAGCTTTCTGATGGGGGAAAGCCTATTTCCAGGGCTCTATCGAAGGCAATGAGGGCCTCTTCATATCTGCCCAGGTTGGAGAGAGCACCCCCCTGAAAAAGAAGCGCGCTGGAGTTGTTTGGCTGGATATGAAGCGCTTTTGAGACTGCCAGAAGGGATGACTCAAGATAGCTCTCGTTGAAACCCGCTCGATCTGCCCACGCCAGGCTGCTGTAAATGTGGGCTTTTGCCATCCATGAGTCGAAATCCGATGAATTTTTTTCCAGGGACTGATTGTATAACTTCAGGGCTTTCTCTGCGGACTCTTTAGCTTCTGCAGATCTCTTCAAGAAGCACAGGCAATCGGTCTTGCCCATCCATGCCTCTTTATTCTCAGGATCGATCTCTGTAGCCTGATCGTAGGCATAGAGAGCTTCCTCGTAAGACATGTTTCCGACGAGCGCACGTCCTAGCTCCGTCCAATCATCTGTGGAATTGTCTCCTGCTGCAGAGGATAAGCAAAAAGATGCAGTCTCGTTATTCAGCTGGCCGGCCCGGAGAAACGCAAGGTCGGCCTCACTTTTCAGACCAGACGCAGCCAGAGCATCGCCTTTAAGCTTCCAGATGACTGCGTCATTGGGATTTATCTGCAAAGCACGATCAAAAGCTGCCAGGGCCTTGTCATATTCTTTCAGATCGCTGGCAAGAAGAACGCCCTTCATCTTCCAAGCCATCTCATTTCCGGGATCGATATTGCTGGCGCGATCAAATGCCTCCACAGCCTCTTTTGCTTTGCCGATGTTATTGAGGAGAACTCCTCTTCCCAACCACAATGTTGAGTTATCTGAGTCGGCTTCGAGCATTTTATCGGTGATATTGAGAGCTATCCGATAGGCATTTTCGGATTCAGGTGTCCTGTTCAATCTGTAGAGCGCATTGGCCTTGTTGATCCAGGCCAGGGAATTGTCAGGATCTATCTGGATCGCCCTTTCGTATGCCAAAAGAGCCATATCATTTGAGCCGTTTTTGCTCTGTTCATAGCCTTTCATCAGCCAATAGTCTGCGGTGTTCTCCTCTGCCAGCGTGCTTGTGAAATGCACTGCCAGTGCACCTGTGCAAAGTATAACCATTGCACCTGCTAAAAGTATTGCCATTTCCAGCAGGCCGAGTGCGTTGTTCGTCAATTTTCTGCAATTCTTTTCCTTACTCCCCAATCGATTTATTTTCAAACCAACCACCTCATTTTGAGCAATAAAAAGTGCCGTTGCATCTTACGGCATATGTCGAATAACGATATTCAACGAATATAAAACTTGCGGATAAAGCTAAGATTGTCACTTTTAACATATGGATATAAATTTATAGCATAATGAGTAATGCATTTATACTTGAATGATAAATGATAAAAACATAACTAATAGGTGAATATTATGAACAAGGCAATTCGCATTTTTTTAGTTGCATCAATTATATTCTCCGTCCTCATCTGTGCAGTTGCCATTGCACAGAGTGCTACAATCGACAGCTCTTCAGTTATTGACAAGCTGGTAATTGGCACCACAGATCAGGTCGAGGATATAAATGTCAATGACGGCATCTTCAACACCTATCGTGAAGCGTTTCTGACCAAATCCTTGATTCGAGTCGATCCATCCGGAGATTTTATTCCATCGCTGGCAGAGAGCTGGGAGACGGATGATGCCCAGAAATGGGTATTCCATCTCGTCAAGAACGCTACATGGCATGACGGCCAGCCGGTGACGGCAGAGGACATCAAATTCAGCCTAGAGTATCTGCCAGAGAAGCTCGGCGGCTCCAACTGGAATATCATCAAAGAGGTAGATGCCCCTGATGAGAGCACTCTGATCATCACATTGAATTCGCCGGACAGCAATTTCCTGACAAATCTGCTCATGCTGCGCACTGTTCCCAAGCATGTCTTCGAGAGCGTGGACGACCCAAAGAGGTTCAATGATCCGGCATCTGCCATAGGCTGCGGCCCGTACAAATTCCTGGATTTCGATCCTGAGGCAGGGCTGATCAGGTTCCTGGCTTATGATCGTTATTTTGAGGGCCAGCCATCTGTAAAGGAGATCGACATTCGCATGTTCAAGAATCAGGAGGCCATGATGATGGCCCTCCAGAAGGGCGAGCTGGATACAGTCTACATCTACTCTGGCGGCATCAGCTACTACTATGTGCCTGACCTTCTGGAAAACAATGATCTTGAATACATTTTAATCAAGAACAGTGGAGTTCCAGCTGCCATTTGGGCGAACCAGAATAGGACACCATTTGACGATATTCGCTTCAGAGAGGCGATGAGCTACGCCGTAAATTACGATGAGCTGCAAAATCTATTCACTGCAGGATATGGCAGAAAGCCCAACGCCGGCTTCATTCCCAATGGGAGCCTGAACTATATCGAGACGATGCCCCTCACCTACAACGCAAGCCTCGCGGCGTCCATTTTGAACGAGACTGGGCTCTTGGATGCTGAAGGAGACGGAATGCGAAATCTTGCAGACGGAAGCGAGTTTCAGCCAAAGATTCTGGTCCGGTCCGATAGCGACAGCGTTCGCCTGGGAGAGATGCTCAAAAAGTACATGAATGCTGTGGGACTGGATGCCCAGATTGATGTCGCTGATAGCAGCGGATTTTGGGATGCGGTGGACGGCAAAGATTATGACCTGTTCGTCAGCCGCACGACCCCCTGGGGAATGATGATGGAGGCTGGGTATGCAACAGGATATATGGACAGCAGAAGCAACGGCTGGCCCGCTATCAATGATGCCGGTTTTACCGAACTGGTAGACGATCTCCTGGCCTCTTCGAGCAAAGATGAGACTGCGAGGCTCGCCCAAGCAGTTCAGGAGTACTATGCAAGCGATCTTCCTGCTATCTCTCTGTATTGGAATGATTATGTGCAGCCTTACAACAAGAAATACGAAGGATATGTGGTCAATCCCATCCATGGCATCCTATCCTACGAGACATTCTTCGGGCTGCATCCGGCTTGACGAATCGAGGCGACTGCATCTAACAGAAAATGCAAAGGCAACAATTGACCATAAAGGGAGAAAGACAAACCCATATCTTCAGAAAGCTGATGCGATATGGGTTCACTCTCTTTTTGATCCTCTCCCTCAACTTCGCACTGCCAAGGATGATGCCAGGCGACCCTATAGCCAATTTGCTGGGCGAGCAGGCCCGACGCAACGACCCTCAGACATTAGAGCTTCTAAGGGCCGAATATGGTCTGGATATGCCCGTGCACATTCAATATTTTCGATATCTGCAATCGCTGACTAGACTTGAGCTGGGCTACTCCATTCATAAGAACTCAAGCGTTGCCGGGCTTATAGCCGCCAGGCTCCGCTGGACTCTCCTGTTGGTCTTTCCTTCGGTTGTCATCGGCTCGATTCTGGCTCTCCTTCTTGGCTCTCTGGCTGGATTCAAGAGCAGGAGTCCAACTGATTATGTGCTCACAGCTTTGTTTCTCATCCTCTACACGTGTCCCACGTTTTTGCTGGCCATGCTCCTCTTGAGCATATTTTCCTTTCACCTGGGGCTCTTTCCACTGGGAAACCTCACAACCGGAGGAACGACAGGTCTAAAATATGTTCTGGATATGGCATGGCATCTCATTTTGCCTGTGATCTCTTTGTCCTTGCTCGGAGCCAGCTACAAGTTCCTCGTCGTCAGGAATTCGGTGTCCCAGATATTCGATGAACAATTTGTAGTGGCAGCCAGGGCAAAAGGACTGACAGAGAGACGGATTCTCCTGGTCCACGTCATCCGCAATGTTCTGCCGCCGTTCATCAGCATGGCAGCCCTTAGCTTCGGCTTTATGGTATCCGGAGCACTGATTGTCGAGATCGTCTTTTCCTTGAATGGCATGGGAACGCTCATTTACGATGCAGTGATGGCGCGAGACTACCCGGTAATGCAGGGCTGCTTTCTCATATTGACTGTATTCGTCTTGGCTGCCAACCTTGCTGCCGACATTCTTTATTCTGTGGCCGATCCGAGAATAGGAGGAAAAGGAACTTGAAGAGGCCGGCATCTGATATGTTTGCCATTTCCTACATGCGTCTGGCCGGTCTATTCATGATCGTTCTATTCCTGGCCCTGGCCATATTTGCGCCGCTAGTCGCCCCTCACGATCCTTGGAAGACGGAGAAGCCCTACCTGCCTCCCGGCGGAGAGCACCCTCTGGGGACCAACGATATCGGTCAAGACATACTCTCTGAGCTGATCTATGCCACTCGTGTCTCTCTCTCCATAGGGTTTCTGGCCGGCTTCTTGTCGGTGTTCGTCGGAGCCAGCCTTGGAATGCTGGCCGGGTACTACCGCGGCGCTGTGGAAGAAGTGGTCATGGCGGTCAGCGATATGGTTCTGCTAATACCAGGGCTTCCGTTCATGATTATCCTGGCTGCATATCTCTCACCCAGCATGTACAACATAGTTCTCGTTGTCAGCTTGCTCTGGTGGTGCCCCACTGCACGTGTTGTCCACTCTCGCGTCCTGCAACTGAGAGAGATGCCGTTTGTAGAGGCAGCCATTTCTCTCGGCAGCAGGGACAGCTACATCATCATTCATCATATCCTCATCAACAGCAAGGAGATCATTTATGCCAAGCTGGCTCTTTCTGTGGCTTCAGCCATGGCAACCGAGGCATCACTCAGCTTTCTGGGCCTCGGAGATCCTTTGAGCATCAGTTGGGGTGAGATGATCCACTTCTCCTTTTCCAGAGGTGGATTTGCCAATGACATGTGGTGGTGGTATCTGCCACCGGGAATCATGATCTGTGCAAGCGTTCTCAGCTTTGTGATGATTGGCATGGAGCCGGAGAAGACGCAGAGGACGGTAGAGCTTTGAGCAATGGAGAACTGCTAAAGATGATCCTTTCAGATTCTTTTCTCATAAAGCGTTGTGCTTCCGTCACCAATTGGGATTTCTCCCACTCGACAAAAGCCGCATTCCTCATAATATCCTCTAAGGCGATGGTTTTTCGTCGTGCAGTCCAGCCTCAGTCGATCTTTGCCATGACGTCGGCAATGTTCCTCGATGAGTGCCAGAGTGCGTTCGCCCAGATGTTGCCCGGCCAGCGATCGGACAATTGTGAAGGAATGCACATATCCAGCAGGCTCACTGTTTTTTCCCCAGAAGAGCTCATCGGTCCATTGTAATCGAAAACATCCAATGACATTCTCTCCCAGGCAGACCAGATTAAACTCATTTCTCTCAAATCCCTGCGAAATCCAGCGGACGAGACCTGGAGACGGATTGAGCCAGACATTCAAATGGTTGATCTGCTTGGTTTGAAGCCAAAGGGCTGCGTCCTTCAGGAGCTGAAAGATAAGCGCCTGATCACTCAGGTCCGCTGGTCGAAAATTGAGATCCACCATTTTCATCATCCTGTTCTAGAAGGTCATATGCTAAAAAATTAGCGATTGAGCTATCATATTTCATATATAGAGCAAGCTGTCCGTTGCAACACAATATAAGATGCCAAGCATTATCGGCTGATGGATCAGATAGATGGCCAGGGAGTTTTGACCCAGGGTTGTCAGCGTTCTCACCAGCAAGTTGCCGGACAGGTCGGGCAGCTTCACCCTTCGGCTGTAGTCCGGATAGAGCATACCACCGAGGCCCATTCCAATCAGGACCACTCCGAACCAGGGAAAAAGGGGAACGTAGTCCAGTGAGCAAAAGTCCTGCGGTGCCAGCCCAAGCCAGAGCAGCCAGAGGCTATCGACTCTGACCGTTTGAATAATTATTCCTGCTGATATGAACAACAGCCCAATGATGAAATTCGCTCTTTTGATCCTGAGAAATGGATAGGCCAGCAGCAGCGATAGGCCGATCATGTGCAGCACTCCGAAGACTATGAAGCAACTGCCGACGAAAATATAAGTGACGACTGAAATGCCGAGAGCCAGGATCATAATCCCGGCGCTCTTCCTGAGGAGCCGGAGAGGAAATTGGCCTTCCTGCCCCAGCATCCGGGCACGAGAGTAGCTCAGAGTGAGCGAGAGGCCCACCAGCAGCAAAAAGAGGACGACTGTTGTTCGGGCGACGACCAGAGGAAATCCTGAGGTGGGATTCACTTCATAAATCTCAAAATAGTCAAGGTCAAAGACAAAATGGTAGAGGACCATCAGGACGATAGCTATTCCTCTCAGGAGGTCCACCTCCCAGAAACGGGCTATCTGCCTATCTTCCATAAAATATTACAAAATAATTGCTGATGATATGTCTCAAAAGAATATCCAGAGATAACCCGTTCAGAGGATTATCTCTATATCCAGCTCTTCTGCCAACTCTTTGTAGCGGTTTCTGATTGTGACCTCCGTCACTCCTGCCACATCCGCCACCTCGCGCTGCGTCCTTCGGTCCCCGCAGAGAATCGAGGCGATGTAAATGGCAGCAGCGGCGACACCAGTGGGGCCGCGCCCTGAGGTCAGCTCCTTTTCAGCAGCCTGCCTCAAGATCTCAATTCCCTTGGCCTGCACCTCGCCCTTTAAATTCAAGCCTGAGCAGAAGCGGGGAATATAGTCGATGGGGCTCGTCGGCATGAGTTTCAGCGCCAGCTCTCTGGAGACAAAACGATAGGTCCTGCCGATCTCCTTTCTGGACACTCTGGACACCTCTGCGATCTCGTCCAATGTACGGGGCACATTGCACTGCCGGCATGCGGCATACAGAGCTGCTGCGGCCACGCCCTCAATGCTTCGCCCTCGAATGAGGTTCTTGTCCACAGCCTTTCTGTAAACAACGGCCGCGGTCTCCCGCACGTTCCGAGACAGTCCAAGGGCTGATGCCATCCTGTCCAGTTCAGACAGCGCGAAGGCCAGGTTTCTCTCTGTGGCATTGCTGACCCGGATGCGTCTCTGCCATTTCCTCAGACGGTACAGTTGAGCCCGGTTCTTGGATGAGATGGTCTTGCCGTAGGAGTCCCTGTTTCTCCAATCGATCATTGTGGAGAGGCCCTTGTCGTGGATGGTGTAGGTCATGGGCGCACCCACTCTGGACCGCTTCATGCGCTGGTCATGGTCGAAGGCCCTCCATTCCGGCCCCTGATCGATGAAATTCTCGTCGATTACAAGCCCGCAATCAGAGCAGACCAATTCCGCACGTTCGTAGTCGCGCACAAGGGTGTGGCTGCCGCACTCTGGACACTCTACAGTGAACTTCTCGAACTCGTCTACCTTCTCTTTCTCGCGCTTGAGCCGAGTCCTCTCCTTTAGCTTTTCCGGCTCTACCCTCTCTATCTCTCTCAGCTTCTCAATCTCTTCCACTTGCTATCTCTCCCCGGCGCCTCGTCGACATACAGCTTCTTTCCGACGTGGGCAGCGGCATCTACATCTCTATTTGGTCGAACTATGATGTACGGGCGGTTAATGGGGCCGAATATATCTAAAACTTTTCCGACTCTGGTCCTCTTCTGATCCACAACCCAGGAATTCGTTCTGGGGATACTGGTCTCGCTTCCAACAACCTGTTCGCTTTGAACAATCAATTTATTCTGTACTACATGAAGAGCGGTGCCTAATCTCTTCAAGAGGCCACCTCATCTATATAGTTGCAGACCTGCTATTTAAGCCTTCCGAAAACCATTTATAAATGTCTATTTCCGGCTCCTACTAAAGGTTTATCTCCTTCTGCCGGTAACCTGTAGTTAATGTTCGAGCAGCTTCCAACCGTTCCCACTTCCCAGGAGCTTTTAGATAAGTCCTTTCGGCGTGCCACTCGTGCCGAAGATAACGAATCTATGGTGCAAAATGCAGGAAATATCCTATCAGACAACCTCAGCAACCTGATTCGAAAATTTCCATCATTTGATAATCTGCCGCCGTTTTATCGAGAGATGGCGGACATAGTCGCGGGCGTGGATCGCATCAGGATCAGCCTTTCTCGATTGCGATGGGCCTCAACTCAAATAAGGGATATCACCCGCGAGTCCGTGGGCAAGATCAAGCGCTCTCGCGGCCTGGACAGCACTCCGGTACGGAAGGCAGCCTTCGGAAGGTTCTCTTCAGTCATGAGGTCCATCGAAAAGGATCTGCTCTTCTTGAATGAGGCCAGAAACATTCTGCGAAAGATGCCGACAATTGATCCGGCGGTTCCCACCATCCTCATCGCAGGCTATCCAAATGTGGGCAAGTCGAGCTTTATCGTCAGGGTCACAGGAGCGAGACCAGAGATTGCCAGCTATCCCTTCACCACGCGGGGGATATTTGTGGGCCACTTCAACAGGGGAGATCAGAAATATCAGGTTGTGGACACTCCTGGTTTGCTTGACCGGCCAATGGATGAGAGAAATGATATTGAACGGCAGACAGTGGCGGCCCTTAACCATCTGCAGGGTGTGGTTCTCTATATTCTTGATCCCAGTGAGCACTGCGGCTATCCTCTCTCTTCCCAGCTATCATTAGCCGAGGATATCAAGAACTGGATAAAGCTGCCAGTGCTGGTGGCGGCCAACAAGGCTGACATACTGAGGTTCGAGTCAGACGGCACGGTGCCTGAGATGTCCACAGAAACCGGTCAGGGCGTTGAGGGTGTGCTGGAGAGGCTTGTAGGCATGATTGAGTCTGAAAAACTGTCCAAAACCGAATAATTTTTTTATGCTCTTTGTTTGATGATATAGGCTACCAGCTCGCGAGAGAGCTTTGTCTCTCTGGAGACGGCGTTAGCAATGTCTCTCGCATCTACGCCGCTGGCCCGCAGGCGATCAATTCTCTTCACGATCTGCTCATCGATGTTGTAGTATTCATCGATGTCCTTTCTGTGACCCCAGACATCTCCCTCAACCAGCTCAACTCCCTGGATGAGAAGGAACATCTCGCTGGCTTTGGATAGGGTTCTTCGATAGGATGACGGAACCTGGACCACACGGATGCGGGGGCAGTTCTGGAGGAGCTTGAATATGTCGGTGTTTGCTGCTCGGAAAGCCAGGTGCACCATCATCTCGTTCTTGTTTAATTCGTCGATCTCATCTCTGGAACTGACTACTCGCAGCTTCATGGTCTCATCACCGTTATGAAATTCTGTTATCTGTATCCGTTTCTTGCTCTCGCTACTGGAATATAAGCTTATGCATCAAGAGCAAAATTGCTCATTTCTGGCATTATTTCCCTGAACGAAATTTCACAGAGAATCCGGTGCGGTGATTTTAAGCACATAAAGCTGCTCGAAAAAACATCTCTCGCTGGCGACCACAACAGTCGTCAGGCCGAGGGCGCATGCAGTCTCCTGCACTTCTTTGATGCCGGTCTGGCTTGATATGAGCAACAGTGCCCTGCCGCCCGGGCGCAGGTGTGTTCTCAGATCTTTGAGAAATCTTTCTACAGTCTCCCGCCCGTTTGCTCCTCCGTCCAGGGCATAGTCTATCCATTGTCCCGTTATCTCTTCTGGATTTGTGGGAAGGTATGGCGGATTGAAGAGCACCAGGTCGAAGCTTTCTGAGATTCCCCTGAATAGATCTGCTCTCACAAACTCGATTGTGCAGGCCACCCCACTCGCCCTGGCTCTATCTATCGTTACCCGGATGGCATGGGGATTGATATCTGTGGCAATGAGGCGGCGCACCTTTGGGGCTAGCTCGACAGAGAGAATGCCTCTACCCGATCCAATCTCCAGGACGAGGTCCTCTGGGCTGGCCTCTGCCAGGGCAGCATCCAGGAGGAGGTAGGTGTCCTCGGCTGGCGGGTAGACATCGTCCTCATGATCATCGCTGTCCACGTTACTATCCTCGTCTTTTGCATACTAAAAGATTGAGAGAAAAAGGAATTTAGAGCCCGGTGGCCGCTGCCAGCTCTGAGCTCTGGTTTTTGTCTTGGTTGCCCTCTACAAGGGTCACGAGGCTTCCAGTGTTCCAGAGGTAGAGGTACCTGATGCTGTTATCTCCCCGGATGTCTTTGATCTGCAAGGCCTCATGGTCATTGATTGTGGCATTTTCGAACAACGGCAGGCCTCTCTTCAACATATCATCGTATTGAGATTTGAAGTTGGAGATGGCGGCAATTGCATGCTCTTCATCGGACAACTGGATCAGAGTGATCTTGGCATCGTAGGACTCGCCTGGGTTGCCCCACTGGTATATGCCCACGGATGCATTGGCCGGGCCGATATCTTTTTCGCCCGAGAAGTCCTCGATATATTTGGTCATATTTACGCTGCTGTCCATCTCTGGCAGAGCTGCCAGCAGCTTGAAGCCCTCAGGCAAATTCTCTTTGGGGACTGCCGGGATTGCTGTTGATGCGTCCGGCAGGTCCTTTGCCAGGCAAACAATGCTGGTAGACAGCACCAGAGATATGAATAGAATGCAGGTTATGTTCTGTGATCTCATGAGGTAGTTTGTTGTCTTTCCAAGTCCATAAGGCTTGTGAGCCGGAGTGGCGGCTCTTCATTCGACTTTGGCGAGAGATGAAGATGTTTGCTTAATGTTTTAGCCAGATCCCCTATCTTTACTGGCTTGGCAACGAAGTCGTTCATTCCGGCTTTCAGGCAGGTATCCCTGCATTCGGGAATAGCGGTGGCGGTGTAGGCGATGATCTTGGGTTGCATGTTTAATGGATAACGATTCCGAATTTGTCGGGTGGCTTCCAAGCCGCTCATCTCCGGCATTCTCAAGTTCATTAAGATTATGTCATACGGCTGGCGATCCAGTGCCGTCAGCACCTCTTTTCCATTGGAGACTGCATCTACGCTATAGCCCAGGTGCTTGAGCATAGCGGATGTCACTTTCCTGTTGGATTCGTCATCTTCTGCAATCAAGATTCTTGCAGAGCCAGAGGCTGTGTCGGACATTTTATCAATCTCCTGTGGCTGAATGATCCGTCCTCCATTTCGCATCGATGCAGCCCATAGTGTTCGCCAATCTTTTTAATAAATTACAAACTGTTTAGTAATTACTTTCTACTATATTTATAACTTTCTATGTAATAAATTTAGCCTAAAAAGTTATTAATAAACTGATATTTTTTTATTCAGAAAGATTTGCGATTATATCTGCAGCAGCAGCTCGTCCACTCCTACAACGATATCCGGATAGTTCCGGACGGTGGCAACAGCGTCCCGGCGCATTTGGGTGCTCGTGTACCTTCCTGCGTCGAAGTGGGTGAGGGCCAGGCGTTTTGCTTGCGCCCGAGAAGCGATGTCTGCGGCGTCCTGGGGGTTGAGGTGAGGCCAGACCGGGCTCTTTTCTCCAGGAAGGAAGGCGCATTCGGCAATGAGGAGATCAGCGTCCTCTGCGAGCAGCACGGCCTCTTCGCAGACTCCGGTGTCCGGGCAGTAGGTGATGATCTTGCCGTCCAGGTCGAAGCGGTAGCCCATGCAGGGTGAGGCATGCACTAGAAAGCGGCAGTCTATAGGGAAGGGCAGCTTGTATGGGCCCGGCGCCAGCTCCCGAATGGTCACCGGATAGGGCAGGTGGTCCAGCGGCACTGTAAATGGCTCGTTGACGATGGTGTTGAGGGCTGCTAGTGTGCCCTTCTGGCCGAAGATCGTCAGGCCGGCGAAGCTGAACTTGCTCAGGATGTGCAGCCCCTCGGTGTGGTCCAGGTGGAAATGCGAGAGGAAGAGGTAGACTGGCAGGTCGTCATTGATGTAGCGGTCTGCTTTGTAGATGCCGTTTCCAGCGTCGAGGATGATGTGGTACTTCTCAGTGTTGATGAGCGTGCAGATTGTGCTGCCGGTTGGGCTGTCGTACCAGCCGTTGGTGCCGAGAAAGATGATTTGCATGGTTAATTCTCCTGTTCGGAGGGCTGCCAGGCTTCAAGCTGCCTTCGGACCTTTTTGGCCTGGTGGTTCTCGATCTTCTGGAAGATCTGCAGGGCTTCTTCGGCACATGCGATGGCTTGCAGGCGCCGGTCGAGCCTGTCCAGAGCAAGGCTTTTTTCGAAGAAGGCCTCAGCCTCTCCTTTGGGATATTCGATGGCTTTGAAGATCTTCAGGGCCTGGTCGCAATGGTCGAGAGCCTGAGGCAGGTCGCCGCGGGTGGTGAAGGCTCTGCCGAGGGTGCAGAGGGATTCAGCTTCAAACTTCCTGTATTCGATCTTGAGAGCGAGGTCCAGGGATTGGGTGCAGTAATCGATGGTTTTGTCGGTTTCATTCAGGTCCAGGTAGGCTTTGCCTAAATTGCAGAGAGATTCGCCTTCGTTCTGCTTGTCTCCGATCTCACGGGCGATGGCCAGGGCCTTCTCGTAGTATTCGATTGCTCTGCGTGTCTCGCCCAGGTCGGCATAGGCCAGTCCCAGGTTGTCTAGATCTGCACCTTCGCCCCTTCGGTCCACGATCTCCCGTGAGATTTTCAGCGCTTGCTCGTAGTACTCGATAGCCTTTCGAGTCTCGCCCAGCTCTGCGTACCTGTTGCCCAGGTTGCCCAGGTGAGCACTTTCGCTCCTCTGGTTCCCGATCTCCCGTGAGATTTTCAGCGCTTGCTCGTAGTACTCGATAGCCTTTCGAGT
>CAZFFD010000015.1:0-2236 GCA_964518035.1 uncultured Methanotrichaceae archaeon | reverse complement strand
CCCTTCGGTCCCCGATCTCCCGCGAGATTACCAGCGCTTGCTCGTGGTACTCGATAGCCTTTCGGGTCTCGCCCAGCTCTGCGTACCTGTTGCCCAAGTTGCCCAAGCCAGAACCTTCTCCCCTTCGGTTCCCAATCTTGCGTAAGATATTCAGGGCACGCTCCAAGTACCCGATAGCTTTGCGAGTCTCGCCCAGATCCGCGTATTTATTGCCAAGGTTTCCTAAATGAACGCCTTCAGCAGCCCGATCCCCCATCATCTTTGCAGCTTTTAAGCCGGTTTCTAGCCAGCTAATTTTATCCCTTGGATGCAGGCGCAAATCCAAAACGTCGCCGCCATCGACAGCGTAAGAGCTTGCCAGTTGCAAGAAGGATTTCCGATCGCTCTTTTTTAATTTGCTGGATATAGAAATTATGCTCTTTGCCCAAGCCTGTCCAATCTTGATATTAGCCCACTCGCGATCGAAGAGTTTGAGACCTTCTAAGACATTCATTCCACCCTTTTTGTAGAATTTTTCCGCCTTAGAGAGGACTTTCGAGTAATAATTGGCATGTTTCTGCTGAGCATCGGCAAGTTCTTCTTGGTCAAGGCACGATTCTGCGAAAAGACGGGCCAAATCATGAAGCTTGTATCGACCATCCTCAGAATCCGGTATTTCAGAATAATCCACCAGGCTCCACCGGACCAGATCACTTAGAGCCTCTGCTGATGCGTCAGGAGACATCTTCAGAACTGCAGTCGCAGCATCGCGATCGAAATCCTCAGGAAAGACTGATAGACGCCGCCATTGCTTTTTTCTTCCGGGAGTGAGCAGATCATAGCTGAGGCTGAAGGACCCTTTTACTAATTCGAGCAGTGCCATTTTATCTGTCAGACGTCTTTCGTACTCAGGAACGCTCAAATCCCGTTTTTCAGCTATAGCGCTGGCAGCGTTACGTAGCGCTATTGGAAGATAGCCGCATCGCTCTGCCAGCCCTTCTGCCCGGCTGTCAATTCGTGGGGCAATTTCGAGAAGAAGCTCGCACGCCTTATCTGGTGGCAAAATGTCCAGATCTTTTTCCGCCAAACCAGGCAAAGCAAACTTAATTCTTGATGTGATCAAAAGGAATGAGCCATCATGCGGGATCAGAGGCTCAACTTGCTCTCTACTTCCT
This sequence comes from uncultured Methanotrichaceae archaeon, assembly GCA_964518035.1. Classification (GTDB taxonomy): domain Archaea; phylum Halobacteriota; class Methanosarcinia; order Methanotrichales; family Methanotrichaceae; genus Methanothrix. Next base: position 1,082 of record CAZFFD010000015.1, on the reverse strand, counting down.
GCATTGTCCAGCAACAAGAGAACACGCTTTCCAGCTAAAACTGAGTGATACAGACCACTCAATTCATTCGGGTTTTCCGGCAGGCGATCAGCAGGCTGGTAGGCTCGAATGACCTGGGCCATGGCTTCTTCTGGCGTCAGGGGCGGCAGTTCAGGATTGTTGCTTGTACCCCGCATATCTACGAAGATCTGGCCATCGGGATATTTGCTCTTTAGCTTCTCTGCCAGAACGAGGGAAAGGGCGGTCTTGCCCACCCCACCCATGCCTCGCAGGCCGGTGATGGTCGCTCCTTTTTCGAAGTTGGAGAGGATGTCGCTGATTTCATCCTCGCGCCCTTTGAAGTCGCGTGGAGGCGGCGGGATTTGATGGGGAATTATCGATAAAGTTTTGCTATCAACATGGATTTCTTTTGATTTTTGTTCGTTTTGAGGATTCAACTGCTTCTTTGCAGCATTTTGAATTCCTGATACAGTAAATTCAAACATTCCCGCCGGAGATGAATCAATGTCTTCTCTCCATTTATCTCTACCATTCCAGCAACGCAAGAACACTGTTCCTTGACCACTTTCTAAGTTAAGATGGACAAAATTATAGGCGTTAGCATAATCACGATGATCATAGCAGGCCCCGGCAGGAATGATAATGCAATCACCATGCGTGCTGTGAATAACGTTTACTGTTGGATTATGCTGATGCCCGCGCAAAATAAAATGGCAGCTACCAATGATGCTGCTTTTTATTTGGATGCATTCTAAATCGGCTAGATAGTCGAAAGGATGATGCATCACTATAATTTTTAGATCTGATGAAGATATTTCTTCTAAGTTTTTAATAATCTGTGGCTCTCCTACAGTGGTAACACCTTTGTCATCGCTTTCACCTTTCGAGTTCTTTCGACGTCCGCACATCCAGGCTGAATTCAGACCAAGCAAAGCGATCTTTTTGCCGTCGATATCATACTGGCAAATGTTGGCATAATCGGGATTATTTTGATGAGTGTACCTACGGACAAAGCTCTTAAAATTACTAGGACTTACGCAGTTGAAGTCCTAGATAATGAATAATTCGGATTTTTTATATAT
>CAZFFD010000014.1:0-40275 GCA_964518035.1 uncultured Methanotrichaceae archaeon | reverse complement strand
GTGGCCAGGAACAGCGGCATCCTCTTGAGGGTTATATTTTCTTTCTTTAGCCGCTCCACCTCTCGCAGAAATTTTTTGTTGGCAATGAGGGACTCGAAGAGCTTGGCTCTTACCTCTTCCCTCTCCATCTTGGTGGTCTCCAGCTCTTCGGAGAGGCACTTGTTGTCGGACTGCAGTGCGGCTATCCTCTTGATATACGACTCTTGAATGGTCTCTTGACCGGGAATGGCCGATGTTTGACTCATATAAGAAAGCTTTCAGTTTTTCAAGCTTATAAATTCATTCCTGAGGCTGAGCGGTCCGCTTATCTGGAGTAGTCGATCTCTGGAGCCAAAAGAGTTATCATCGCTTCTTTGATTGTCTGCAAACGATCAGTTATTCAAAAAAATTTATATTAGGTATTCTAGCTCAGACACCACCCAGGTATTCCGAGCCGCTGACCTTTCCCTGCTCCGAGGCGGCGTATTTCGCAATGGCCTGGTCTGACATACGGTTGACATCGTTTGCGGTGTATTTCGAGGTGCCGTCTATCTCATGGGTTATGCCATTGCCGGTGGTATTGTTGGCTGCAGCATAGGGCTTCTGTAAATCGACAGGCGTTGTCATCTTCGTCATAATCAGAGTGGCATCGTTTCCGAAGTTCGTGACGACCCATGAATTCCACTCTTCAACCAGGGAATTGAATGCATCAATGTCCTGACCCTGGGCGGCTTTTTCGTATGCCTGGCCGAGCTGGAAAGACAGGCGCACGCCATCGATTGTTGCCTGTTGTTCTGGTGTATATGCAGCGGCTAGAGAGACTGCCGCCAGTAGGCTTACAAGAATAATAATTGTCTTCATCTATACTCACTTGTATTTGGGATTATTAATACCTCCTGGTCTGAAAGTTTGGCAAGATATTAGACAAGATATTAATGATAATACGTCCAATTGTATCATGTGATTTTCCATGATTCTCCTGAATAAGCATGAACCACGGCTCTATGAGGTGGTTGAGAGAAAGGGCCTTGGCCATCCGGATACTCTGGCGGACGGAATATCTGAGGCCATCTCTCGCTCTCTCTGTCGGTTCTATCTCGACGAGTTCGGCCAGATCCTGCATCATAATGTTGACAAGGTTCTGATCATCGCCGGCCAGAGCGCTCCCTGCTATTCAGGCGGCAGCATCAAAAAGCCCCCTGCTGTGGTTGTGGGTGGAAGAGCCAGCCGGACCATGGCCTCGCCCTTGGCCGATATCGTCAGGGAGGCAACAGCATCGCATCTCAAAAAGACCCTGAAGCACCTGGAGCTGTTTGATGTAGAGCCGCGGCTGGAGGTGGGCGCGCCGGAGCTCCGGAGCCTTCTAGGCAAAGGTGCCAATGATACATCAATTGGCGTCGGCTATGCGCCGCTGAGCGAGACCGAACAGCTTGTGCTGGATCTGGAAGATGTGGTAAGAAGCATCCGTGGTGCCGGTGAAGACATCAAGCTGATGGCGGTGCGGGGTGAAGGGAAGTTGACTGTCGTGGTTGCGGTGGCTATGGTCTCCAGATTCATAAATTCGCGAGAGGAGTATGATTGGGCCAAGGAGGCTGTCCGGGAGGCAGTGACGAGAAAGGTCGAGGTCTGTCGGGCGTATCAACAGGCCGGGGAAGTCGAGGTCTGTGTGAACTGCGCGGACTCATTGGAGAACATCTACCTCACGGTGACCGGCACATCAATAGAAATGGGAGATGACGGGGCGACAGGCCGGGGCAATCGGGGCAATGGCCTGATCACACCCATGCGGTCCATGACGATGGAAGCCATAGCCGGCAAGAATCCCGTGAGCCATGTGGGCAAGATCTACAATGTACTGGCTGCCAAAGCAGCAGCTGATATTGCTGAGCTTGATTGGGTTGATGAGGCCTGTGTGACTCTTGTCAGCAAGATCGGCTCGCCCATCAGCCAGCCGCTTTTGCGGGCTGCGCAGATCTCAGGCGATGGGACGCTAACGCCCGCAAAAGAGGCGAAGGTCAACAGCATTCTCGACTACTGGCTGGAGAGCACAGGGGATCTGGTGGAGCAGTTTGTGCAGGGCAGGCTGACTCTGTATTGAGCTGCATCTGTCGTCCTTCCCAGATCTCTTTTCCAGGCATCTCGCCCGCTAGCCGGGAGTCTTCGCAACCTCTTTTTTGGCCATCTGCAGCCTCTGCTTGGCTGTGTAGCCTGTAGCCTTCTCAAGGAAGTTTCTAAAGCGCTTGTTGGTGTCCAAGATGACCTGATCGCCGACGGTGGTATCGGATTCCGTTGTCACATTGAGCTTTTTGCCATCAATCCAGACCCGGATGTTCTTCAGTGCACCAAAGCTCAGGAGTAGCTTGTCGTCCTCCTCAGTGATCTCGCAGGGGAATTCCTCGGCTAGAACACTGTGAATTCGCTGTAGGTCGGGCTTGAAGCCACGCTTGAATGAATAGTCCATGAGATCTCCTTGGGACTGTTCCGGTATAGATCTTTCGAGCGAAAAAATAGTGATGATGATCAAAATTGTAGGGCTCAAATATCAGGCGTTCCTCCGCTCTCAAGACGAAATGCCCAGATTGCCGCAAACTGCCTGATTCTGGGTACTTTCTCTCCCCTCAGCCCCAAACCCGCTCGGCAGCCCCGCCAGGATCCCGGCAAAGTTCCGTTCTGCATTTTTCCTTTTAATCCCTGCGAGCTTTGCTGTTTCATCGACTTTTGTCTCGGTTCTCTCAAACTGGACGCCATCCAGCAGCCTCTCCCCTCGCTCGGATCTGACTATTACAGTCGAGAATCCTTCTGGGCTTCCTATCGAGCCAATGGAGATGTCTGCGAGCCTGCTCGTCAGATCTCCGCAAAATCCGCAGCCCTCTCTCACGAGGCTTCCCAGCTCTTTTACGCGGCAGGAGTGCTCTATCCCTGCTGCAGTCACTATGAACTTTCCTTTGGCGATTTGAACCCGCTCGGCCCCGGCCAGATCTATGCCGAAAAGCTCTCTGATATGGCGATTAAGTGCAACATAGTCAAAGCTCTCGAAGCAGAACAGGCCGATTAGATAGATCTCAATATCCGGATAATTCCGGGCAAAATAGCCGTAGCTCTGCAGCTTTCTCACTACCCGGATCTGGCAGGGCGTGCCTACAACGGCAATTCTCTTTTTACCTCTTTTCAGGGCGTCCAGAAGCGGTGCGATGACTGAGACCCGCGCGTACTTCGTCCCCCTTGCCTGCAAAATCTGGTCCGCGTCGTCTGCGAAGACTGCATCTGCCCCGCGGATCACGTCTCTCTTTACTACCACCGCAGCATCCAATAGCCCGCTCTCGATTCCTCGGAGCAGAATTGATGTCGCCATCCCCCCGTCCTGCCCGTCTATCTCGCTCTTGCCTGAAAACATCTCTCTGCAAACGCCCAGATCGCTATCCTCCGACCTTCCAAGAAATTCCTCTTCGATCTTTATGATCTCTGTAGGGGTTATTGGGTAGATGTTTCTTCTATCTCGCAGAGAATTTGTGGGGCATACCAGGGCACATGCTCCGCATCCTATGCAGTCTTCCGACAATTCTCCATAGGGCGTGTCCACATCCCGGACAGTGCCGCGATTCTGAACATTTATGGCCGAGACCCCGACCAGCTCCTCGCAGACCCTGTGGCATAATCCGCAGAGAATGCAGCCTTTGTCTTCCGGCAAGAATCGCGGCCTGATGATTCCGTACTCTTTCGCCATCTCCTGAATTCTCTTCTCTTCAGGGCACCTCGCAAGGAGAAGCTCAAGTATCATCTTCTTGATGCTTGTGACATCAGCCGAGCAGGTATCGATGGCGAGCCCATCCTCCAGAGGATAGTTGCAGGCGGTGACGAACCTCTCTTTTCCGTTTCTTTCGATTTTCACAGTGCACAGCCTGCAAGATCCGTAAGGCTCAAGAGAGGGATGATGGCATAGCGTCGGGATATGGATGCCGGCAAGCTTTGCTGCCTCCAGAATTGTGGTCGTGCATCCTTTTTCGTCGATCTCCATCTCAATGCCATCGATCTTGATCTTCAGATTGGTCATGCCTTCCTGCTCCTGTTGAAGCTGCTGCTGAAGCTGCTGTTGAGGTTGGTGTTTAGGATACTGTGGTCGGCTGGCCGGCCTAGCCCTTGGGAGATCTTCTTTACAGCCCTGGCTTTGGGCGGACAGACATCAAAACAGATTCCGCATCGAGTGCAGAGAGATTGATCGATCGCAAAGGTGCCATCCTCCTGCCAGATTGCGTTTTGAGGACAGTTCTTGTTGCATAGCTCACATCCTATGCAGAGTTCCGGATCAATGCGATACGAAATGAGCGCTTTGCAGGCGAGAGCTGGGCATCTCTTCTCGATTATGTGGGCGGCATACTCCTCGGAAAAGTAGGCCATGCTGCTCAAGACCGGATTAGATGCCGATCGGCCCAGAGCACAGAGAGACGCCTTCTTCATCACCCCTGCGATCTCTTTCATGAGCTGCAGGTCTCCCTCGCTCCCTTGGCCGGAAACGATGCCGTCCAGGATCTCTCGCAATCGTTTCAGGCCCTCCCGGCAGGGAGTGCATTTTCCGCAGGACTCATCGCAGAGAAAATCGACGAAGTAGCGGGCCAGATCCACGACGCAGGTATCCTCATCGATGACGATGATGCTGCCTGACCCCATCATCGAGCCGAGCAGCGTCAGCTCGTCAAAGTCCACCGGAGTCTGGAGATCCTTTGCGGGAATTATTCCTCCGGAGGGCCCGCCGGTCTGAACGCCTTTGAGCTTCTTTCCCCCGGGAATTCCGCCACCGATCTTGTAGATTATGTCTGCCAGGCTTATGCCCATGGCAACTTCAACCAGGCCGGTGTTGTTGACCTTTCCAACCAATGAGAATATCTTCGTTCCTTTGCTTCTTTTCGTTCCGATGGAGGAGAACCATGCGCTCCCCCGGTTAATGATCAGCGGGATATTGGCCCATGTCTCAACATTGTTCAAAACGCTCGGCCTGTTCCAGACTCCGCACTCTGAGGTATGGATGTACTTGGGCCTGGGCTCGCCCACCTTTCCCTCCAGGGCGTTCATGAGTGCTGTTGACTCTCCGGAGACAAAGGCTCCTGCTCCTCTGTGAACTGACGCATCGAAGTCAAACCCGCTGCCGAGGATGTTCTTTCCGAGAAAGCCCTTCTCCCGGGCCTGCTCCAGGGCAATCCTCGCGTTCTGAACTGCCAGAGGATACTCCATCCTCACATAGATGTAGCCGCTGTGTGCCCCTACTGCATAGGCTCCTATTATTAGGCCCTCCAAAACGCTATGCGGGTTGCCCTCCATGAGGGCTCGATCCATGAAGGCTCCTGGATCTCCTTCATCGCAATTGACAATCACATGCTTGATTTCGCCAGGGGCGTCTTTCGTCGATTGCCATTTCTGCCCTGTGGGAAATCCGCCTCCACCTCGTCCTCTCAGGCCTGAGCCTTTTATCTCGTCAATCACCTCTTGCGGCCTCATCTGCGATAGGACGCGAGACAATGCCTCATATCCGCCGAGGGCGATGTAGTCATCTATATTTTTAGGATTTATTTTTATATTATCTTTTATTAAAAGCCTCATCTGGTGGCTATAAAATGGGATATCATCTTCTCGAATTGCCTTTTTGCCTGTAGCGGGATCCGTGTAAAGCAATCGTCCTACGAGATTGCCGTTGAGAATAGTCTCTTCCACGATCTCCTGCACGTCCTCCGGCTGAACGCCCATGTAATAGACGCCCGGCGGGTGCACAACCACAAGAGTGCCCTTCTCGCAAAAGCCCGGACATCCGGTCTCCTTGATGCGAACATCGTTTTGCAAATCTCTTTTATCTATCTCACTTTTAAAAGCGCTGACCACCTTTGCCGCACCTAGGCCGAGACATCCCGTGCCTGTGCATATTGCCACTTCTTTTGATGTCAGTCTTTCCATCTCGTCTCCATTTATCCTCTTTTAATCATTGGGACTGTCTTAATAAAGCGGCATCGACTATTCAGCCCCAAGTGCGTTTAGCATCTTCTCTGTCCTCTTGGAGTTCATCCGGCCATGATAATCATCATCTACAACCATTACGGGGCCGATGGCGCAGCATCCCAGGCAATTGACCCGATTTAGCGTGAAATTGCGGTCCTTGGTAGTCTGTCCTGGTTTTATGCCGAGTCTCGATTCGGTGGTGTCGAGCAATCTCTCTGCACCTCGCACCTGGCAAGCTGTTCCCATGCAGACAGATATCCTGTGGCGGCCTACTGGAGTAAGGCTAATGGCTTTGTAAAAGCTGGCCACCCTGAATATATGGCTCCTGGGAATTCCAATCCTTTCGGAAAGATGCCAAATGACATCTTTGGAGAGCCAGTGCAGCTCGCTATTCAGATCCAAGAGCAGCTGGATCAGGGATCCTTCCATACCATCATATCTTTTAATGATATTGTCCAGCAACTCATAATCGATCATATATCAATCTCGCAGAATTAATATGAAAGGAGGCTCTTGCAGTCGTGGCAATTGAGCTTCTTGTCCAGCTCGTCCGCCACCCAGGCTGGAGCATTGGATCTTCGAATCTCAGCCATGATAATATGTTTCATCATGGTGCATTCCCTCCGATCCACAGCGCCGCATGATGGAGCAAATCGGTTGTATCTCAAATCATATTCCTTAATTCTCATCTCGTTTTCCTCAGGTTCTCTCATCATAGTCTACCACCATCCTCGGCAAGGGCCGCGTTTTTCTTGCATGAACCATCTTCTTGTTCGCAAATATATCATTATCAAGCATGAAAAACTATATAACATTTTCCTTCAGGGGCTTCGAGCAGAGACTTTAATCCGTTTAGGCAGCCAATATTTTATCCATGAACGAGGATCTGAAGATAGCTATTGGCGAATGGTGCAGCAGAATGGAGATCCCTCTGGTTGGAGTGGCAGATGTCACGCGCTGGAGCGATCCGCCAATGCATCCCTGGATGCCGGAGGAGTTTTATCCTCAATCCATCTTTCCTGAGGCCAAATCGGTTATCGTGATCGGTCTGCCCATCAGCCTGCCGGTGCTTGAGACCTCGCCATCCGTTTGGTATCGGGAGATGTACAACACAGTCAACGCTCTTCTGGACCAGCACACCTACAGGCTAGCGAATTTCCTAAACGAGCGCGGCCATCCGTCAGTATTCGTTCCGAGGGACGGATATGTCGGGATCAAGGCTCTTCTAAAAAAACCCCTGGCCTTCTTCTCTCACAGACATGCTGCCTTTTTGGCGGGTCTCGGCAATTTCGGTACGAACAACATGCTGCTCACGCGCCAGTTCGGTCCGAGGGTGCGCTTCGGCTCGGTCTTCACAGAAGCAGAGCTTTCCGCTGATCCCTTGCTCGTAGATAGCCTGTGCACCCGATGCATGCGTTGCGTAAGGATGTGCCCGGTTGGAGCATTGGATGAGAGAGACTACCCGGATGGGCTCACGGACAAAAATAGCTGCGTCGCAAACAGCGCCGAGCTGAACAGCCAGGGCATCTCTCCCTGTGGGATATGCATAAAGGTCTGCCCTGTTGGCGAGGACCGAAAGCTGTATCATCGGGAGGACGAAGCCATCTACACCAGAAAGGAGCGATTCCCTGAGGCTCACAGGGCCTGGGAGCATGTGCGAATGTACGGACGGCTGTGAGGATCAATAGCCTTCAGACATTCTCATGACGAATATATCTTTTTATATTCTTCTCGATCTTTTTTATCGATCCGTTCTCAATATAGGCAATCCTGTCCGAGACCGCCTTCAATACGTCAATATCATGGGAGATGAATAGATAGGATAGACCTGTATCATCCTGCAGCCTCATCATCAGCCTGAGAATCTGAGCCTGCACTGAAGCGTCAAGCATGGATGTCGGCTCATCTGCCACAACAAAGCAAGGCTCTAGCGATATGATTCTGGCGAGGACTGCCCTTTGAATCTCCCCGCCGCTCAACTGGTGAGGATATCTCTCCAGGTGCTCTGGCCGCAGTCCGACCTGTCCCATCAGCCTAACGGTCTCGTTGCAGATCTCCTCTCTGCTCAGATTTTTATGGACCACCAGGGGCTCAGAGATGCTCTCCATTGCTCTCATCTTGGGATTCAAAGATGTCTCCGGATGCTGAAAGATCATCTGCAATTTGGGTCTGACCAAACCAATCTCCTTTTTGTTCATCTCAAGAAGATCCTGGCCATTAAATGCAATCATTCCAGAGTCCGGCCTCTCCAAAAGCATCAGGCATTTGCCGATAGTGGTCTTGCCAGATCCGCTGGTCCCGAACAGCCCCAGGGTTTCGCCAGCGTTAACCGAGAAGCTGGCATCGTCCAGGACCTTGAGGCTGCCATATCGCTTGGTGAGGCCATCCACTTCGATCAATGGCTTCAAGGAAGAAGACATCTCGTCATCCAGCCTCCATTCTGGTTCAATTGCGGGTGACGGTTCATGCAGTCCTGCTTGTGAATTGCGCACCTCTCCCCAAAGAAACAGCCCTTGGGAAGTCCCAGCAGACTCGGGCTGCTTCCTTCCAGTGGGACAAGCCCGTTTTTGGGAAGCGACTTGAGAAGGCCTTTTGTGTAGGGGTGCTCCGGATCGTCCATCAGTTTTTTGGCTGGCCCCATCTCCACAATCTCACCGGCATAGAGGACTGCCAGACGATCGCAGATCTCGTAGGCCAGATCCAGGTCATGAGTTATGAGCAGCATGGATCGATCATGCTCTCCTTCCAGTTGCTTGAAAAATTCAATTGTGCTTCTTCTTGTGAGCGAATCCAGGCCCTTGGTGGGCTCATCGGCAATCACCATTTGCGGCTGTAGAGACATGGATATTCCTGCGATCAGCCTCTGTCTCATGCCTCCTGAGAGCTGATGAGGATACCTTTTGGCAGAGGTGGCTGGCTGGTCGATTAGAAGGCGTCGAAACACCTCAAGTGCTCGGTTCCATGAATCTCTACTAGAATAGCCCTTCTGCTCAAAAACCTCTGAGAGCTGCAGTCCGTTTTTCATGAGTGGATTGAGTGAGGCTGTAGGATTCTGGGGAATGAAGGCAATTTTTTCGCCCCGGAACTTCTGCATCTCCTCCTCATCAGCCGCCAGCAGATCCGATCCCTCGAAGAGGGCCTTTCCCTTAATCCAGGCGTTTTTCGGCAGAAGTCTGAGCAGGGACATCCCTATGACCGATTTTCCTGACCCGCTCTCGCCAATGAGCCCAAATGTCTCTCCCTTATCTATTTGGAATGATACGTTGTTTACAGCCTTTACAGTCCCCATTCTTGTTTCGAAGCCTACGTCGAGATCTTTTACTTCAAGCAGCGACAAGTCCGCTCACCTCACTCTCAGGATCTAAAACCTCCCGGAATCCGTCTCCCAGGAGGCTGAAAAGAATCACCGTCAAAGTTATTGCCATTCCAGGGAACAGTGTCAGATAGGGTGCAGTCCTCATGAACTCCTTTCCGGCGTTTAGCATCGACCCCCACTCAGGGATGGATGGTGGTATTCCAAGGCCGAGAAAACTCAGAGCAGCGGCCGATAGGATGACGTGGCCCATGTCAAGAGTGGCAAGCACAATTACTGGAGCGAGTGCATTTGGAAGTATGTGCTTAACCAGAATCCTTCTGTCGCTCGCTCCCATGACTCGAGCCGAGGAGACATAATCATTGCTCTTGATAGACAGCACCTGACCTCTCATGAGTCGTGCATAGCTGGCCCAATGAACCAGAGAAAGGGCCAAAATGAGATTGAGAACGCTGCTGCCCAAAGCTCCCACAATGGCCAGGGCAAAGATCATGCTCGGAAAAGACAAAAAGAGATCTATAACTCTGGATATTATGTCATCGGGGATTCCCCCAAAGTAGCCAGCTATACCGCCCAGAGCAATTCCCATTGCCAAGGCAAAGATCACCACTGAAATGGCTATAGAAAAAGAGGTAGTTGCGCCATAGAGCAGCCTGCTGAGGATATCTCTGCCGAGATGATCGGTGCCCAACAGATGCTCTGTTGATGGCGACTGCAGGCTGACCTTGAGTTCGATATCATTAGGATCATACGGCGCAATCCAGGGGGCTATCAGGGCTAATAGAGCCATGGCTGCCAGGAGGACAAGGCACACTGCCACCATCCGGTTGGCCATTATCCTGTGGTAGGGCTCCCATTTGATCCGACTGGGACAAAATGAATGCAATTTTGTAACGTTAGTTGATTTCATATCATCCATACCTTATCCTCGGATCGAGATAGGTGTAGGTAAGATCGACGAGGAGGTTGATTGTCACGAATACTCCTACTATGGTCAGAACGCAGCCCTGAACGAGTGGAATATCCCTTCCCGAAATGGCATCGACTAGGAGGCTTCCCACACCCGGCCAGGAAAAAATGCTCTCGATGACCATCGCTCCTCCCAGCATATGGCCCAGGCTCATTCCCAAAACGGTTATAGTCGGGAGAAGAGCATTTTTCAGAGCATGTCGGAGAACCACATATTGAAGAGAGAGGCCCTTGGAAACAGCAAAAGCGATGTATGGCTGGCCCATAACCTCCAGCATGCCCGTTCGCACCATTCGTAAAGTCAGGGCGAGGGCATGGGCGGATAGGGCCACAGCCGGCAGTACGAGGTACTTTGGTTCTCCGTATCCGGCTACTGGAAATAGCTTCAGATTTACTGCGAAGAAGAGAATCAGGAGGAGGGCCAGCCAGAACCCGGGCATCGACACGCCTATGAGCGTTACGATCCTCAGAAGATAATCTGTGAACCTGTTCTCACGAACCGCACACAATATCCCCAGAGGAACTCCGATGAGAATGGCAATGGACATGGCTGTAAACGCCAGCTGGATGGTGGCTGGCAGCCTGAGAAGCAGAAGGTAGGAGACAGATTTTTTCTGGATGTAGGAGTCTCCTAGGTCTCCTTGCAATGCACTGGCCAGCCAGCGGCCAAATTGAACATAAAGTGGATCGTGCAGGTTGTACTGGCTGGATATCTCCGCTATCTGCTCGTCTGTAGGAATCTCCTCCATCTCCAGGATGGTATGCTTGAGTATCAGCTCTGCGGTGCCGCCCGGAATAATGTTCATGAGGAAAAAGGTGAGGGCGCAGACGGCCAGGACCGTCACCGCCATGTATGCCAGCCGTTTCGACAGAAAGCGGAGCATTTGGGTCCTCACTCTTCTATGTAGGTCTCAGGAGTCAGAGTGTAGTCATGTGAGGTCTGGTCGAAGACGTAGCCTTTGACATAATCCTTCTTGGCCACAACCATCTCGTAGTAGGTCATGGGGATGATGGGAAGCTCGTCCTGGACTGTCTGCTGGGCTTTCTTGTACATCTCCAGCCGCAAACCCTCGTCTTTTGTGGTTGCCGCATCTTTGAGAAGCTGATCTACCTGTTCGTTGGAGTAACCTTTGTTGTTCGAGCCACCAGTCATGAAGTAGGAATCCAGCATGTAGGACGGATCCGGAACCATTGCCACGCTTACGGCACTAAGAGCCGTATCCCATTCGCCAGTCTTTTGGCGTTCAGTGAGAACACCAGACTCCACAATCTCCACATTGACCTTGAATCCAATCTCCTTGAACTGTCCTGCCAAAGCCTCGGCCATTGGAGGCAGACAGGGTCTGTTGGGGAAGGTTATGAGAGAGAATTCGAGAGGCTTTCCATCTTTGTCGAGGATTCCATCAGAATCCGAGTCCGCCCATCCGGCTTCGGCCAGCAGCTCTTTTGCGCGATCAGCGTCGTTTTCGTATGCCACAAGGTCCTGATTTGTCCAGTAGAATTCAGGCCGGAAGATGCCTACTGCGGGTGAGCCCACTCCAAATAGAACATATTGGACGATCTCCTTTCGATCCATCCCGTAGGCAATGGCCTTTCTCACCCTGACATCATCAAATGGAGCTTTCTTCAGGTTGAAGTACATGTATATGAGCCGGGAATTCTCGAACTTATCTACGCTGATGCCGTTCTTTCCGTCCAACCCCTCGATCTCGCTGTATGGAACGTCAACAGTGAAGTCCACCTCACCGTTCTCCAGGGAGAGCGAACGGGTATTTGGATCGGTGATCGGTTTGATTTCTATGCCGTCGAGCTTTACCTCTCCTCCCCACCAGTTCTCGTTCTTCTTGACTTTCAGAACATGAGTGCTCTCATCATAGCTCTCGAACATGAACGGCCCAGTGCCGATAGGGGCTGTGATCTCTCCGTTGTTTACTGACTTGGGGCTGATTATTGTAAGAGGTGCGGCAAAGTGGAGTGCAGCAGGTAGAGTAGGGTTGGGCTCAGTGGTCTTGATCCTGATAGTCAGGGGATCCACAACTTCGATGGACTCCATCTTCAGAAGGGTGGGGATCCTGGAATTCAGTTCGTTGGCCCTCTCGAGAGAGAACTTGACGTCTTCTGCAGTCATCAACGAGCCATCGTGGAAGAGGACGCCATCTCGCAGCTTAAACTCCCACGTCTTGTCATCGATCTGACTCCATGACTCGGCCAACTTGGGTGCAAGCGACATGTCTGCGTTTACACCCACCAGAGTCTCTACTATCTGAGCTTTGTCTGCCAGTAGACCGCCGCTCTCCTGAGCAGGATCAAGGCTTGATGCTGAAATATCAAATAGATCTCCGACGACCAGAATATTGTCGGACCTTTCTGCACATGCCGTGAAGCCAATTGTGGCCAGAACGGCAACCAGAGCCAGCAATAGTGATATCCAAGGATTGTTCGTCATGTTCCCCCCGATGGCAATTTTTCCCATAAGGAATGGGTGGCAGATGGCAGTTCATAGTAATAAATGTTTTGTTTGTAGTAATACTAAATATCATATAGTGCGCATATATGATTTACATAATGCTCTTAAAAAAGATATTTACGCATATTAAAATCCAATTGTCGTTTATTGTTTGACCGTTTTAGATACGCAAAAATAAAAAAAGTCGTCCAGGTAGATCTCTGGACCAGAGGAAATTTACTTTTCTATGTACATCTCCGGGTTGAGCTTGTAGTCATGTGCTGTGGGATCGAATACATATCCTCTGACGTAATCCTTCATAGCAATGGCAAGGCCGTAGTAAGCAACGGTGATTATGGGAAGGTCTTCTTGAACGATCTCCTGGACCTGGTTGAAGTACTCCTGCCTCTTCTCCTGGTTGTTGGTCTCTGAGGCATCTTTCAGCAGTTGATCGACCTTTTCATTGGAGTATCCATAGTTGGATGACCCGCCCGTCTTGAAGTTCGACTCCAGTATGTAGGATGGGTCTGGAACCATTGCAACATTCATGGCTCCTAAAACCATATCCCACTCGCCACGGCTCATTCTCTCATCTATTATGCTGTAATCGACTACGTCAACATTCACCTTGATTCCTATGTCCTTCATCTGGCTGGCGATGGCCTCGGCCATTGGAGGCTGACCGGGCCTCTGGGGCCATGTGAATAAAGACAGCTCGAGGGCTTTTGCATCTTTGTCTCTTATCCCGTCGCCGTCAGTGTCCTTCCATCCAGCCTGGTCGAGGAGATCTTTGGCCTTGTCCACATCGTAATCATATGCGACGAGCTTCTGATTGGCCCAATTGAAGCTTGGCATAAATGGACCATTAGCTGCCTTGCCAACGCCGAAGAGGACATACTCGACAATGGAGTCCTTGTCCATGCCGTAGGCGACAGCCTGCCTCACTCTGACATCATCGAGTGGAGAATGCTTGAAGTTGAAGTTGATGTAGTAAATTCTGGGGTTTTCATATTTTTCCACTGTGATATCGTCAAGAGCATTGATTCTCTCCACCTCATTGTAAGGGACGTCAACAGTAAAATCCACCTCACCGCTCTCTAAAGCCAGTGCACGAGTATTTGGGTCCTGAATGGGCTTGAGGATGATTCCATCCAGCAACACATCCCCTCCCCACCACTTATCATTTTTCGCCACCCTCAGCTCATGGGTTTGAGCATCGAAGTTCTCAAACTTGAATGGGCCTGTGCCTATGGGTGTGACCACCTTTCCATCATTATCAAGAGAACTGGAGCTGATGATAGCAGTAGATGGATAGTGCAGGACTGCTGGCAGGATGGGATTCATCTCTTTTGTCTTGATCCGAATAGTAATAGGATCGACAATATCTATGGACTCCAGCATGAGCAAAGATGCCACACGGGAGTTCTTCTCGTTGGCTCTTTCAAGAGAGAGCTTGACATCATCAGCTGACATCTTACTGCCATCATGGAAGTAAACGTCGTCTCGCAGCTTGAATTCCCATGTGTTGTCATCTATCTGGCTCCATGACTCGGCAAGAAGTGGCTTGATTGAAAGATCAGGATTGACGCCTACTAAAGATTCGGTAATCAGGGCTTTTTCCGCCATGACCGATCCGTCCTCGACAGGGTCAAGTGCATCGTTCGTGATATCAAACATCTCGCCAACTATGAGGGTGTTGTCCTCAGATTCGGCGAATGCCATCCCGGCAGTCTGCAATGCAGCAGCCAGCAGCAATACTCCCAACAAGAAACGATTTCTTATCACAACAGTCTCCCCTGCTATCTTTTTTTGCCCATTACCAGGTAGTAGGTCCAGTTGAAGGCGATCTTGCGGTAAAGCGGCATGCCCATCTTCTGAATCTCTCGGATATCATTCAGATCGGTGAGGGCCACATCTGCCAGGCCTGAAGACTCGAAGTACCTTTTTGCTTCATCAGGAGAATAGCCGAAGCGATGGGGAAGAGCAGTGTTCAGCTCAGATGGATACCAGTTCTTCCAGGGATTCTGCCTCTCGCATAGCAGCATTCCAAGCTCTGAGGCCAGCCGTCTGGCTTTTCCCGGCAGTGATCCGTCTCGCCACCGTCCGTCAATAGCTATTACTGTGCCGCCAGCCTTGACAACGCGCGTCCATTCCTTCATGGCCTCATCTGGGTGGGGCAGGGTCCAGAGCACATGGCGGCTTACTACTGCATCAAACTTCCCCGTCTCGAACTTCAGGCTCTCTGCATCCCCTGGTGTGAACTTGACATTCAATCGAGAGGACCTGGCTTTATCTCTGGCCCGGGCCAGCATCTTATCAGAAAGGTCAAGGCCCACTACATTGTGGCTCATTTCGGCCAGGACAAGGCTCAGTTCGCCGGTGCCACATCCAACGTCCAGGATGTTAAGCCCGCTACCAGGAAGTGCTCTTCCTAGCATTTTCTTCCATGCATCTCTCTCAGCGATGGTCTTTATGCCATGACCGTCATGCGTATCGTATTTCAGGGACGAGACATCCCACCTCGAGCGTATGGCGCTCTTGACCTCTCTGTCGGTTAAGGGCATGGATGCAATCTATAAGTTGATTGATGTTAAATCTTTCCATATTCGTATTATTCAGTCATAAAATCAAGAATAGAGCCGATATCATCATGAGATTTGCAGCTTCTGCTAATGAGTATTCAATGACCGCAAGCTTCAATCCCAGAGATCCACGGAAGTAGGATACATTGGCAGGAATGCCGATCCGGAAGCATCCGATGCCCAGGTGAAGAAACCTTGCCACAAACAGCAATAGGAGACAGCTAACTGTTGTGAGGGTGCCGTCGTTGAGCAATGCTCCGGAGGCGACGAGAGCAGCGCTCTGGCTGACAATGCTGGCCATGAGAACGATTAAGCTCGATGATGAAAATCCAAGCGGCTCGATTGCAGCATTATAGCTCTCGACTATCGGCAGGACCAGAACATACTCTATGGCCAATTGGGCCAGAAAGATTGTTGGCACAAGCACTTTAATGATCTTTATGGATGAGGTTATGCACTCCTTCATGCCTCTTTTTAATGCCGTCATCCATCCGTCTGCAGGAGATTCGTCTTTTTGCTCTCCTGTTCTCATCGATGTCTGAGGGGCAAGCAATATCCTTGCAGTAAGGATTCCAATAGTGGATACGAAGAGGCTGGCCAGAAAATCGAGGATCACATAAATCCCTCCTGCATGAGTTCCCAGAACGGATAGAGCTACCGGTAAAGAGAAGAAGAGGGAGTTGTGGAGACCTTTGGGGATAGAGCCCACAAGCACAGCCACTATCATCTCACGGTCATTGATGTGCCCTTTGCTGTGCTCCTCTGAGAGAAGGGCGAGAGCTGCCCAGTTGTTGACCAGAAATAGTGTGAGAGCTGCCGAGCATTCGGCAGGAAGATGGGCGAATGCTGCCAGTCTGGCAGTAGGCAGTGTCAAATACCGGAAATAAGGAGACTCTCGAATGACACTTGCCACAAAGAACCCTATGATGATGGGTGGGACCATGACCTTGGAGATCTCAAATGTGGACTGGATAGCAGATAATAATGTCATTTAATATCTAGTTATTTTAATAGAAAAATCAAAAATTAGGGTTTCCTGCAACAATAGCAGTATTGATTGCTATTTTGAGAGGATATTCGATAATACCAGGGCATGTTCTCGCTCTTCATTCGGCCTATCTCAGTCAATGGTTCCGACGTTATATCGACGAATCCGGCGCCTTTCAATAGAGCAGTCACCGACGATGGTTCAGCACCACCCCTCATGGGAAGATCCACAGAATCGTACAGCGTCTTCCAGGGATTTCTTCTCTCTCTAGCGAGTATGACCAGATTTGTAAATTGCTTGGACAGTCCGGGTGGTGTACTCTTGAAATGAGGTCCATGCACAAAGAAGCAGAGCTTTCCATTTGGCTTGAGCACTCTCTTCCATTCAGTGAGAGCCTTCTTGGGATCTGGCAGCGTCCAGAGAACTGCTCTATTGACAACAGCATCAAACGATCCGTCCTCAAAGGGAAGGTCCTCTGCGTCGCCAATCTTTAAATCGAGCTTCAGGCCCCTTTCATTCATCTTCTTCCTTGCGACATTCAGCATGTCCTCAGACAGATCGACGCCCACAACGTGGTGCCCCATCTCGGCCAGCATTATTGAGAGAAAACCGGTTCCTACACCTACATCCAGGACTCTTTTGCCACTTGATCCGATATTGCTGCGGAATATATCCTTCCAGGCTTCCACCTCTCTCTGACATGAGGCCACATGACCTGGAGATAGGTCAAAGGTTGATGACCTCTGGCTCCAGTAAGATCTAATTGTGGCCTTTGCATCATTCATGATATCACGCTCGCTACGGCACCCGGATGCGCGCTATCCGAAAGAGACTGGCCGAGTCGTCGCAGAGACCTTAACGGAATGATATGCGGGCTGGTTCCGTTGTTGTTGATCACTTCGGCCACAACCCCATAGACTGATCTGATGTTCTCAGGAGTCAGAACCTTATCTGGCGTTCCGGCAGCGAAGATCTTTCCGTCTTTCATCATGACGATCCTGTCGGTGTATTTGGCTGCGAGGTTGAGGTCGTGCACTGCCATTATTGCGGAAATGTTTCTTTCCATCACCTTCTCCCTAATGATCTCAATGACCTCCAGTTGGTGCTTGATGTCCAGGTTTGATGTGGGCTCATCAAGCAGCAGAATGGATGGATCCTGAGCAATCGCTCTGGCTATCAGAACCTTTTGCTGCTGTCCTCCGGAAAGCTCATTGATGTCTCTCATGGCAAGATCCTCGATGCCTATCAGCCTCAGTACCCCGATCACATTTTTGACATCTTTGTTGCTGCTTCGCCATCCAAGATGCGGCCTTCTGCCCATGAGCACAGTATCAAGCACAGTTGACGGGAAAAAAGATCGACTGGTGGTTTGAGGCACATAGCCGACCTTTTTTGCCATCTCCTTTCTGGAAATGTTCTTCAAATCATTTCCATCAAGAAGAATGCTGCCTGTCTTGGGCTTGAGCAGCCCGTCAATGCATTGGATCAGAGTTGATTTGCCTGAGCCATTGGGGCCGATGACCCCGAGCATCTCTCTGGGATGCAGCTCCAAAGATATTTTGTTTAATATCGTCCTGCTGGTATAGCAAAACTCCAGGTCTTTTACAATCAGATTCAAAAGTAACCCATCCTCCTTCTCATTATCAGATACAAAAATAATGGGCCGCCCATAAATGCAGTGATGACTCCCACGGGAATGATTATTGGCGGAATAAGATTGCGTGAGATGATATCTGAGCCGACTATGAGTATTGCTCCTACGATTCCTGAAGCCGGGATCAGGTATCGATAGTCTGTTCCGATGACAAGCCTTGTGATATGAGGGGCCACGAGCCCGATAAATCCGATTGTTCCTGTAAAGCAGACGATGCTTGAGACCATCAGGCTGATTATAGACATGGTGTAAACTCGGATCTGCTTGACATTCACGCCCAGGCTTCTGGCGGAATCGTCGCCCGTAGTTAGGATGTTCAGGTCCCAGGACTTGAGCATCAGCAGTGGGATTGAAGCCACAACCACCGCTCCTGATATCAATACTTTGCTCCAAGAAGCTCTATCAAGGCTGCCTACGGACCAGAATACAGACTGGACCACAGCTTGTTCTTCTCCAAAATACTGCAATATTGTCGTTGCTGCTGAGAATATGTAAAGAATGGCAATGCCTACCAAGACCATAGTCTCAGGCGTCGATCCTCTACGTCCGGCGAAACCTATGATAATAAATGATACCAAGAGCGAAAACGCAAATGCGTTTCCGATTATCAGGTAGTCGCCTGCTACAAGACCTGCACCTCCAATGATCGCAAGAGATGCTCCAAATGATGCTCCTGCTGAAATTCCTAATGTATATGGACTGGCTAGTGGATTCTTTAAAATTCCTTGCATGATGCACCCTGCGATACCAAGGCCGGTGCCTGTTACAATTCCCAAGGCAATTCTGGGTAGCCTGAGATTCCAGATAGTCGTCTCTGCCAGCCAATTTGATGAAAAATAATCCGGAAAAAATTTAGCAAAAAATGCTGAATATCCATCCCATATGGTGATCTTGGCCTGTCCTATGGAGCCTGCAAGTCCTGCAGCTAAAGCTAAAATTATAAGAGAAGAGACGATGAAGATCGCCTTTCTCCACACATATTTTTGGTAGTTTTCGCAGATCTCTTCGTCTGAGATCTCTATCTCTGATAGACTCATGGTAAATCCTAATCGATGGCCATAACCTCAGATCTTCATGCGGCCAATGGATAGGCCATGATGCATTTGCTTACATCTATATCGAGATGCTGGAATTTGTTTATGTACTCCTGATGAATTGCCTGTACATCTACATCAGCAAACAGATCCGGATAGAGCCACTTGTCGTAGTACAGGGAGCACAGCAAGCCTGATGCGCCGCCGCATTTCAGGAACGCATGTGAGATGATGTACACTCTCTTATTCATGACTGCATCCACATTGGCAAACTCAGGCTTCTGCAAGAATGCATCAATATATTCTGATACATTCGTTGAATCTGTTGCATCATATCCTACCATCTGGTTAGTTGATAGTAATATAACCTGCGGATTTCTGGAGACAATCCATTCAGCATCCACATCAATGCTTGAACCTTTGGTATCAATCTCATCGTTGATGGGAATTCCTCCAGCATTTCTAACCTCTTGGCAGTAGTGATGATGCTTGGCTGGAGTCGAGTATTTGTTGGTATTAACGTCGGGCAGGCCTACGCAAACATAGACCGACTCTCTTTCAGATTCAGGGATGCTCTCTATTTTTTCCTGGATCTTCTTCTCCTGATCATCCATCCATGCTACATACTCTTCGGCCTTCGAGACCTTGCCAAAGATATATCCATATCTCATTGTGGCTTCTTTGGGATTTGTGATATTGACATCCAGTGCTATTGTTGGAAAATCTGGAGTTTTTGTCGGATCGTAGTATTCCAGATAATCAGTAATGATGAGATTTGGTTTGATGTTATTGATAACTTCGTAGTTGATCGACTGCAGAGCACCTAAGTTTTCGACTTTCAAGAGTTCTGGGAAGTAGGTCTCGCTGTATCTGCTTAAACCTGGAGTAACATACTCGCTGTTTACTCCTATGATCTTCTCAGATGCATCAATGGCTCTCAATGTTTCGTAAACAAATATATTATGTCCGTGGTATACAAATGACTCTACAGGTTCGGCAATCTTAACGGTCCTCCCGCTATCATCCATGACCACAAGAAATGCTTCATTTCCTGCTATAATTTCTTTGATTTGCTCAATATCCTTATCATCCACCGCACCGTCATTGTTGGCATCAGAGAACTCAGTCTCTTCTGCATCGCCTTTTATCACATTTTGAAGGTATGATATATCCTCATCATTTATGGTTTCATCCATATTCGCGTTTCCATAGATTTTCAGTGTGTAGGAATCGGCGCTGGCTGAAAGCGCAGCCAAAAATATTGCCGCAATTGTCATCGTCAATAAAACGTCTCTCTCCTTATGCAATATTAACATCTCCTCATATTAGATTTTGGTTTAAATGTGTTAGTTAATAAATCTATTGATATTAGTATGAATATTGCATCTAACGAAATCATCGAAAATTTATAAAAGCTGTCAAATTTCTGGAAGGATTCCCTGCTATAATCTTGAGGGACTTTGGTCTAGCATAAATGCTATCAAAAAGGTTATAAATTTTAAGCTAAATCTACATACTTGTAACATGAAACACAATTTCATCCCCGGAGCTTTCCCAGACTCGCTAAATTGTGCAGTTTTTGGGTATGCTGACCGGAAAGAGGAGAATGATTAATGAAATTAATTCTGCCTTCAATGGCTTTCCTGGCCTTGTGCATGCTGGCACTGCCCGATATATCTGCATCCGGATATGTCCTGCATATCTTCGGCAATGCCAACATGGACGGCGCAATCGATGAGTCTGATATAGATCAGATAAAAGGGATAATAAATGGAACAATAGACCCGACAATGCTGGCGGATGCCAACTATGACGGCAAAGTTGATGGAGAGGACATAGCCCAGGTGGAAAAGATCATCAATGATTCTGAGGCGAGCCTTACGATCCTGGACGGCAATGCAAAGCCTGTTACTGTCAGGTTGCCTGTAGAGAGAGCAATCGTTGAGCATCTGGACAATTCCGAGATGATGATGATACTTAAGAGAACTGATAAAGTGGTCGGCGTGGACCTGGCCATGTCTAAATCTGAGAAGGAATTCCCAGAACTAGTCAAGAAGACCAGTGTGTCCGGCTTCTCTCCGGTTAAGGACCCGGATTATGAACTGGCCTTAAGCCTCAACCCCGACCTTCTTCTCACCTTCTCAAACAACACCGCTGAGAAAGAGGCGAAGATGCCAGGCGTTCCGGTTGTTTTTGCTGGGCTCTATTATCCCGACCTGATCAATCCCGAAGAATCATCGTTCACAGATGCGGTTCATAAGCTGGGCTACATCATGAATGCCAGAGATGAGGCCGAGGAATACATCGATTGGCATATCAGCAAGATCGATGAGATCAGGTCCGCAACTATGAACATGAGCGCTGCGGAAAAGCCGAGCGTGCTGATTGCTTCCCTTCCCAAAGAGGGTGACAAGTCGCTGTTCACCTATGCCAAGATTGATACATTGAGCCAGATGGTCACTCTCGCAGGTGGCCGAAGCATAGCTGAGGATCTTCCCGCTTATCTGAAATCGTCCTACAGAGTTGAGGTAGATCCGGAATGGGTTATAGAATGTGATCCGGATTATATAATATTCATTACCATTGTTCTCACTCCGCCCATAGGATACGATTCGGATGATATTGCAGGCATTTCTCAGGCCTTGCAGGGCTTCAAGAGCAGGCCGGAGTATGCCAACCTCAGTGCGGTGAAAGATAATCATGTCTACATTATCAACGGAAATCTCAGAAATGATGCTACCAAAGGCCTGATCGGTGCAGCATATCTTGCCAGGATTTTTCATCCCGATGGGATAACACTGGACCCGGAGGAATTGCATCAGGAATACCTGCAGAGGTTCCTGGGGCTGGATTATGACCTGAATTCTCATGGGGTCTTCATCTACCCGCCGATCATCAAGGGCGATGGAATGCTTGAGGGCATTGCCGACAGTTATTATCAGACAGAAGCCTCAAATGCCACGGCCTGATAATGGGTGGTGGGGGTCGGTGATCCTCATTGCTCCTGTAATAATTTTTTTGATCTAGTTATGATTAAATAGCAAAAAGCTATCATCATTGCTGCAATAAACCTGAAGGAACTCATTTGAATTAGGATAGAATGGGAATCATCAGGGAAGAGGAGACTCCAAAAGATGAGATACTTGATGGCAATGATGCTCTTGCTATGCGGTTTGGCGATTCCTGCTCACGCCGGGGACTATGTCCTGCATATCTTCGGCAACGCCAATCTCGATAGCAATATCGATGAGCAAGACCTGGAATATTTACAGGGGATAATTGAAGGCAAAGAGTTGAAGACGAACCTGTCCGATGCAGACAACAATGGAGTGATAGACCAGTCTGACATCGCACAGGTGGAGCGGATCATCAAAGGTACACAGACTGAGATCACAATTGTGGACTCAGACAATAAGACGGTGACTGTTAAGCAGCCTCTGCAGAGGATCGTCATCTATACCCACCAGTGCGCTGAGATCGTTCAGCTTTTGGGAGCCGATGATCGTATCGTAGGCGTCCGGGACACATTTGCCGAGCAGCCCAACCGCTTTCCAAAGATGAGCAAGGACCCAAGCATCGGCAGTGGAGCCGAGCCTGATGTGGAGGCAATCATCAACAGCAATCCCGATGCAATCTTTGCCTATACCTTCTATCCGGTAGAGGCGTCCCTGGATGCCAAGCTTCCTTCTGAGATTAAGGTCCTGAGATTTGACTGCGAGTGCAGCGGCATGGGCCCCGACGCTATGCGTGAAAAGGTCAAGCTTCTTGGAATCCTTCTGGGTGCAAGGGAGAGGGCTGATCTGTATTTGGAGTGGCATGATCGCTGCCTCTCTCTGGTAGAGGATCGGATAGCGGATATTGCTCCGGAGAGTCGAGTGAAGGTCTACATTGAGAGCAGCCCGGAGGGCGATAAGCCGCAGGTATCCCGAACCGCAATTGGCACCGGCCACGCTGGCCACAAGCTGGTAGAGATGGCAGGCGGCAAGAACATCGCTGCAGGTCACCTCCCAGGATATCAGGATACACCAATGGAGTATGGCGATATCGAGACTGAATGGGTTCTCTCCCAAAATCCGGATGTCATAGTAGGCCGGGCCATGGGCCCAGGCATCAGACCCTACGAGAATGAAAACGATAGCCTTCTGCAAAAGTATGCCCAGGACATCAAAGCTCTGCCGGGATTCGATAACGTCGAAGCTGTAAAGAACGATCGGGTCTACATCATAACAAATGATTATGCTGTGACTCCAAACTATCCGAGCGCTTTGATGCTTCTCGCCAAATGGTTCTATCCTGATGAGTTCAGCGACCTGGACCCGATAGCCGCCCATCAGGAGTATGTGAATATGATGGGCCTGGACTACGATGTCAAGAGCAAAGGGGCATTCTTCTATCCGACGGATTAGAGGACGATCCAAATATCATCGGAGAAAATTATATGAGACAAATAATGTTAGTATTGGCGTTAATGCTATGCATTTGTCTGGCATCTTTCTCAGCAATTGGCGCTGATGGCTATCCAAGGACCATCGTTGATTCGGAAAACCGCACCATTACCCTGGACAGACCGGTTGAAAGGGTGGTGCCCATTGTGGCATGGTCCTACGAGCCGCTCTATATTTTAAGGGCTCAAGACAAGATAGTAGGCGTTGAGAAGGGATCTTATGTTCAGTACTCCTATCTTCCAGGAATGAGTGACAAGCCTGTTGTGGGAACATACAAGGAACCCGACTATGAGAAGATCATAGAACTTAAGCCGGACATCGTCATAGTCCAACCAAAATATCTGCAGCAGGTGGACGAAAAGCTCTCTCCTCTCGGCATTAATGTGGTCTGTCTGCCATTCAATCAGCAGAACGATTTCAACCAGGAGCTGACAACTCTCGCCGAGATGCTGGGACCTGAGGAAGAGAAGCGCTCCAGTGAGTTTATTCGTTGGAAACAGGACTCCCTTGATGATCTCAAAAAGAAGGTGGACAGCATCGATGCTGCTTTCCGGGTTAGGGTCTACGGCGAATGGTCGGACACACCATGGTATACCGGATCGAAGCTATCAGGGATGGATGATGTCATCACAATGGCCGGAGGATACAATATTGCCGGCTCCCTCAATCCTGAAGAGAATCTCTCACTGCGCTATCCTACAGTTGACTCTGAGTGGGTTCTCAAGGAGAATCCCCAGGTCATAATCTTCCCGGCCTTCGATTACTTCACAGGATACCTCCAAGAGGACACTGATAATGCTACCGAGTATCTACAGCAAGCTAGGCAAAGAGATGGCCTCAATGGAACGGACGCCGTCAAAAATAGCAGGCTTTTTGTCATAGACGCTTATCTGATCGAGGCCGTGAGGGGCTTCATCGGGGCGCAGTATCTGGCCAAGCTCTTCTATCCTGAAGAGATGAATGAACTGGATCCTGAAGTCGTCCATAGGGAGTACTATGAGTCCTGGCTCAATGTCCCTTATCAGGGGGTGTGGGTGAGTCCGGAAGAATGATTAGATGGGCTGATAGATGATGGGGTTCATTGTCGTCCGAATCAGATCCATTTGAACCAAATCAACATTTTTTGCATTCAAGGACTATGCTGAGGCAATCTATTATTATTTTTTTCTTAGTAACTCTTATTAGTTAAGTAATTGTTCTATATTTTGGAGGAATAAATGTGCGCGTATGCAAAGGGCTGTTAATCGCATTGTGGATCTGCTTGATGGCGGCATCCACTTCTACAGCAATTGATGTTCGGTTAGATGTATTTGGAAACGCCAATATGGACGATACAATTGATGAACGCGATATCGATTATCTCAAGGCAATAATCAATGGTTCGGTTCCGTCAACCATGCTTGCCGATGCCAATTACGATCAGACCATCGATGAAAGCGATATTGATCAGATCGATCAGATAATCAAAGGCGAGGAGAAGAGCCTGACGTTCATCGATTTATTCGGTGAGGCAGAGTCCGTCAACAAGCCGATCGAGCATGTGGCGAGCTTGGGCCACATTGGCGCTCAGTTGTTGCGCTTGATCGGAGCCGAGGACAAGCTGCTTCCTGTAGTTGGATCATCCAAATCAAAATACCCGAAATTCTGGGGAGAGATGAGCACCTATCACGCAGCAGGCATCCCGCCTGATGTGGACTATGAGTATTTGATCTCTATTCATCCGGATGCAGTGCAAACCACTCTGGAGATGAACAACTACATCAGTGATGAGGGCAGAGCCCAGAAGAAGGAATACCAAGACAAGCTGCCTGGCATCCCATTGATCTCATTGAATGCTCGGGAGCCTGAGAACATCTCCCGAAGCATTTTGATCTATGGTTATTTATTCGATAGGGAAGTAGAGGCCCGAAAGTTCGCTTCATGGCATGATAGGGTATATGATAAGCTCAAAAATATCACAGACCAGATCCCCGAAGAGGATAAACCGAAGGTCCTTTTTAATTCTCATAAGGCCGGATATGCCTACACAGCGGGTGGGAGCAGGTACGGCCAGGCGGTCAGGCTTGCAGGCGGCAGGAACCTGATAGATGATGTAATCAAGAGCGATGACCCTCTTTATGGTCGAACCAATGTCGAGGTAGAACCTGAATGGGTGATCAAAAGCAATCCTGATTACATCATATCTTCATATCTTGATGCAAATAGCTCAGCAGGATTCGAGACGGATGACGTATCCGGAGCGCAGATGACCGTGGATATGATTCTTAACACCAAAGAATTAGAGCAGGTGGACGCCATCAAGGATAAAAACGTTTACTATATCGATAATTACCTGGTGGGCGGAGGGGGATTGAATCTTGTCGGTGCGGCGTTTCTGGGCAAGCTCTGGCATCCTGATGAGTTCAAAGACGTCGATCCGATGGAGATACTCAGGGAATACATGGCGTTTTATGACAGCGGATTTTATGCAGAGCAAGGCACTGGCGTATTCCTGTATCCGTTCCTGAAATGATGTTGCCACTGAAATGAAGAGTCCATTGAATTAATACATTTTTTTATCGTTGATTGGTAATACTTTTATAGAAAAATTTATTAATAAGATGCCCCTTGGTAACTTCAAATTAAGAATTAATGCGAGGAGAAAAAATGCAAGAGAGCAAAATGGAATTGATGATGCAGGGCCACGAGATATGGCTGCAAAGCTCCAGGTCTCTGGGAGATGACGTAGAGCTGGCACTGATGTACGGCCACAACATGCGCCAGGATGGAATCGCAGACATCAAGAGGCTCAAAGCATTCAACTATCAGCCCGATGGCGGCAAACAAAACCTGGAACTGATTCCTGAGGAGACACGCTATCTTATCAGGTTTAAGGCGGACAAGGGCGGAGCGTACGCAGTCGTTGCAGACATGGAGTCATCAATACTCTGCAAGACAAAAGACGGGAACAAGAGAGGCCCTCGATCTCAATTCAAAGATGTCACTTATGCCGGGGCATTTCATCAGATGGCCAAGACAATTTATCCGGCTGGCGGCAATGGAGAGTACCAGGGACAGGTTGTTCACGGCATACTGGAGACCGTGCCGAGCAGGTCCTGGTTTTCTGTAGGGGGCGAGGCAGAGATGCAAGTATTTTACGAAGGAAAGCCTCTGGCCGATGAGGATGTTAAAGCCGTATCCCAGAGATTGGGAAAGGAGATGGCCCTCGTCAAGACCGACAGCCAGGGCATTGCGAGGATTCCCATAAGCACTGACGGAGAATGGATGTTTCTGGTCAGGCACAAAGATCCAACCAAGAAGGTCAACGACATGTTCGATGAATCGGTCTTCGTCAGCACCCTGGTGATGCAAGCCAGATGATTGCGTATATGCAAAACGCCCCATTTCCGGGGCTGCCTTTTTTTGACTCCTGATGGTTGCTGACAGATAGAAAAAAGGATAATTTGAGCTTAATGATATTGTTTTTTGCCGTGCAAGAGCAGCTCAGCTATCCAAGTTTGACGCTCACCGATTCGAAGATGCTTTTTGTTGTCTCCCAGGGGAGATCTGAGCCGATGAAACAGATGATCGATCCTGAACCATTGCTTTCGTCAGGACAGAATCCGGCGATATATAATGGACTGTCACTGCCAGTATCAACCGTAGCCAGAATTCCTTCATGACCGTCGATTGTATATGATTCTGTCTCGTAATCTGCCCGGCGAGGCATCATCTCGGATTGTTCGAGGCAATGCACTAGCGCAGATATCTGTCTTTTGCCGGAGATTTGCTCATCCAGCGATCTGGATTGGCTCATCTCATGAACCTCGATCATCACCTGGCTGGAAGTGCCATCATAGGTCACTGTAGCCGGGTAAATCGAGTATTGGAACTCCGAGGTCATCTTGTCGTAATCATGCTCCAACTCGGTGCTTTCTCCTGTAACGATTGAGTAAGATCCTCCAACTGACAGGTCCAAAGACACGCTTGCAGGTCCCAGGTCAACGGCATCATTGGATGCAAGGGCTATTGTCGCTGCCATGCATATCAGGCAAATGGCAACTGACAGTCTACTCATTTTCATCAGTTTTTACACTCCTCTAGATACTACTTTAGCATTATTTGCAGGCAGATTGCCTTATCGCTCGAATGCAACATCAGGGTACTCTCGAACGATAGATAAATGTTAAGCCGAACGAACGAAAGACTCGGCTGGCAGAAGTGCCGTCTAAAAAAGAAAGCATTATATTGAAACTGTTCCGTTTTCAAAAAATAATCTATTTAATGGTTCAGTTTGAGCTATAAGCCTTCATTATCTGTCTTTTTAGCTTTTGCAGCCTGATTGGGCTGCTACGAGCCTGGCATATCTTCCTCCGAGAGCCATCAGCTCCTCGTGTCTGCCCTGCTCAGTCGCTCTTCCCTCCTGCATGACGATGATGCAATCCGCATCTACGACTGTGCTCAGCCTGTGGGCGATCATGATGGTTGTATGCCCACTTCTTTCTCTCATCAGCGTGTTCTTGATGGCCCTTTCGCTCTCTGCATCCAGGCTGGATGTGGCCTCGTCCAGCACGAGGATGGGGGCATCCTTTAAGAGTGCTCTGGCGATGGCGATCCTCTGCCTCTCTCCGCCGGAGAGTCGAATGCCTCTCTCGCCTACAGTTGTGTCGTAGCCCTGAGGAAGCGAGGTTATGAAATCATGAATTAGCGCCTTGGCGGCGGCTGCCTCGACCTCTCCATCGCTGGCATCAGCTCTGCCCAGACGAATGTTCTCCCGAACTGTATCGTTGAACAGGAATACATCCTGAGCCACCACAGAAAAGCACTTCCGAAGCTCTTCTAGCGGATAGCTTTTGAGATCCCGCCCGCCAAGCGTTATCCTTCCGGATGGCGGATCCCAGTATCTCATGAGAAGGCTGATCACCGTGGACTTGCCGGCCCCGCTCATTCCGACCAGTGCGACAGTCGATCCTGCCGGCACCTCAAAGCTCAGATCGGTTAGAACCATTTTCTCTTTTGCATTGTATCCAAAGGCTACATTGTTAAAGGAGATTGAAAGCTCCTCTGGTCCGGGCAGGGCTGAGCTGCCTTCGTCTCTGACTGCTGGCAGCTCATCGAGAATGGAAAAGAGCCTTCTGGCTGCTGCAAACGCAAGAGAGAGCTGCTTTGAGACCTCCACAACGCTCATCATGGACGTGAAGACGCTTGCCGCCAATATCGTAGCTATCGGGAGGTCTCCTGCGGAAAGCTCTCCTCCGGCCACGAGCTGTGATCCGGTCATGAGGATTATAATGATGCCGGATGAGACGATGCTGACACTGATTGCGCTTTGAATCCCTGAATTTTTCGCTTGCCTGGCCTGAAGTGCTATCAATGCATCTGTGTTCCTGGACAGCTCCTCTAAACGCCTTTGTGCATAGCCAAAGGCCAGGATCTCTTTCATCGCCTGCAGTCCGTCCAGCACATGGGAATGCAGGTCAGCGAGCTCTGACCTCATCCTGTCACCCAGAGCTGAGCCCAGATAGAATGCCAGGCGAGGCATAAGTGCCAGGAGGGCCAAAAAGATTAGCAGGATTTTTGCGAGGTCTAGGTTCATGCTGGCAAGAGCGCTCAGGGATAAGACAGGAACGATCACTGCCACAACCGTCGGGCCTGCTGTGTGAGCAAAGAACAGCTCTAAAAATTCAATATCAGAGATGGCTGCAGTGATCAGGTCTCCAGTACGCCGTCTGGCGAGTCTTGCTGGAGCGAGTGGCTCGATGATCCGATAGAACTCATCTCTCAATGTGACCAGCATCCGATAGGCTGCTACATGGGCAAGGTATGGACCCAGGTAACCGAATGAGCCCCTGGCGAGGCCAAGCAGTATCATTGCTCCTGCATAGGGATAGAGACTATCAGCAGCCGTCCCGGCCACAGCCATTGAGAAGAGAACTGCGCCTAAGACTGCAACACCAATTCCAGAAACCTGCCTAAAAACCTCGGAGATGATTGCTATGGTCATCAGGCCGAGGTGCGGGCGGATGGATCTGATCAGTCGTCTCAGGACGGACACTGTGGCAGGACTCAGGAAGCTGTGCGGCATCATCTGTCTCCTTCATGCTCAAAGTCTTTGCATGAGTTCCGATTCCCTCCATCAGACGGGCGATCAAGACACTGGGCTGCTACCAACCTGCTGTAGATTCCCTGTTTGCCTATCAGCTCACTGTGTGTTCCAAATTCAACTATCTGGCCGTGATCCATCACCAGTATTCTGTCTGCGTTTCGCACAGTGCTCAAGCGATGCGCGATGATGAGGACTGTTCGGTTGGATTTGAGCAGATCCAGAGCCTTTTGGATTGAGGCCTCGTTCTCCGCATCTACGCTTGAGGTCGGCTCGTCAAGGAGCAGTATGGGCGCATCCTTGAGAAGCGCTCTGGCTATGGCTATCCTCTGCCTCTCTCCTCCTGATAGGCGCACGCCTCTCTCTCCAAGGATGGTCTCGTAGCCCTCCGGCAGGGCCATGATGAATTCATGAGCGCTAGCAGAACGAGCTGCATCTATCAGCTCTTCGGTTCTTGCATCTGGCTTGCCGAGACGCAGGTTTCTCTCAACGGTATCGTAAAACAGGTAGGCCTCCTGAGCGACCAATGCCATCTGAGATCTGAGAAAATCCAGTGGCAGCGTGCGAATATCGTACCCGCCAAGGAGAACTCTGCCCCGTTGTGGATCATGAAAGCGATACAACAGGTCGATGACTGTGCTCTTTCCGGCTCCCGTAGCCCCAACTAATGCCACAGTCGAGCCGGCAGATACCTCGAAGGAGATATCCTTTAAGACAGGTCGGTCTCCGCCATAGGCGAAGCTTACAGCTTCAAATTTGATGCTGGGATTCAGAACCGCAGGGGCTCTCAAATTCGATGTCGCGTTCTGTTCAGCCGGGTCCTCTATCTCCGGCTTTCTGTCAAGCAGGGAGAAGATGGCTTGTGCCGACCTTCTTCCGAGCAGGCTGTAGTGATGATAGAGCAGGAGGTGGCTCACGTGCTCGTAGAAGAGGGAGCCCAGGAAGAGGACCATGACCAGCCGGTCTAATGAGAGGCTTTTCTCGCTTAAACGAAAGGATGCGACGATTAGGGTCACGGAATAGCCTAGAACTGGAACGACCTCTGAGATGAAGCTCACTCCGAAATAGAGCTTGAGGCTCTTGACCAGAGCAGCCTCCAGGTTGGCTGATCTTTTGTGCAGCATTCTTCCCCTGGCATCAACCTGATGGAAGAGCTTGAGGGTGACAATGCCTTGCAGGCTATCTGCGAAGTAGGATGAAAGCTCCCTGTAGGCGTCCCAGGCTTGCCTGCCTGCTCGCCACTCATCAAGATTGGTGAAGAATACGATCGAGAGCGGCACCAGCGGCACAAAGGCAAATAGGATAGCGGCTGAGACAAGATCCACATAGAAGGCAAATCCTAAGAAGAGAAGGACTGGCATGATCAACGACAGCGCAATGTAGGGCAGGTAGAGGCTGACATATGGTTCGAGTGCCTCGATTCCGTCAACCATCGTCGCGGCCAAGGCTCCGCTATTGCGATGTTCCATAAAGGCCGGCCCGAGACGGAGGAGGTGCGCGTAGAGCACCTTTCTGATATTTGCTTTGACGACTCCAGCTGAGCGCTGGGCACTCACGTCCCTTGACCACTCAGCCATTGCGCGAAGTCCCAGGCAGAGGAACATCCCGAGGAATATTTCGGTCATCGATACGAGGGTGCGGCCTGCATAGATTCCTAGGATGACTCTGCCGGCCAGCAGGAGAAGGACGATGTTGGCCAGAGAGCCCATCAGACCTGAAAAGAATGTGACTGCGATCCACTTGCGTGCTCCCACTGAAAAACGAAAGATCCTCTTGTCCACTATTCCCTGCATCTATCCCTCCATTGCGAATTCTTAAGGTCACTATGCTTGGTTATAAATCTTTTCATATTGGTATTAAAAAAGACAATTTCAAGGAAAAATTAATATCACATAACCATATTCTGAAACTCCATAGCACCATATGGGGATACTCATGAGCGATAAGAGAAATTTCGCCCTCAGAGATGAGGAGGGAAAGGAGGTGGGGATCTTTTCCGGAAGATCTCCAAGACAAGCAGCACTTAAGGCAGCTACCAGGGGCGTCACTGAGATCCGATTGCGGGAGAAGGGAACGAAGAAAATCCATGTATTCCGGGGCGAGCGAGTTTCTGTTAAAAAACCAAAAGGATCGCCTGCATGGCTGCCAAAGAAGATCTGGAAGTCCAATGTAAAAAAACTGGGCATAGAGAATCTGCCTGAGGAATAGGGCGCAGATCTAATGCCCAACCAGTCCCGCGCGAGAGAAAACTTGAGATGAGGTCGATTCATCGCGCGTCTCTGTCATGACCAGCCGAATCACCTTCACAATGCATATCGAGGGTGAACGGCTTTTTTTATTGCGGAGGCGCGATCATATCCGATTTCACTTCTGCCAGCGCTGGATAAAATGATCGATAGAGTGCTAGACTAGAATTCTTCTTCGAGCACTATTATTACTAAATACAAAAAGCTTATTAACTAGTAACATCCTAAGCCCACGAATAGCGACAGAAAGTGATTGACCTCCTTTACCGTCGTCTACCTGTCGTCGGGCTCCGGCCAACTGCCAGGCCGGACTCCTCTTCTGAAAAGAACTGTGCAGAAAGGAGCTGCCTAATAATGACATCACTTATGATAACGGATATCAGAAAAAGCTGCCTCGATCAGGATTTTGATCTCATAACCGGCGTCTTGACGAGCAACAATGGCAATAGTTCCGGACGAGCGCTTGCTGTGGAAAAGAGAAGCCTTCTGGTGCTGGAGAGTGCCACTGCTGATAGAGATATTCCATCAATGGGCATAGCCTGCGGAGACCAGTACATCAGGATGCGGGCAAAGCCTGAGCACGGGCTGTCAGTGGGCGAAGAGATAACGCTCGACAGCATCTAAGGATGGTTGGTCATTGACGGGTAGCTGACGGGAAATACCTCGATTGAGTTCTGTATGTTCATATTATTGCAAATATCTGTAAATAATAGCAATTATCATTAATAAGATATGAAAAAGTGTTATATACTTAGAAAATATTCATTATATCAAACATATCGGAGTGATAGTCCGCATGAATCATAAATTCGCAATATCGATTATGATCCTCATCGCTATTTGCTGGACCTCGGCGGGAACCGAATACATCTATCTCGGTTCAGGAATTAGAGACCAGATCATCAATCTGGATGCAGGATCAAAGTTGCCAGATCAGAATTATCTATTTGGCCAGTCCGGTTTTGTTACCATCGACATGCCCCAGACAATGGCCCTTAGCCCCAATATGATGATCAATGATGCCCAAGATCTGTTGAATGAAGCTGCTCTTGCCAGGAATGAATCGGCATCATACAGAGACGAGACACAGGCCCTCTATGAAAAGGCAAAGGAGCTCTTCACAGCGCTCGATCAGAAAGAGCGAGATATCGATGCCCAGCTAAAAAGAGCCGAACTGTATGCAATAGACTCATCCTCAAACGCCTCACAGGCAAAAGACCTCCTAAATCTGACTGAGGCAGCCGGCCAAAACATTCAGGAGATATCTAAAGAAGTAGATGAAAATCTCAAACAGGTGAAATCCCTGATGGAAGAAATAAATGAGTGTGAAAACCGCACCAATTTGCGGTATAATGAGACCGAAATCTTGCTAAACAAGTCCCTTAAACTTTACAATAATATGACGCTTTTGGCAGCGAAGATCTCTGCCGGCAGCAACACAACGATTTGAGATCGAGCCAGAGAGCTGACTGCATCCTGAAAGACGGGGACATGTTGCTAGAGTAATTCCCTATCAGTATTTTTTTGTTCCTTGCTGTTTTATGTTGGTAACCTCTGGTTTGTTGCGGGAAATTGCAGAGTGCCAAAAGTGCCTTTAAAGAAATGCGCGCCGTCTCAGATAGCAACTTTTAAATATATAGTATTACTAGAGTTGTGTGGAGGATCTTATACGAAACAAATATTGATAATATCTATGCTGCTGATGCTATTAATTCCGGCAGCGGTTAATGCTCATGAGACATTCGTTCGGCCCATATCTGGCTGGGTGGAGGTGGGAGATGTTGTCATCCTGCCAATCGGAAGCGGTCACAATACTTCGTCCGAGGAGCTTCCCGAGGGCCAGGCTTACATCAAGGTTATAAGCCAGTCCGGCGCAGTGCTAAACCATACTCTGCACGAGAAGACGGCCACAGACGGCTACTGGAAGCTTTACGATGTCGATGTCGATGAAGAAGGCCTTTACATCATAGATCTCTTCCACTCCGAAGGATCCTGGACAAACTTCATCACCAATCCGCCAGCTACCGGCTACTGGGAGCACAAGTATGCAGATGAGATCGACTTCGATGCTTTAAATACCACTGGATGGGCTGATGACTGGTACGTGGAGCGATCCTATCCCAAATTATGCTACGCAAAGGCTTTTCTGGCTGCCCCTAATTCCAACTTCTCCCTGGCCAACAAACCCCTGGGACAGAAGCTGGAGATTGTTCCCTTGGATAATATCACTGCCGTGGGCAAAGGCGACTTCTCCTTCCAGGTTCTTTTCTCCGGAGAGCCTATGGACAACCTGACAGTGACCGCAGAGCGGGTTGGTGATGATGCCAAGCAGGAAGTAGTAACGGATAAAGACGGCAAGGTGACGCTGAACCTGACTGACCCGGCACAGGTTAGCGAATGGCTCATCAGAACCGATACTGGCATGGATACTCGCGTTGTGGAGGTAAAGGATCTGCCTCGCGGCAAGAATTCAAATGAAAAGAGCTACGTAGGACCTGTGTACAGGACTGCATTAACTCTAAGAAACGACTACATAAAACCTGCAGCTTA
Organism: uncultured Methanotrichaceae archaeon; assembly: GCA_964518035.1. Taxonomy (GTDB): domain Archaea; phylum Halobacteriota; class Methanosarcinia; order Methanotrichales; family Methanotrichaceae; genus Methanothrix. Next base: position 6,005 of record CAZFFD010000014.1, on the reverse strand, counting down.
ATTTATATATCATCAATTTTTTTTCAGAATCTGTCTGATAGCATCTGCAGCCTCAGCTCGCGTCATAGGAATGTCCGGCGAATGGATGCCGTCTCTATTCAGCCTCTCAAAAACATCAGCTAAAATCGGCATCTCTAATCCCAATCCTTCCATCAGCTCTCTATTTCCCAGGATCTGCCGGGTGCTGCCCATGGCCGCGACTTTTTTATCTAGGAGGACTGTTCTGTCCGCGAGATAAGGCACAAGGTTGACATCATGGGTGGCGGTTATGATAGTGGTGCCGCTATCTTGCAGGCTTCTGATTAGCAGGACCATTTGCATCTTGGAGCGCGGGTCAAGGTTTGATGTAGGCTCATCTAAGACCAGTACCTCTGGCTTCATGGAAAGGACGGTTGCCAATGCGGCTCTTTTCTTCTGCCCGAAGCTGAGATGATGGGAGGCCTTCTCTTTTAAATCCGCGAGACCCACCGATTGCAGTGCCCAGTTCACCCTCTCATTAACTTGATCTTTCGAGAGGCCCATGTTGCAGGGCCCAAAGGCTACATCTTCAGCCAGCGTGGGCATGAAAAGCTGGTCATCCGGATCCTGAAAAACTATGCCAACTCGCCTGCGCAACCAACTCACGTTTTTATCTTCAACCATTCTATCCAGGACCTTAACTGTGCCGCTATGGCCGCGCAAAAGGCCGTTGATATGGAGCAGGAGGGTGGACTTGCCGGCTCCATTGGGCCCGAGTAGAGCAATTGATTCACTCTTTTCGGCTTGAAAGTTGACTCCGTCCAGTGCCAGGGTTGCGTCTGGATAATAATAAACCAGGTCTTCTATCTCAATGATGCTCATTATTCATAACACTCCATAGATATTTTAACATTTCATAGAAAACAGATGCCTAACGCCGCCCCCAGCACCAAAAGGCTCTTAATGAAATCTCTGCGTTTGATTTTGCATCTCCCGCTTACGGGCAGCTCTCCGCTGTAGCCACGAGAGAGCATGGAATAAAAAACGCCCAGAGCCCTCTCATAGCTTCGGATGAACAGCATGGCTAAGGCCATAGCAAGCACCCGAAGTGTATTGAGATCCGACTTCTTTTCAAATCCCTTGCATATCATCGAGCGGCTCATGGTCTGCAGTTCGTCATTGAGAAGAAAGACGTACCTGTAGGAGAATAGGAATAATTGAGTAAGCGAATTGGGAAGGCCCAGGTCCTTCAGCGCTCTGATGGTAACAGTGAACGGGGCCGTACTTACTATTACCAGAGCCACAAGAGCTGCAGCCAGACCGCGGGTTACTAAAAGAATACCAAGAAGAATGCCCTGGGCGCTGGGCGCAATGGATAAGAATGATACGGCCGGGAGGGCGACCTTGTCTCCGCCTGCAGTGAATGGAACAATGACTGCCAGCGGCAGGAGAAAGATGGCAGGCCACTTCATGAACCTGGATACGTGCGAAAATGGAAGCCGGGATATCAGGACCAGACAAAATGATATGATCAGTCCGGCGGCAGCTTGACGGATGCTGCCTGCTATGGCCAGGCTGATGATGAGCACGAATAGGGATATTATCCTGGTGCGAGGCTCCCATAGATGAATCGGAGACTGCAGTCGTGAATACCGTTCCGGATCAAAGTGGCTCATGATATCAGGTCGTCCTCTCTTTATCAAGCGGCTTTATGTTTTCCTGGAGCTTTTCGAGAAAGATAGATCATAGCAAGCCCTGCAACTCCAAGCAGGTATCCGAGCCCCGCTGCCACTCGCAGGGGGAGGGTGATCTCATCTTGTTGCTTCTTCTCGGCGAGGTCAAGTGAAAGTTCAGTTCTGTGTCCTGCAGAACTGCTAACGAATTCCAATTCACCGGTGCTGTTCTCTAGCTTGAATGTATACGCGCCATGCTCATCGGTCACGCCCTGTGCCACGGATTTACCGTTGCTCATTGCATAGATGTCCACACCCTGGGCCGGAGTGCCGTCGTCGTAGAGAGCAGTCACCTGTACCTCTCTGACATTGTATCCCAGCATCATCCGGTGAGCGTCCGAGGTGCTGCAAGCCAAGGTGAGGACGATAATCAAGAGAGCACATTCTTTCAGCATTTCATCATCCTTCCTTGTCTTTTGCAGATTGAACCGGTGGGCTATTGTCAACGTTGATATAGCCTTTCTCCATGTGTCCTCCTCCTTCGATCTCGTAATGCCATTTGCCCGTCCCTTTTCCTGGCAAGACTAAAGTGAACCTTCCCATCTCATCTGTAGTATTCTCGGCGAAGAGATTGCCGTCTTGGTAGATCTTGACAGTAGCGTTTGCTGCAGGGCTTCCGTCGTCGTAGTTGACATAGAGGTCAAGAGTCATCCTCTGACCTATGAACATCCTGTGAGCGCTTGAGAAACCTGTATCCAGCAAAAAGACTATTAATATGATTAATATGAGCGATTTAGCTCCATTCATTCCCATGCACCTTCCAATCAATGAGCATTCATTTCATTCTGTTTTCCTGGCACCAGCATCTGCGGCATAACCTGTGCTAGGAATCCTGCGGCAGCTCCTGCAACCAGGGTTTCGATGATAATCACCGGCAAATGAGCAGCTATTACCAGGATGGAAATCTCTTCAAAAGCTTCACCTGTGGCCAAAAGCTCCAGCGAGACGAAAATTGCTGAGGAGAGGACTGCGATGCCTGCTGCGAGCCCGCCGAAGATTGCCTCTCTCTTAGGGCTGGACAGTCCATATCGATGCTCGAAGATCTGCCAGGCGAGGAATGCCGGAATGCCGATATTGAAGGCATTGACTCCCAAGGCAGTAAGCCCGCCGTGTGAGAAGAATATCGCTTGGAGCGTGAGTGCCACGAAAACGCCGGCATATGCCCTTCTCCCCAGCATTATCCCTGCCAGACCGTTCAGTATTAGATGAACTGAGGTAGGTCCCACAGGAAAATGGACAAGGCTTGCCACAAATAGTGCGGCGGTTATCATGGAGATCTTCGGTATCTCCTCAGCCTGTAGCCCCCGAAGCGAATAGATGAGAAAGATGGCCGTAAGGCCGAATCCTGCCGCGAGCATTGCCATAGGCAGGATTCCGTCAGAGATGTGGACCATTTATATCATCATCTATTTTTTTACCCAGAAGCTCAGGTAGGCAGTGGGTGCTATCTGATCATACTCCTGGCGATCGCCCTTCTTGTAGTGCTTTCCCGCATCGTCGCTTGTTGCATCCCATGTGCCGGATTCATCCAGAGTGGCCTCAAAGGAGAGGACCCATAATCCGGGTCTTGTTGTATTGATGCTGATTGATCCGTCTGTGCTCTCAGCTGACAGCTCAGTCTCCTGAGCATGCTGGACCATAAGCACATCCTCCGGCAGCCTCGTGACAAAGGCGCTTAAGCTGCCGGAAACGGGCTCGCCATTCCATAGAGCTCTGGCTTTAAACGGATCTCCGGATCTCAGTTCATATGGATCCGTCTCGGGAACAATTTCCAGGCCAACTCCGCTCGACCAGTCGTATCCCTGACCGGATGCAACGGGCATTAGTGCTCGCCCGTACTTCTGTACCAGGCTGATCTCTCCGGACGCCCCAAACCAGGATGGATTGAATAGCGTGCTCTCCATCTGCATATCCAGAATGTAGCAACCTGCTTGCTTCAGAGTCGCAGTTCCCTTGAGCCCATCCTCATAGGGCTCCAGCGCAAGCTGGGTCGTCTCCGCGGATGGAGAGATCAGACGGGATACTGGCAGGGATACCAGTTCTGTATCTGCCGATCCCCCATGACCATAAGCTATCCAGAAGTCTGCCTGGGTGTTCGTGTGCAGCTCATCAGAGAACTCTGCATAGAGGGTGTGGCCCGATGCCGAGGATATTAGAACTCCTAACAACAGCAGCATTCGAATCGCTTTCATATTATTTCTTCGTCATGTGTCTCTTAGTATTAAATAATATCTCTCTATCTTATAATCGTGTTATCAGTTGCTTGAATACTGAGAATGAGGTCCCTTTAATTTTAAGATAGCTTATCGAACAGGCATCTTCTACGGCTATCAGGACGAAAACATCTATTCAGGATGATTGTCTTCACCATTGTAGCATAAAGACCATAAATCGTTATCTGTCGCGTCTGGATAAGAATGACGCGGCAAAGAATAGAACACCGCCGACTGCCAGCAGCCCGATAGAGATGGATGCATAAGGGTATTTGCTTTCAGGATTGGAAGGGGGTTGTGTTTGATTGGAGTCTGTTGGTGTTTCAGCTTCCGCTATGCTCTCATCTTTGTCCTTGGATGCGGTCAGGTTCTTCGGTATGGTGGATGCACCGACTACTATGGCATCGAGGGGAACAGCAACCTCTCGGTACTCTCCTGGCTTGGCGTACTCAAATCTGATATTTTCTTCTACTCTTTCTTTGCTGACGAAATTGATGCCGTCACGGGTGTATGCTGTCTTGGTTTCATTGGCCGAGCCTGACGATGCAAGAATAAAGATCGTGCAGATGAACAGAACTGCGACCACAGCGACTCGATATGGAATATTACTCATATTGCGTCTTCCTGTCTCAGCTCAAAAAACTAGATCCCGTTCCTCAATATAATTCCGACGCTCAATTTTAGGTCAAATCGAAAACTATATATCTCGGCAATTGTCTATATAGTCAAAGGCGAAAGTCGATTAGAGTTTTTCTCCTACCTCCTTTGCCCTTCTCGACTTTCTCCCCTCCTACTCAGTATTCGTCGAAAATATTCGTCGAAAACCAAGTTTTAAAAAAAAGAGGTCCGGGGTTGAAACCGGAGTCCCAGGCCGAAAAATCTCGCGCCTTCAGATGTATTGTTGCACCAGGCCTTCCGGCTCAATAACATGGTTTCTCTCTTTGTGAAGTATCTTGGTTGCAGCATTTTCAAAGTCGTTCTGGTAGACTATGGTCCTCTCCTCGCGAATGGCATACATGCCGGCCTCAGTTGAGAGGGCCTTCAGATCGGCACCGCTTGAGCCATCTGCTATCTCGGCAATTGTCTTCAGATTGACTCCTTCATCCAGGTTCATGCCTGAGGTATGAATCTTTAAAATGGATTCGCGAGCCTCTCTGCTTGGCAGGGGGATCTCGATGACCCGATCAAAACGTCCGGGTCGAAGCAGGGCTGGATCGAGCATGTCCAGGCGGTTTGTGGCTGCTATGAGCTTGACCTCGCCTCGCGCATCAAATCCATCCATCTCAGCCAGGATCTGCATGAGCGTCCTCTGCACCTCGCGATCTCCGCTGGTGGCTCCATCCATGCGCCGCGCGCCGATAGCATCCAGCTCATCGATGAATATGATAGCCGGTGATCTGGTCTTGGCCATTTCAAATAGCTCTCGCACCAGTCGTGCACCCTCTCCGATGTACTTCTGCACGAACTCCGATCCCACAACGCGCATGAATGTGGCTTCGGTGCTCTGAGCTACCGCTTTGGCCAGGATTGTCTTGCCTGTGCCGGGTGGCCCGTGCAACAGGACTCCCTTTGGCGGCTCAATGCCCACAGCCGTAAATAGATCAGGACGCTTGAGGGGCAGCTCCACTATCTCTCTGATCTCGGAGATCTGGGTATCCAGGCCGCCGATCTGGGAGAAATGAACATCCGGAGCCTCCTCTATCTCCATGCCAAAGACTGCTGGGTCGCGAGGGGAGGGCAGGACGCACATCACCGCAAATGATTGCTGGTTAAGGCCCACCTGCGCACCTGGCTTGATCTCTTCCTCGATAAATTGAGAAAGATTTACCACAAACCGGGGGCCTGTGCTGCTCTTGACGATGACCCTGTTCTCGTCCAGGATATCGACAATGGTGCCTACGATCATGGGACCGACGCGCAGGCGTTCCAGCTCACTTCTCAGCTTGCGGGCTTCCCGCTCAAACTTGAGCTTTTGATTCTCGATGAGCCGCTTTTCCCCTTCTACGCGGTCCTTCTGCTCTCGCAGCGCCAGGTTGCGCTCTTCAAGCTGGCGCATGCGGTCCAGGATGTAGCGCGAGAAATCCGCGCCGGCCTGTGACTC
>CAZFFD010000013.1:0-40416 GCA_964518035.1 uncultured Methanotrichaceae archaeon | reverse complement strand
TTCATCACAGCCGTCCAGCCATGCGAGACGCCATCCTCATCCACATCGTAATAGAGCGGCACAATATCCTTCTCAAGGAGATCATAAATCGCCGCCGCATCTTTTGCGTCCCCGTCCGGACCATCTGCGCCCTCTATCGCCCAGCCGTTCTTTCCGTTGTAGCCCTCAATCCACCATCCGTCTAGGACGGAAAGCTGAGGCACGCCGTTCAAGGTGGCCTTCATTCCGCTCGTCCCGCTGGCTTCCATCGGCGGCTGGGGATTGTTCACCCAGACATCAACCCCGTGAACCAGGTACTGGGCCAGCAGCTCATCATAGTCCTCAACAAAAGCGATTCTGCCTCCAAAGGATTGGTCCTTGGCCGCAGAGAAGACCTGCTGCAAGAGCTGCTTGGACTGCTGGTCATCCTGATGAGCTTTCCCCGCAAAGATGATCTGCACCGGCCTCCAGGGATCATTCACAATCCTTGCGAGCCGTGCCATGTCCTGCAAAAGCAGCGTGGGCCGCTTGTAGGAGGCAAACCGCCTGGCAAACCCGAGGGTGAGTGCAGCCGGATCGAGCAGCACTCCGGAGGCCATGACGTTGTTGGGGTCTGACCCGGCCTTCCTCCATTTGAGCCGTGCCCGCTCCCTGATCTTGGCGATGAGCATCTCCTTCATGCTTCTATGATGCTCCCAGAGGACCTTGTCAGGTATATCGTCAATCGGCTCCCAGACGGCAGGCAAATCGTGCTCCTCAAGCCACGTCCTGCCCAAATAGCGGTTGAATATCTCGTCTCCCAGACGCCTGTCAATCCAGGTGGGCACATGAACCCCGTTGGTGATGTGCTCAATGGGGACCCGATCCGCAGAAAGCTCAGGCCACAGCTGCTGCCACATCTTCCGGCTGACCTCTCCATGCTTGGCGCTGACAGCATTCCTAAATGCGCTGCTTCTCAGGGCGAAGGCAGTCATGTTGAAGCCATCAGGTCTCGCCGGACTCGTTCCCAGCCGGAATAGCTCATCTCTTGAGAGATCAAGCGTCGGCAAATAGGAGCCGAAGTACTTGTCCATGAGCTGATAAGTGAAGACGTCATGGCCCGCAGGAACAGGAGTATGCGTGGTGAAGACAGTAGAGCTTCGGACAAGCTCAAAAGCATCTTGATAGCTCATGCCAGCTTCCACTCTCTCCCGAATCCTCTCCAGCACGGCAAACGCGGGGTGGCCCTCGTTGAGATGAATGGCTGAATAGTTCAGTCCCAGGTGACGCAAAATCCGCACTCCGCCTATTCCAAGCACAATCTCCTGGCGCAGACGTTGCTCGAGGTCTCCTGTGTAAAGCCTATCGGATATAACTCGATTCCAAGGCTCATTGGCCTCGCTGGATGTATCTATCAGGTAAAGGCTGGTCTTGCCGACCAATACCTCCCATACCTCCAGGTAAATGGGCGGGTCCATGATCGGCACTTTAACTGTGACTGGGTCGCCTCTCGCGTCCACCATCTTTCGAATAGGAGCATTCTCCCGGTCCAGTATCTCGCAGGCACCAACCTGCCAGCCGTCTGGAGATACCATCTGGCGAAGGTAGCCCTGGGGGTACATGAATCCCACAGCAACGACTGGTATCCCTAAATCGCTGCACTCCTTGAGGAAATCTCCTGCTAAAAAGCCGAGGCCTCCGGCGTAAAAGGGCAGAGCATGATGCAGCCCGTACTCAGCAGAGAAGTAAGCGACCCTGCACCCTTCCGGAAAAGCTGCCCGGTCGCAGAACCAGCCGTTCTTGGGGTTCATGTAGCTCTCGAAGCGAGCCATGACCGAGTGGTAGTGCCTCATGAAATGCGGATTGGCTGCGGTCGCCTCTAGAGAACTGCGATCCATCCGGTTGATCATCTTTACCGGGTTGTGGTTGCTCAGATACCAGCCCTGACGGTTGAGGAGCTTGAAGAGCCCGCGGCCCTCAGGATGCCAGCTCCACCAGAGGTTGTAGGCCAGCTCTCTCAGTCCGGAGATCTCCTCCGGCAAATGGGGAAACTTGTCTTTGAGTCCTTGCATGAGTCTGTCAGCTCCCTGCGTCCATTCTCACGCACTATTGAGAGATATATCCGTCGATCAAATATTATATTTTTTCAGAAAATAAAAGACTAGCGCATCTTATCTTTTTTCGCGGCCTTCTTCAGCCATGCCAAGTTCCCCTGCAAACTTGAGATAATTGCAGCAAGGGCTGCCCACCGGGATGATATTGCCCTGGATCTTCCCCTCTTCGATCACCAGCTCGGCCACAGACGGAGCAGACATGCGGGGAAGCGTTGTGCTGCCTGGGCAGACGAGCAGACGCCTGACCTTCTCGATTATCGGTCGGTGGATGTGCCCGAAGACCAGAACCTGCACATTCATTTCACGGGCCATCATCTCCGCCCCCACCAGATCGGCCCCGTGCGATGCCATGTGCACCAGACCGATTCTGATGCCGTCCACCTCGATCACCTTTCTCTCCGGCAGAAGCCTCTTCAGCTCAAGGCAATCGGAGTTGCCGTGCACCGCCTCAAGCCTTCCGAGGTCAGCGAGAGCTGCATATGTCCGGGCCGAGACGAAGTCCCCACAGTGAATGATGATATCGGCATTCTTGGCGAGCGCGACGACTGCATCAACAAGCTTTTCATCATCCAGGTGGGTGTCAGATAGGGCTATTATTCTGGTCACAATCTCACGGTCACTGTCTCACACGTGCATCCTCTTCATCCCTTCCTCCATGATGCCGAGAAACTCAGCTCCAACTGCCACAACGCTGTTGGCGAATATGGAGGCATTGATCTCGAAGATGGGACTTCTGAACTTCGTGTAATCAGACATCAGCCAGGTCGTGGAGCTGGTGTCGCCGCTGAAGAGGCCGGCGTACTCAGGCTTGACAGGGATTATGGCAATGTCCTTCTTTTTGCCGCGTTTCTCTAAGATGGCGACCTGTCGCGATGATGGGTTGGCAGTGATTGGCATCACATCAGCATCTTTGCTCAGGGCCGTGACTGTGCCCTCCAGGGCCTCGTAGGTATTGCCATTTCCGGTGATGGGAATATAGACGTCTCCGATCTGAAAGCTCGGTGTATTGAAGTCCCTCTCCCAGTAGCTGATCTTGTTGAGGTGAGTGAGCCTCATCTCAAAGGCCCGGGCCACGAGCCCGCTTCTGCCAACTCCTCCAATCACGTACCTGCCGCTTCTCGGCAGAAGCCTCTTGAACCAATGATCCAGTTGACCGGGATCAGCCTCGTCCATCTTGGAGATGAGCAGAGCATTCTCCTTGAAGTCCAATATCCTTGACTGATACCCTGGGCAAGTGCTATCGCATACTCCGTTGAGCCTGGACTGGAGATCGACGAAGAGGGCATTCAAAAATGCGAGAACTTCCAGCTCGAACTCTGTGCCCATGGGCGAGAGCCTGGCCCTCTTGTCCTTGTCAGTGGCATACTTGGTTCTGGCCTTGATCACGAGGACCGTGCCGCGCTCATACTCCCTGACCATCTTGCAGGCCGAGCCTTCTTCATTGGCTGTGATGAGCTTGATCTCGCCGCCGCGGGTAATGAAATCATCTATATATTTGTTTACGGAGAGCGTCTCTCCGGACCCGGAGATGGCAATGGCAAGATTCTTGCCCGGACGGTAGTGCCTTTGCACTGGATCTTCGAGAGTGAAGGGAAAGACATTGTCGAAGTGGTTTTGGATGAGCTGCAAGAAGCTGTACAAAGCAAGAGCCGACCGACCTGCGGCCAGGCCGTAGACAAACTTGTTATCCGGCGTTGCCTTAAAAAAATCTACCATTGACTCAGAGAACTCGGCAACGCTTGCCATGTCCAAATCGACTAGTTTATCTAAAAAGCCGCACTGAAGCAGCGTGGCCTCTTGGAAGGTCTTGATAAGGCCTGACATACTGGAAACCTTGTGCGACCTCACCAAGATAAGCCTTTCTTCTGGCCTGCAATCAGCTTACGATCTCCTCCAGCAGGTTCTTCTCGCTTGCCAGTTTGATCTCCTGGGCAATGCGCCGGCCATTTGAAAGTCCCGGTTCGATGAGGTCTGAGTACGGAGAGCCATCCATGTAGAGGTTGGTGCCGGCAACGATTCTGGCAGATATTTCGAAGATCTTGAACTCCAGTTCATCTGTGACTATGGTCTCCAGGCTAAAAGCCCCGATCATTCCTCCGAAGAGGTCCAGGCTGGTCTCGACAACCCTTTCACCAAGCTCGAAGGCTCTTGGAAGAAGCGATTCTCGCAGCACCAGCGGAAGGTTTCCTGTGACCACAAAGCTCGGATAGATGCCGGCCTCAGCCAGCTCCTTCATGCTGCCGATCCGAAAGATCTCGTCTGCATTGGACTCAACCCTTCGATCGATGCCAAGCATCTGCAAAGACCCTTTCTTGAGCTGGTAGCCATCCTGTCTTATGGGTGAATAGAAGAAATGGATGTAGTATCTGGTTCCAAGGATGAACTCTTGGATGGTGAACTTGTCCTCCATGCTCATCTTGGACTGCAGCTCATCTTTTGTCTTGGCAATGAAGAAGCCTCGCCCGCCTTTAGCACCATGGTATTTGACTATGACCGGCCTGTCGATGTCTTCAGCCTTTTCAAATCGCATGGGAACGTTTACGCCTGCCTTGAGAAGCCATTCCCTTTCCATCTCCCTGTCGCTCTCCCAGGCTAATACTCTGCGGTTTCCAAAGGTGGGGACTGCCAGAGACTCGAACTTCTCTATCCCCAGGTATTCCACCAAAGAGCCGTGCGGGATGATTATCACATTCTCGGCAACGAGATCATCGGCATAGTCCAGGAGAGCCTTGTAGCTCTCGACTGACAGGAACTTGTCAGGCTTTGCCAGTGGAAAAGCATCGTAGAACCGTGGCGGCTGGCCGATGCATATGCCGAGAGTCTTAAAGCCCTCCTGGCGCGCGCCATGAAAAATCTGCAGGCTGCTATGAGAGCAGATGGTAGCTATGGTTAAATTCTTCTTATCGTATCCCTTTAAAATCTCTCGAATATAATCTTTGGAAATCATGGTGATAACCCTTTGAACTGCGACCTTTGAAATTACAGGGTTGGCATAAAGGTAGATAAGCTCTTCGGAATGGGGCCTGTGCGATTTTAATACCGAAAGCGATTTGAGATGAGAAGGTCGAAAGCTGAGTTGATCATGACCAAGCTCTCTCCACTCATGGAGCAGTACTACCGGGAAAAGAAGCAGTATCCAGATGCTCTGCTGTTGTTTCGGGTGGGCGACTTCTACGAGACATTCGCAGAGGATGCAGTCACCGTCGCCCGAGACCTGAACATCACGCTGACTTCTCGCCAGAAGGACGACCTTGGCAACAAGATTCCTCTTGCAGGCGTGCCCTACCACGCTCTCGACGCCTACCTGGCCAAGCTCATCCGGGCTGGGCATAAGGTGGCCATTTGCGATCAGGTTGAGGACCCAAAGCTTGCCAAAGGCCTCGTAAAGAGGGAGATCACCCGTGTTGTGACGCCCGGAACCATCATCGAGCCTGCAATGCTCGACGAGGCCTGCAACAACTTCCTCGCCTCAGTGGTTCGGGAGGAGGGAGAAGGAGCAAAGGTGGGCCGCTTGGGTCTTGCCTTTGTGGATGTCTCGACCGGCGAGTTCCTGACAACTGAGATCGTAGAGGACAGGCTCGCGGCAGAGCTGGCCAAGTTCCGGCCAGCTGAGTGCATAGCTTCTTTTCCGCTGGACTGGGAGGCAACGCGCTTGCAGATCCTGGATGAGGCTGTCTTTTCAGCCGAGAGTGCTTCCGCCGCATTGGAGGGCCGATTCAAAGAGGGCTGGAGGGAGAGGCTGGGTCTAGAAGAGCTACCACTCGCAGTCCGGGCCTGCGGAGCAATTCTCGGCTACCTGCACAGCACTCACTTCGATGCACTTGGACATTTGCGCGACATCCGGCCTTACTCCGGCGCGGAGTTCATGGTCCTGGATGATGTCACACTGCGAAACCTGGAGATCATAAGAAACATCCGGGACCGCTCAAAGCGTGGGACTCTTCTGGAGTATCTCGGCAGTACGAAGACCGCTATGGGCGCTCGAACGCTGTCCCGCTGGATCCAGATGCCTCTCGTCTCCTTAAATGCAATCCAATGGCGGCATTCTGCTGTAGAAGAGCTTTACGGCAATGCAGTCCTGAGGGAGAGCTTGGCTGAGGAGCTGAAGGGATCTGCTGACCTCGAGAGGCTGATGAGTCGGGTCTCCTGCGGCTCGGCCACGCCAAAGGAGCTGGTGGTCTTGAAGGCCACATTGGCAAGGCTGCCAGCCGTGCAATCGATTCTGGAGCAGGCGAGTTCTCCCTATCTTGTCGATCTGATGGGCCGGCTCTGTCCCTGTCAGGAGATAGTCGATCTTCTGGAGAAGTCGATTGCAGACGACCCGCCCACTCACCTGCGAGACGGCGACGTGATCAAAGATGGCTACGACGCCGAGATAGACCAGCTCCGCTCTCTCCTGCGAGACGGACGGGGCTGGATCACTCGACTGGAGAGCGCTGAGAGGGAGAAGAGCGGCATCAAGTCGCTCAAGATCTCCTACAACAACGTCTTCGGCTACTACCTGGAGGTCTCGCGCGCCAACCTGCATCTGGTCCCCAAAGACTACATCAGAAAGCAGACACTGGCGAACGCAGAGCGGTTCATAACTCCTGAGCTGAAGGAGATGGAGTCAAAGGTCCTGTCGGCCCAGGAGAGGTCGGTCTCCCTAGAACAGGAGATCTTTGCCTCTGTACGCGATTCCGTGGCTGCCTCGGCCCAGATGGTCGCAGATCGGGCTATCGCTTTGGCGGAGCTGGATGTGCTTGTGGCCCTGGCGAGTACGGCGACGGAGAGCGGACTCGTTCGCCCAGAGTTCAACATCGAGGGCAGGCTGTCTCTTCGGGCCGCCCGGCATCCTGTTCTGGATAAAGCTATGCGGGGTGGATTTGTGCCAAACGATGTGCTCCTGGATGATGATCAGAACAGGCTTCTCATCCTCACAGGCCCCAACATGGCAGGAAAATCCACGTTCATGCGGCAGATCGCCTTGGCCGTCATCATGGCCCAGGCCGGCTCCTTTGTGCCTGCAGCTTATGCGTCTCTCTCAATCGTAGACCGGATCTTCACGAGGGTTGGGGCCTACGATGATCTCTCTGCAGGGCAGAGCACATTCATGGTGGAGATGACTGAGCTTGCCGCAATCCTGACGAGAGCCACCAAGGACAGCCTCGTGCTCCTGGATGAGGTTGGACGGGGGACCAGTACATTTGACGGCCTGTCTCTCGCCTGGGCCATATCCGAGTTCTTGCACAGCAGCATCAAATGCAAGGCGGTCTTTGCGACCCACTACCATCAGCTGACGCAGTTGGAGGGAATCCTGCCCGGTGTCAAAAATTACAGCATCGCAGTGAAGGAAGAGAAGGGGACAATCACATTCCTCCGAACAGTAGTTCCGGGAGCAACAGACAAGAGCTACGGAGTTCACGTGGCACGGCTCGCAGGTGTTCCTGATGCAGTGACGAAGCGGGCAGACCAGATTTTGAAGGAGATCGAGAAAGAGGCCCGGATCGAGCCGCTCTCTGGAAACAAGAGGCCCCGGAAGTCCTCACACTATACTCAGCTCATATTCTTCGATGGTCCTGCAACTGACGGAAAGATTCTTTCAACCCAGAAGGATGATCCGATTTTAGAGGAGATACGCAAAATCGACATTGACGCCCTCACCCCGCTTCAGGCTTTGGGGCATCTGGCTGAATACCAGAAGATGCTGGAAAAGAGAGCAGGTGCTGATAATGGCGAAAATTAGACTTCTTGACGAGGACACGATAAACAAGATCGCCGCCGGAGAGGTTATTGAGCGGCCAGCCTCAGTCGTCAAAGAGCTTCTAGAAAACTCGATAGATGCGGGAGCCGGCAGGATTCTAGTCGAGGTTGAGGACGGCGGAAAAAGCTTCATCAGGATCACGGACGACGGAAGTGGAATCGACCCTCAGGATCTGCCTCTCGCTTTTCAAAAACACGCCACATCCAAGATCCGTGACGCAACAGACCTCGCGAACATCTCGACCTTGGGATTTCGTGGGGAGGCCCTGTCCAGCATCGCCAGCGTCTCTGCAAGCGTTGAGGTGAGGACGAAGACAAGGGGCTCGGTATCCGGAACCTACCAACGCCTTGAGGGTGGCAGGATCGTTGAGACAAAGGAGATCGGGTCGCCTGCAGGAACAACCATCACCGTCCGGGACCTGTTCTACAATGTGCCGGCCAGAAAAAAGCACCTGAAGAGCGCTGAGGCAGAGCTCGTGCACATCACTGACACCGTCACTGAGCTTTCAATCATCCACTACAACATCTCCTTTGAGCTATTCACAGGCAGGCGCACGGTCTTCAAGTCTGCAAGGTCGTCGAGCTGGGATGACGTACTTCTCCGCCTCTTCGGCCTGAAGACATACAAAGGCATGTCCCGTCTGGAAAAACAGGGACCGGGCTGGAGCCTGCAAGGCATGATTGGCGATCCGCTCTCCACGCGAAGTAGCTCGGACAGGATATTTCTCTTCGTAAATGACCGGGCAGTCTCGTCTCGCGTCCTCTCTGGAGCACTTCGCGATGCCTATCGAAATATCATCTCTCTCGGCAAGAGCCCGGTCGCGGTCTTATCCCTGCAGATAGATCCACAACAATTGGACGTAAATGTCCACCCTGCCAAAAGAGAGATACGCCTCCTGCACGAGTCGGAGATTGCCTCCGCCATCACGGCATCAGCTGCTTCTGCTCTTGAGGAGCGCGCTCGGCTCGGCGAAATGAAAAATGAGGAGGCGTCGGCAGAGGTCCAGAGTGGCCGAATAATCTCGGCAGAGACCACTGCCCTTCAGACCACCATCGCAGAGAGCGGCGAGCAGAGAACTCTGCCCGTCAGCCCTGAGCCGGCGCTGCCTGAGTCGCACCATCCGGTTCTCAGGATCGTTGGCCAGATCAAAAAGCTGTACATTGTGGCAGAAGGCGAAGACGGCCTGGTGATAATCGACCAGCATGCTGCGGCTGAACGCATCCGTTTCGAGCGGTTGGCTGAGATGTACAAAGACAAAAAGATCCGTCAGGAGCTGGTCGAGCCCATATCGGTAGAGCTGTCAGCCAGCGAGAGGCTCATGATGAACGCCTGGCAGGAGACGCTTCAAGAGATCGGCTTTGATCTCTCGCCATTTGGAGGAAACACGTACACTGTCCGGGCAGTTCCGGCGCTCGGAAGCAGGCTCGAAAACACTGAGGCGGTGCACGACATCTTAAGAGACCTCTTCAACTCCGGCAAAGTCAGCCCCGCCTCCACCGAGAGAGATGAGATCCTCAAGCTTCTGGCCTGCCGGGGCTCGATAAAATCCGGGCGCGAGCTGACTGCAATTGAGATGAAACGCCTCCTCGATGATCTGTTCCTCTGCAAGAATCCTCTCACCTGTCCGCACGGTCGTCCGGTGATGGTGACCATAGACGAAGGCCAGTTGGAGAGGATGTTTTTGAGGAGATGAAGTCCACCAGCCGCTCTACTCGGCGGCTGCCCTCGGTTTGAACTATTAGGAATTTCCGAATAGTTGCCTGAGGGCTCTGCTCATGGTCGCTGTAGATGTTGATGATATGCTCGCTGATGGTGCGCACAGACACCTGGTAAAGCTCGGCCAGAAGCTTCTGGTTCAGCCAGACGGTTCCGTCCTGCATCTGCACCTGAATGCGGGATTTGCCATCCTCTGTCTGGTAGAATATGATTCCTGTGTCTGGGACTGGAGTGCCATCTTTGTCGCTCATGTCAGTCTTCCTCAGCCGGGATTTCTTCGAGCAGAGCCTGGTCTTCGGTGGCCGGTTCTGCGACCAGGTGGTTGCTGTATTTTAATGAGTGTTCATGCCCTGCCGTCCCATAAACATTATGCTGGCCTCAAATGCGCTGCACAACATCCGACGAAATCCTTGCCGAATGCTTTTCTAGAGGGGAGGACAACCACGCCACATGGACCTGGAAGGATTTGCCAAGAGGGGTCTGTTGCGAGAGGACCCGGAGATCAAAGCTAAGCTCATCTCACTGATCAGAGAGGTAAAACAGATACCTGAGGATAAAGCCCTCATTCTCGCGGATGCGGTGCTGGAAGAGGCCAAGGCAACGCTTCACCCCAGGGGCGAGGTATTCGATTTAGAAAATGTGGGCGTGTCAATGGGCGACTTCGGAGTCGGGTCGCGAGGATCGGGCGACTTTTATACTCACACCAAGATCGCCGAGGTCATAGGCAGGACCAACGCCGTTGTTGACTCGCGTCAATTGGATGACTCAGGCGTGGTCAAAGCCAACGGAAAGTACATAACAGTGACAGTAGACGGCATGCACTCCCGGCTGAGCGATTATCCCTTTCTCGCAGGCTTTCATGTGACTCGCGCTGCCTTGCGTGATGTCTACGTGATGGGGGCAAAGCCCGTAGCTCTTCTCTCGGATGTCCATCTGGCCGACGATGGGGATGTGTCCAAGCTCTTCGACCACATCGCAGGCATCGCCACGGTCTCTGAGCTGATCGGCGTGCCGCTCATTACCGGCAGCACTCTGCGGATAGGCGGAGATATGGTCATCGGCGACAGGCTTACCGGATGCGTCGGAGCTGTCGGAGTCTCTGACAGCCTCACGCCCAGAAAGAGCGCCAGGCCCGGAGACGTCATCATGATGAGCGAGGGCGCAGGAGGCGGCACAGTCTGCTCGGCAGCCCTTTACTACGACCGGCATGAGGTCGTCGAGGAGACGCTTAACATCAAATTCCTGGAGGCAGCCGAGGCTCTGCTCAAAGAGGATCTGACCATTCATGCCATGACGGACGTGACCAACGGAGGCATACGCGGCGACGCCAAGGAGATCTCCTATACCGCGGGGGTGAAGCTGCTCTTCGAGGAGGAGAAGATGCGCCGACTTGTCAACCCCAGGGTCCTGGAGATGCTCGACAGCCTGAAGATCGACTACCTTGGGGTGTCCATTGATGCTCTCCTCATCATCGCACCTCAGGACGAGGCAGGGAAGATAGCCCGGACCATCCGCGGGGCAGGCGTGGCAATTGATGAGATCGGAATCGTAGAGGAAGGGGAGGGCGCAATGTTGCAGATGGACGGGAAGGTCTCGGACTTCTCTCCTCGATTCAGGGAAGCAGCCTATACCCCTATAAAAAAGGCGATAGGACAGGACGCCAAGAGGGATGTGGCAGAGATGACTGCCAGAGTGGATCGGGCTAGTTTGAATGCTGTGGCGAAGAAGAGCAGATTTGTAGAGAAGATACGAAGAAGATAATTCAAATTTTTGCAAAGTTATTTATTTTAACCCCTGTTGCTGTATGTGATAATAATAGTAAAAAATTTTTTTACAGAAATAAACTATTTATACCATAACGTACTTCATTTAATGCAAGGGAGCAAAAATAAGGGAGAGGATAACAATGAAGGAATCGTTCGTAATGAGATTCGACGAAAAAGATATCGAAGTGGTGGAGACGCTAAAAAGCCTCGGAGTGCCGAGGAAGGTCTCCAACATGATCGCCTACCTGGCCAGTGGAACTGAGGCCACATCACGCGAGATAGAGAGGGGATCCGATCTGCGTCAGCCAGAGGTGAGCATAGCATTGAGGACTCTCCGGAAGAACAACTGGGTAGAGGAGAAGATGAGCAAGAGCGATGGCACCGGTCGTCCCATGAAGGTCTACCGTCTCAAAGCGCCTATCGAGGACATACTTGCTTATTACGAGCAGGAGAAGCTCAACGAGGCCAACCATGCGTTGCAGTCAATACAGAAGTTGAAATCTCTTCTGGGAGAGGCTGGATCCAATTAAGAGATAATAGCTGCTGTCGAAGGAATAGTCTCCTCGCTATTTCCTATGTGTGAACACAATTAGATATGAGATCTTTGTGTCTTTGTGCTATTGTGGTGATCTTTATGCGATAGATTATCACAAAGTTACAGAGATACAAAGAAAAATTTATGTCTGATCTATGGTCTTTTTTATACTTCGAAGCTCTTTAGCAAAATGTATCGGAGAATCGCTTAAATGGCAACAACTCTAAAAAATAACATTATTAATCAATCTCAATCATGTGCTGGTGCTGGGTCCGGCAGGTCTGGCATGATCGATTACTTGGTAAAAAAAGTCTTCACGATGAGGATATATAGACGAAGGATCTAATATAAATCTAAGGAGAATGTGAAAACGATGAGGATCATTGGCATTGGGGAAGATGATCCATGAAAAAAGGGACTAACAGCCCTATCGGCTTTAGGTCGTTTTGAAGAAAGGCAACAATTTGGCATTTGCGGGCTTATATTCAGGTAGTGATACATTGACGATCATTGAAGAATCCATTCACAAAGCATATATTAACAAGCTGGTTGGGGAAGACGGTTTACGAATTGTGGAATGCATACCCGGTGAAGAGATCACCGATGAGAAGCTTGCGGAGCTGACTGGTATCAGCCTCAATACAGTAAGACGGACTCTCTACCTGCTTTATGAACACCGACTGGCCATATATCGGCGAAAGCGGGACCCCGATTCGGGCTGGCTCACATATCTATGGCAGCTTTGTCCCGATAACTTCGAAAAGGCTCTTGAATCAGAGGCCAAGAGGCTGTTGCGCAAATTGGACGAACGGCTGGCCTACGAGAAGGATAACATCTTTTATGCTTGCACCGAAGGTTGCGCCAGGTTCGTATTCGATGAGGCGAGCGAGGCCAACTTTGTCTGTCCCTTCTGTCAGGGCAGCCTGGAGTACATGGAAAACGTCAAAGTGGTGGAGACCATAGAGAAACAGATGGCGGAATTGAAGGCCTGCTTATAGGTTTTCAAGGTTATTGCCAAGGACTGCCGTCCACCACCATCGGGCCATATCTGTCAGGTCGCGGCTGAACATCCCGGAGAGCCGGTATTCTCCGCCTTTGTTTGTGATCAAGCCAGCTCCCAGGAGCTTGTTTCTCATCGCGTAAAAGGCAGAACGGCTGACGTTCAGATCTATCAGCATCTGCTTCCACTCCTCCGCCTTCAGCGGCTGACCGCTTTTCTGTCGCTTTTCCACAAGAGACAGAAATCGCCCCCCGCGCTCAGCCGTCGTCTCCTCCTGGAAGAGGCGAAGCATCAGCTCATGATACGGATCTCGCGATCGGCTTATTGCATGTTCCGATTTGGAGCGCACCTTGATGGTTGTAGAGGTCCGGGGGGCAGACTTTACATTAGTCATAAGTTAGCCAGCACTGCTCTGGCCAAATCCGCATACTCATCCCTTAAAATATAGCTTTTTGGCGCACGATAGGACTTCTTGTTGACGTGCAATATCCCCAGACGCGAACATATATAGCCTACCATAGAAGCTATCGCCTTTCTGGATACCTCCAGTCGTCTGCTCACGCTTTCGTGAAGCGAGGCCACTGTGAACTCACGAGCTTCGACCATCGACTCCAGCACCACTCGCCTCAGACCATCTGTGTCCAGATTGAGGAAACTAACCATCCGGCCAAATATTTCCGACCGCTGCGTCCCCATCGCACCCCTCCAAATTACTCCCAGACATTTGCCAATACTTTAGTAATAAGTATAATATATACTTTGCCTTATGAGTCAATACATGCATCGGGCTTCATCCGAAACCCCAATTATATCATTGTGAGTTTGAGCTGATGATATAGAGATTTTGGTCAGAGGATAAATTAGAGGATAATATGGATGACAATATGGATAAAAAAAGCCTGGAAGTGGATATGATCCGGGCGGATGCCCATTATTTGGAGGGTGACTACGAAAGGGCAGTCAGCATCTGGGAGATGGATCAGAAATATGTATCAGACAACGAATCCTGCAGATTCGTCCTTTTGTATAAAAAAGGCACGGCTCTGCGAAAGCTCGGCAGATATGAAGAGGCGGCAGACGCCCTGGAGGAGGCTCTCCGAATCGATCCCGAGAATGCAGATGCCTGGAGAGGTCATGCTCTCGCTTGCAGTCAACTGGACAGGACGGCAGAAGCGGTCGCGTCCTCAGAAAAAGCCCTGGCAATCGATCCCTTCAATGCCAGAACCTGGATTGTGAGGGGCTTTTCGCTGCATCGCATGGGGCAGTATGAACGGGCAGTTGAGAGCTATGCCAGGGCGATCGAATTGAATCCCTCAGGAGCTGACAGCAGGAGGGCCTGGAACAATCGTGGGGCTGCCCTGGACAACCTGCATCGCCATGAGGAGGCCATCGAGAGCTATGATGAGGCGATCATGATAGATCCCTTCGATATCTACGCCTGGAACAACAAAGGAGTGGCTTTGGGGATTCTGTCAAGGCACGAGGAGGCCGTTCGCTGCTTCTTGAAGGCCGTTGAGATTGAGCCTGATTATGCTACCGCCTGGAAGAACCTGAGCTTGGCCTACAGGGCACTGAACCTGATTCATGAGTCCGAAGAGGCATTATCAAAAGCAAGAGAGCTGATGCTTTAGCGAACCCTCACTGGATTTGCTTGAAGACTAAACACCTGAAAAGAGTGCTCTAGAGATCTCCTGCGCGATTGTATCGCGGTTCTCTCGAGTTACGGTTATCACCTTAAATGTGCTCCTTATCTTCTTGGCCAGGCGATGATTGGACCATTCATGCAGCACCACAAGCATGGGGCGATCAGAGGAGATGGCATTCTCCACGGCGCTGACGAATCTGCGACTCGACAGCTCCATAGGTCCAACCTCATCCACGACGATCAGGTCGCATTTTAGTGCGGATTCGATTGCATGCGCCCCGATGTTGTCCAAATCTTCGGGATGAACGCGATACTTTCCGAGCTGTGGCCCGCTGCCCGTCTCATCTGCGAGAATGCCCACAGCACCAGTCGAGAGGTCAAGCAGCTCAAAGCCTATGCGCCGGTCTTTGTAACGTCGGTCTCGTGCTAGCACTCCTCCCACAGACCGTTTCGAATCCTGGACAACCTTGGCCACCAGAGTGGATTTGCCGATGCCTGGTGACCCGGTTACTGCTATCCTAGGTGCCATATAACTCCCTCATCTTCTCAGCGTAATGGCTTAAGCTCTCAACATCCTTGATCTCTTTTTTAACCAGCTTTTTAATGCGGCTTCTGATGTCTCCGTCCGGTCGGCTTCCTGCTGAACGCAGGTGGCGCTCTATCGTCTTGCACATCTCATCGCCCTTGCTGTCCCAGTCAGTCAGCAGGATGATATGAGGATAATTCCGGGCCGCCTCATCAGCGAGATGCAGAGCTGGTCTACGCGAGGCCATGATCACCGGACCTGACAGGCCTAAGGCGCGCAGGGCTAAAAGGTCGCGCCTTCCCTCGACGATGACTGCCGCACCCTGACTGGATGCATCGAGGAGTGTTGAGATCAGCTCCTCAAGGGCCATAAGATCATAAGTCCTCTTGGGACGGCTATCCGAGTCCGTTCTCTCGCCGATCATTCGACCTCTTCATTTGCCCGCTCGATATCATTTTACCTTCTGCGTTAGCTTGCTTATTGCCTCATCCCTGGAGATGCCTTTGACCAGGACGGTCTTTCTCGCGCTCTTGTGGCCGCTTAAAAGCTCCACCTTCTGATCAGAAATGCCAAGCTTTTTTGCCAGCGTTTGGATCAGTTGCCTGTTGGCTTTGCCCCGCAGCGGCTCCTCAGTGAGATGGGCCTCAAGAGATTTCCTCCAGGGATTGAATCCAGATGGCACCTCAAGCTGGGAAGAGCCGGGAACTATCTCAAAGGATATGACGCAGCCCTGGGGATGAGGCCTCACTGCAACGCTTCTATCCATCAGATTAAGAAGGGGCGTCTTGAAGCTTAAAGCTAACGTTTTGGCAAAAAGTTAAAATATGGTCAGCGATGAAGGACGAGAGGTTCGATGAAGATCAAGCAAGTCGTCGTCCTGGCAGGTCATGCTCAGATAGCCAGTTCTATTCTTTGCGGCTTAAAAGAGCTTGGCTTGCAGATCTGCGACCGGCTCTCAGAAGAGAGCGATTGCAGTGATTGCCTATTGATTTCCTATGCAGGATTTGAATCAACTCCTTCCGGCTCACTGCTCATTCGTTCTGCTCTGGCCAGGGGATGTGCTGTCTTGATGAATGACGCCGACAGTCCTCTCATTCTGGCTGAGATAAAAGGGTCCGGAGGCCTTTCTCAGGAGACCAGAGACCATCTGGAGGCATATGCTCTCTTCCGGTGCATGTCCAGTGACTCCAAGAGGCTGGCTGCCCTTGAAGCCACCAGGAAGGGTATGCCCCGCTACGCGACTGCTACATACGAGCTGGTGCAGGATTTGCGCTATGGTGAAAACTGGCATCAGAAGGCAGCACTCTACAGCAAGCCGGATGGCGTGGGACTGCAAAAGGCAAAGAAGCTCAATGGCCGGGAGATGTCCTACAACAACATGGTCGATGCAGAGACTGTTCTGGAGATGCTGATCGACCTGTCGCAGTACGATGGCATTTCCGTGGAGAAATCTCTCTCCGTCATTGTCAAGCATGCCAATCCTTGCGGAGTGGCTTATGGCAACAGTCTGGACGAGGCCTATCGCCTATCCTTTGCCACCGATCCCAAATCCGCATTTGGTGGTGTGATCGGATTCAATCGTCCTGTAGACGTCGAGACTGCCAAGGCTATTGGCGACAGTTTTGTTGAGGTCTTGCTGGCGCCGGGATATGATGCAGATGCTCTTAAACTTCTCACGGAGAAGAAGCCCAACCGCAGAGTTCTCGATATCGGAGACCTGTTGGCCAGAAAGGATGACTTGTATCGAGGCTACTATCAAAAGAGCATATTTGGGGGCATGATGCTCCAGGATTACGATACCAGCGATATCAAGGAATGGAATGTAGTAACCCGAAGAATGCCTACAGAAAGCGAAACGAAAGCCCTTCGATTTGCCTGGAAGGTCTCAAAATATGTCAAGTCAAATGCACTGGTCTACACGACTGAATGCCAGACCATAGGCATAGGATCCGGCCAGGTCAGTCGGGTGGATTCGGCGCGGTTTGGGGCCGAGAAGGCCGAAGAGCATGGCCTGTCCACACGAGGTACTGTGGCCGCCACCGACTCGTTCTTCCCATTCAGAGACGGGCTGGATCAGGCCTTCAAGGCCGGAGCTGTTGCGGTAATTCATCCTGGCGGATCTATACGGGATGCAGAGGTGATTGATGCCGCCAATGAACACGGCATGGCCATGGTCTTCACAGGCATGCGCCACTTCAGGCATTGAGATATCAGGAATGGACCCTTCTGGCATGAGCCTCATAAGCAGGGTCGCCCTTTCGCTGATCGTCATACTGCTTTTCATCATATTAGCTCTGGATCCTGTGCAGGCCAATGTAATCCAAGCTGGGTCAGATGTTCAGAGTGCAATATATGCTGCTTCGGCCGGTGACACAGTAGTCGTCGTCGCTGGAGATGTTAGCAGCTTCAAGGTGGATCGACCCATAACGATTGAAGGCATTGGAGAGCCCGTTCTCTCTGCGGCACTGCAAAAGCCTGCCATTAAGGTGATGAGCGATGGCGTCACGATCACAGGATTTCGCATCAGGGGTGTGGGCAAAGACAGCACAGCCAAGTTCAACTATTATATGCAAAATCCCGCTGCTGCGGCAAACGCGGCTCTCGATGATCCCAATTCGGCCATAGTTGTGAAAGGCGACGGGGTTTCCCTAAAGAATTGCAGCATATTTGGCGCTCAGGTGGCGATCTCTGCCGAGGCGGTACGGGGGCTGGTCTTGCAGAACATGAGCATGGATAGCTGCGATACGGGCGCGTCGATTTTGCAAAGCAGAGATGTTCTGATCTCGTCCTGCCACATGGCCAACTGCAAAAAATACGGGCTTGACATCGAGCGCTCTTTTGATGTGAGGCTTGAGAACAACAGCATTGTAAACAACACGAACGGCGGCGCGCTCCTCAAAGAGTCGGAGGATTGCGTCATATCTGACAATCAGTTCTCACAGAACACCTTCGGCCTGTCGCTTTGGAATGCTTCCAATAACGAGGTGAGAAGAAACAGGGCCGATCATAATTACTACGGGATATTGATCACCGCAGGGTCTAACTTCAACAACATAACCGACAACTCCGCCGATGACAACAGCCGAGGCGAGATCGTGACAGGATTTGGGATAGGCATCAGCCTTCAAGAGAACAGCAGCCACAACATTCTGATCAACAACCGCGCCAAAGGCAACTTCAACGGCCTTGAGGTCTCTAAAGGCTGTCAGTTCAATGCAGTCTATGCCAACAATGCTTCAGATAATAAACACGGAATAAGGCTTAACGAGAACAGAAATAACCTGGTCTTCGGGAACAATTTTATCAGAAACGAGATCAATGCCTACGAGAACACCAGTCTCAACATCTGGAATACCACTTTTGGTAACTATTACTCTGATTACGACGGCTTGGACGGAAATGGTGACGGCATTGGCGACAAATCCTATTCTCTGCCGGGTCCCGAGTCCCAATCATTTGACTTCAGGCCGCTCATCAGTCCCTCTGGTGTTGCAGCTCTCGACTTCACTGAACTGAAGGAAGAGGTCAAAAAGTACGCAGTCTATGCGCCGGCTGTAGCGGCTCTTCCCACCACCAGAGTTGAGGATGGAGTAGTTGTGATCTCTCGAAAGGCTTCGAGTTCGCCTCCAAAATGGTCGGACTCGGACTCCTTTGATGCAAGTGCTGTGCCTTTCCTGAAGGAAACGCAACTATAAGACGGTTCATGCAGACGAATCTCATAACGGAAGGCGCAATAACCTTTGAAGCTGAGGGCGCCTTCTACAATCCCAAGATGCTTCTAAATCGCGAGATCAATGTAGCCATGTCCCGGAGCCTAGGCCTTACCGATTATCTGGATGCCCTATCCGCCAGCGGCATTCGCGGCCTGCGGGTGGCTAAAGAGGCTGGTGTGGCAAAGGTCTCTTTTAACGACATCAATCCACATGCCTGCCAGCTGATAGAGAAGAACCTGGCCAGAAATTCGATCGAGGGGACTGTGACCTGCTCCAATGCCAACGTTTTGTTGCACGAGAGGCACTTTCAGGCGGTAGATCTGGACCCATTTGGCTCTCCGTCCCCCTATCTCCCTGCCGCCAGCAGATCAGCTCTCTCCTATCTGTTCATCACAGCCACCGACACCGCGCCGCTCTGCGGGGCTCATCTCATGAGCGGCATCAGAAAATACATGGCTGTGCCTTTGCGAACTGTATATCACAGGGAGATGGGCGCACGCATACTTCTGGGCCTGGCGGCGAGGGAGCTCGCCCGTCTGGACAAAAGCATAGAGCCCATGCTCACTCATGTAACCGATCATTATGTCAGAACCTACCTGCGTCTGACCAACGGAGCCAAGGCCGCCGACAGATGCCTGCGAAAACTGGGATATGTCGAGCACTGCCCGGCCTGCGGCAGCTTTCGTCTCATGCCGGAGGCAGAGCCAGAGGGGATTTGCCGTCACTGCCAGGGCAAAACAAGGCTCGCAGGGCCGCTGTGGCTTGGCGGGATACATGAGAGAGAGACCATAGAAAAGGCCCTGGGCTCGGAGGGCTTGAGCCATAGGGCCCAGAAGATCCTGGGGATCTGCGCGGGCGAGATAGATGCACCTATGTACTATGATCATCATAGTATCTGCGAACGTCTTTCCCTCACTCCTGGCAAGATAGATGAGGCAATTGAAAGGCTCATAGAGAGAGGATATCAGGCCTCACGTACTCACTTTTGTGGCCTGGGGATCAAGACCAATGCTGGCATGACCGATGTGGAGATGGCCATAAGACCTGATTGATTTCTTAATAATTTATAAAAGGTTAACTTTGGTTTTCAACCTAAAACTTAATAAAGGAGAAGACACCTAATAGTGATAGCTGCATTATGATCCAATAATGCAGAAAAGACGCGGCACGAGGTGACGTTTATTACCCCCTTCATTGCTACTCCCTTTCGCATCTCGTGCCATCCCTTATTACACTTCAGCAGGTTCTAAGATGCAACTGACTAGCCATTTGGTTTATCTGGCGAGTTCAGAGCTGCGACTGGTGATCTACTTTTTAATTGGCGGGAGCGTGACGGCCCTTGTCGCCTACTTCGCGAGCCAGGGACGGGGAATGCTTTCCGCCTTCATTACCACGTTGCCCTTGCTCACAATCTTCACCTTCCTGCTCATCTACGCTGAAGGTGGCATCAAAACGACTGAAGAGTATGCCAAAAGCCTTCTAATATTCACTCCTCCGTGGCTCTGCTATGTCTCTGTCGTTCTCCTGGGCGTGAGCAGGATAGGAATCGTCAAGAGCCTGGCCCTGGGATTATGCATCTTTGTGGCCTTCTCATTCCTGCTGCAAAGGATGCTGCCTGGGCCGGATCTGTGAGGCTCAAGAATCGGATAAAGCTGAAACACAAATACAGTTCTTAAATAAAATTGGTGATCCTTGAGATCATCTCGTTCATTGCTCCCATGATCAGGTCCTTGACGTTTTCCAGTCCCAGCATATGCCAGATGAGAAAGCCTCCCAGGACCATGCCAATCATTGCGCCTACGTTTGTCAGGGCAGCCACCAAGATGACCTTGAAGAGCCGGTTGTCCATCATCTCCTTGAAGCTGTCTGTCTGGCCCAGCTTCTTGAGGTCGCTCATGGTCGGCTTGAGCTTCTTGGCTTCAACCATTCCTGCAAACCAGCCAGCAGCTAAAAAGGGGTTGAGTGTGGTCATCCATGCAACCATCAGCGCAGTCAATGCTGAAAAGGGATGGCCTCTGGCTGCCAGCGCGCCCAGAGCAGACAGCACTCCCGTTGCCACGAACCAGATCAAAAAGGCCTGCAATATGGTCTCGCTGGACTGAGCTATGAGAAGAACTAAAACAATTGTAACCAGAATAAGCAGGCTCACCACTGCCCCAAAGACAGTGACTGCAGTGATCTTCTTGGCTGGTTTCTCTTTGAGCCCTTCAATTTCGGGTATCATCTCAGGGTGCGCAAGGTGCTTGACGATGCCCTCTCTGTGACCTGCACCTACGACCGCCAGGACCGTTCCCTGTTTGGATAGCAGATACAGATTTCGAGCCAGATAGGCGTCGCGTTCATCCACCAGTACATTGGCCGCGCCAGGTGAGATCTTTCGAAACTCCGAGATCATCTGGCTGACAATATCTGCCTGGGTGATTGTATCGATATCGATTTCTTCATCATCACCCCAGCCGATGGCCGCGGGAATGAATGACCAGATGAGCCGGACTTTATCGAAGAACCCCATAGCTGACCAGAAACGCTGAATGGTAATGCCGATGTCCCTATCTACCAACGCCACCCTCGACCCGGCTCTCTTAGCAGCCTGTATAGCCGCCAGCATCTCCGAGCCCGGCTTGACTCCCATCTCCTCGCCGATCTTTCTCTGGATGTAAGCTAAAAACCACTGCACCAGTAGGAAGTAGAGCTTTCCGCCACTTAGAAGCTCACTGATCTTGATCTCCTTCTCCTCTTCCTGGCCAGTAAGACTCCGATAGCGA
Organism: uncultured Methanotrichaceae archaeon; assembly: GCA_964518035.1. Lineage (GTDB taxonomy): Archaea > Halobacteriota > Methanosarcinia > Methanotrichales > Methanotrichaceae > Methanothrix. Next base: position 18,935 of record CAZFFD010000013.1, on the reverse strand, counting down.
GCAAGGCACAGCTCCACAGCCACGATATCAGGCCGTGTCTCTTCGATCTTGCTGACTACTTCCTGCACGCTCTTTTCGGACACATGGGCCGTTCCCACGATGATGATCTCATGGGACTCGCTGCCTGCTGGTTTCTCCACCGGCTCAATCAGCCGACAGAGAGATCCGTCGTCCTCTCTGGTCGTTTCTGTTGTATTCTCCAAATTGATTACCTCTTAGTGTTCCAGCTCTGAGCATAGCTCGATGGCTCTGACCAGGTCTTCCCTTGAGACTATGCCTACCAGCTGGCCTTCATCCATCACAGGCAGCCTGCGAATCTGCAATTCGTTCATCATCTTCATGGCCGTCGATGCCTCTTCCTGAGGGCCGATCAAATATAACTTTCTTGCCATCACACTCCCCACACGGGTGCCAGCCCTCTCGGCCTCCGGCACATTTTGAAGATCGGTGAGTGTGACGATTCCCTGCAAGGCTCCGCCTGACATCACTGGATAGCCTCGATGCTTTTCCCGGAACATCATCTCCTTTAGCTCCTCAAGGTTCATATCCGGAACAACGACCTGGACTTTTGCAGACATGATGTCCTTTACCCGTATTCCCTCCAGGCTGACGCTTATCTCAGTCGCTTTCTCCTCTTCACTTGCACCTACATAGACAAAAAACGCCACAAAGAGAAGCATAAAGTTGAGCGTTGAGAGGCCTACCAAAAACATAAGTGTCGCGAAGATCTTGCCGATATCGGACGCTTTTCGGGTGGCTTTAACATAAGGCATCCGAAAGGCAAACCATGCTCGCAGGAGCCGGCCACCGTCCATCGGAAAGGCAGGAAGGAGATTGAAGGCCATGAGCATGAGATTCATCAGCCCAAGGTCGCTGAGCATTATGGTCAGGGGACTGCCAGAACCCGCAAAGGCCCGCGCCTGCAGGCCAAGGAACAGCAAGACGAAACCCAGCACACCGCTTACGCCCGGCCCGGCAAAGGCCATCTTCAGCTCAAGTCGGGGGTTTCTCGGTATCTCCTCCATGGCTGCCACTCCGCCAAAGAAGTAGAGAGTTATGCTTCTTATCTTGACGCCGCTCTTCTTGGCGATGTAGGAATGGCCCAGCTCATGCAGGGCAACGCAGGCAAAGAGCGCCAGGGAGAAGATGAGCGACGCGATCCATCGAAGTGCCACCGGCTCAATTCCACCCAAGCCATAGACGATGCCGCCGGTCTCCTGGTGGACGGACGCGAAGCTCCAGGCAATAAAAAGCACAATAAAAATTATTGTCCAGTGCAGCCGGACAGGTATGCCCATGATCCGTCCTAGCTCCAGAGAAGAGTTCATGGCAGAGACTTGTGACCTCTGCATTAATAGATCTTTTGACAAATGCTTCTTTTATTAATTATTTAAGTGAGCGGGTAGGAGAGTGGGGGTTCAGTGTGGATTTCAAAAACTAGGATTACCCGCTCAGTTTAATGAAGTTGCAGTAAAGATATAAATTTTTCCCCCGGAAGACATGGGGGCGCGAAATGCAGTCCACATTCCTGCAATATTATAATTCTTATTTCGCTTGGCTCGGATAGGCTTTAACCAGGTATCTTACCTGAGAGCTATGCTCGGCCATACAAGCTGCCGTGTAGGCATCATTGAGGCTGTTGCCAGCTGCAAATACTCCATGGCCGCGAGCAATGCATGCCTTATGAGATTGCAGCGCGGCAGATACTGCCACGGCCAGCTCATCTGTCCCGAAGTGGCCCTGCACGACGGGCATTGCCCCCAGGAAGATCAAGCCCTCGCCATCTAGTGGGATGACCTCAGACAGTTCCAGAAGAGACTCAGCCACAGCATATGGGGAATGGGTATGAATGATGGCCTTATTGGCTGTTGCCTTGTAGACCGCCCGATGAACGCAGGTCTCACTGCTGGCAATTCTGTCCATCTCACAGGTGCCGCCCAAATCAACCTGCACGACCTGTCTCTCATCCAGCTCTTCAAGCATGCTGCCCGTGCAGGTTATGTGGATCTTGTCTCCGATTGCTATGCTGATATTTCCGAACCGGGAGCTGGTGAGCCCGGCGCTAACCACCTTTCTGCCGAACCGTGATATCTCCTGCCAGGCGGCAGGCGTGGCTGAGGACATTTCTGCCTTCACTCCTTACCTTCACTCCTTATCCTTGAGATGGAAAGGGACCGCCTTATAATCCACCTCACCGAATTTTCCTAACATATCGACCTTTATCTTGTATTCGCCTGGCGTCCAGAAGCTTGTCTCCCATCTGGCAGAGAATACGCCGTTTCCGTCGAAATCGTCCATCGGTATCTCCAGATTTTTGTCGGGCCCGATGATATTGGCGTTAATCGCCCTGATATCCCCCAAGGCCTGGGCTTCCACCATGACCGGCTCACCTACGGTAGCATCGTCTTTATTGAGGGTAACCTCTTCAAGCGCAGGTGGTGACAGGCCGCGTTGGTCGGCATCAATGCTCAAAAGGGCGCGGGTCAGGTTGAGGGCCCCGTAACCATAAGTATTGTCCTGGCCAGGTGGTCCCAGGTCGTCTGCCGTCTTTAAGAGGACTCTCTTCACATCAGCCGGATCAAGATCCTCATCTGCTTCCTCTAGCACTGCAGCCGCTCCGGAGACCTGAGGCACAGCCATAGAGGTGCCGCTCACTGAGCTCTTGCCATTCTTAGACCAGGCGAGGGCTGAGACCACATCAACTCCCTGAGCGACCAGATCCGGCTTGATCTCGCCATTGGCCGTCGGGCCCCGTGATGATAGCTTGAATATCTCACCGGAGATGTCCACGGCGCCAACAGTGATGACGTTTTCTGCGTCTCCTGGAATCACGATGGACGAATCATCTGGCCCGGAGTTTCCTGCCGCCACACACATGACCATTCCCTCCTGCACCATTTTGTTGCAGGCCTCATCCAGAAGAGAGACGCCCTCAGAAGGGTTCTCACCCCCTACTGAGAAGGATATGACCCGAATTCCATAGAGATCCTTATTCTCCAGACACCAGTCCAGTGCTTTGAGGGCATCGGAGGTGTAACAGGCCCCACTCCGATCCATGACCTTGACGACCACCAGATCCGCGCCAGGTGCCACGCCTGTGCCCATCTTTCCGGCAATCAGGCTTGCGCAATGAGTTCCGTGGCCGTTGTCGTCGTAGGCGGAGGTTTGGTTGTTCACGAAGTCCTTGAAGGCGAGAATCTTGCCGGCCAATGCCTCATGGTCGCTGTCTGCGCCGGTATCGATGAGTGCCACGGTCACCCCCTTTCCGGTGTAGCTTTTGTCTGACCTCGGATCGTCAATAAGTCGCTTTGTGGCGGAAATGGAGGACGAAGTGTTATCTTCATCCGGCAATGCCATGACCTTCAGCTTCTGGTCCATGTAAATGCCCTTAACCCCATCGGTCTTGGCTATCTTCTCCAGGTTGTCTCCAGATACGGTTAAAGCGCTTCCCGGCAATACACGGAAGCTTTCCGATGGGCAGGATGCGGCCACTCCGCTCAGATTGCCGTCATGGAGCACTATCACCTTAAGATCCTGGTCGCCGAGCTTTTCCAGGCTGTCCTCAATTCCGTTGCTGTTGAGATCATGAGGATCGCGAATGGTAAGGGTTGTTGACTCGTCTTTTGCAGCGTTTCCGGATTTATCAATGGCCACGATAGTAACATTGTAGGTTGCTGCAGCCAGGTTAGAGCCGCAGTATCCTGTGTACCGACCGTCATGATTCAGATCGAGCATCAGGTTCATACGGTTTCCGATATCGGCATAGACCATCTCTATGATCCCCGTGTCATGGACAAAGGCATTGATCTCGCTTCTGGGGGCCCCGATCTTCAAAGATGATGGACTTACGCTCACACCGTAGATGACCGGAGGCGTGCTGTCGTCTTCATTCGACTTGAAGTAGCTGTTGTATTCTTTCTCAAACCAGATGCTGGCCTTATTGTTATCAAGAGCATTTTGCACTGGAAAAGCAGCCGCATAGCTGATCAGGCCTGCCAATAATATAAAATAGGTAAATAATCTGGAGTTCACGCTTAACTCCAGTTATTCATTCCCAATATTCTTATATTTACTGGTGCCAGCGACCTCAATTCGCATGGCGTCTCTGAAGGTCTCGGTTACTTCATCAAGTGTTGCTACGATATCAACGCTGTAGACTCCTGAGGCGACATTGGCATTCCAGATGCTTGTAAACTCGTCTCCATCAGACCGGATGCGCTTCAACACGACACCGGATACCTTTTCGCCTGAAGGGCTTTTGATAAGGGCTGATGCTGTGAAACCACTTCCAGCCGCGCTCTTCTCGGCTTGAGACGACGAGCCGATCTTGATTGTGCCCTCAGAGCTATTGTTCTTCTCCTGGAAGACAACAGTCATTGTGACGGCGTCGCCGATCTTCGCAGGATTGGGATCGCCATGAGCCTCCTGCAGGTCGATGTTCAGATGAGGCAAGTTGGCCTGCCAGTCCATCCAGGAGTAAACTCTGGCATCATAGTCCAGGAGGGTCAGAGCCAGCCAGATCATTGATGCCTTGATTCCTGTGTTGGTGTAGACTACGATTGGCTTATTCGAGTCCAGGGAGGAGAACAGCTCTCGCAGGGCGGCTTCGTCCTTGATCCTTTTGCCGTCAAGGACCTGATTATAAGGAATGTTTATGCTTCCTGGAATCGATCCCGCCTTAAATTCCGTAGCAGTTCGGGCATCGATGACCTGAGCTGAGCCGCTGTGCACATATTCGTAGCTAGCCAGGAGATCGGAATTCAGCGTCGGAGTGTAGTTCTTAGAAGGCAGATATGAGGGGCTGCTTGCCGTTGGCTTTCCAGCAGTCACCCAATCGTCAATGCTGCCGTCCAGCAGCTTGACATCCTTATGGCCCAGATACTTGAGTATCCAGTAGACGTAAGTCGCAGCAGATGGCCCTCCGCCGCATGGCTGGCATTCGCCGTAAATCAGAACAGAATCATTCTCGCTTATGCCGGCCTTGCCCAAGACCTCCGACATCTCTGATACTGTCTTGAGTGCACCTCCGGGAAGGAGAAAATCGGTGTATGGGATGCCTATGGCACCAGGAATGTACTCAGCAGGATCTGGACTGATATCGAGAATTATCTCAGAATCGCCGACATTGTCCAGGGGCACCAGAATGGAACTGGACCTGTCGCTTCCCTCTTCCTTCAATGCGGGATTATTCTGCCTGGAATACTGAGGACTGATCAGGCCAGTGGCGCTTGTGCTCGTGGTCACTTCTTCGGTCGTCGCGTTATCTGTGCCAAGGAATGCTGCCCACTCTTTGTCCAGCGAATCCTGCTGAGCAGTGACAGACCCGCTCTTGCAGGCGGTGCACTCTGCATTGACACAGGATACGGCTGTGGCCAATATCGCTGCCAGAAAAAGGATAACTCTGACCGCTTTGCAAATCTTCATCCCATCTCCCTCAATAACGTCCATTCAATTGTATTCAGTCTGCTGTATTGGTCTCAGCGGCTCTGCGCAACAACTCCTGGTTGGTCCAGTAATTCTCATAGGAGTACAGCTCGGCATCATATCCGAGCATGGTCAAGGCAAACCAGACCACTGATGCTTTAAGTCCCGTATTAGTGTAAACTATGACCGGCTGTTCTTCATTTAGGATGGCAAAGACGCGTTTTAGCTTGGACTCGTCCCGGAGCTTATCATTGAGGATAACGCTCTCGTAGGGTATGTTGATTGCTCCTGGAATTGAGGAATTGCCGAACTCACTTATGGTTCTCGCGTCCACAATCTGTGCGCTTCCGCTATTCACATAATCATAGTCTGCGGCAAAATCTGATGTGACACTCGATATGTATGTTTTAGCTGGCAGTATCGCCGTATCTGCGGCCGTCGATCTTCCGGATGAGGCCCAATCCTTGACTGTTCCATCCAGCACCCTCACATTCTCATGACCCAGGGACCTCATGATCCAGTAGACAAAGGTTGCAGGCGCAGGTCCTCCACCACAGGGCATGCATTCGCCGTAGATGATCACAGCATCGTCGCGAGATATTCCTGCATCTCCCAGCAATGCATCCAGCTCGGCCTCGCTCCTCACCGTTGTGCCATTCAAAAATTCGTCGTACGGAATAGCAATCGATCCAGGAATACGCTCTGTTGCTTCTTCGCTGATGTCCAGATAGATCGCGGTGTCATCGGCCTCGTCGATGGGGACTAGCATTCTCTTTGCCATCTCGCTTCTCACTATGGTTGAGTTCTCTTCTGCGGGTTTATGGGATACAACCTTCTTTGCTGTCTGACTTGCGGTGGTGTCGTTCTCCACGGTACCCTTCGGCGTGGAATCGCTTGCGTTTTCATTGTCAGTAGCATTGAATCCGGAGAGTGACTGTTTCCATATGCCCACCCGATTCTTCTGAGCAGTGCTCAGGCCAGCCATGACCTCACCAGTACCAGAGTTGAGGTTGCCGATCTCATCCAGCTTAGCTGTTCCGGACCAGCCAGAATCGCCTCTACAGGCATCGCAATAGGCTTCGCCTCCGTATGCCGCATTTGCCAACACCAACAACGCAATGAGCGCCATGATGCCCACTCCCGCTAAACAGGACCACAGACCTGATCTCAATGCTGTCATTATCTCTCCTTTTTAATATTTATACTTTATGTGATATCGATTATGATAATGTGAGACCACCACGAGATGTTACCTTGATCTCACCTAATGTCTCTTGCAGCTCATATCCTCGTTCGTCCGTTGCTGAGAGGACTATGTCGTACCGTCCCGGGTCCAGTAGCGCTGTCGAAAATGAGCCTTCATAAAAATCCCCGGACAGGACCAGACGACAATAGCCTTGTGCCTCTATGCCGTTCTGGTAAGCATGAGCCACAACCTGCGATAGGCCGTATCTGGACTGAATGCCAGTCTTGACCGAGATGCTGTCGCCAACTCTGGCCTGTTCTGGAGTCAGCTCCTTGGTGAGGACGACAATCTGCTTGATCTGGTCGCCCATGATCGGATACTGGTCAAATGCCTCCTCGTTTATGCTGTAGGGATCATCCCCAAATCCATCCTTGCCGGGATCATTCTGGCCAGCGCCGCTCATCTCGTCAGCTCCCTGGTAGTCGCTCCAGAGGTTTCCACCGTCCGGATATGGTGCGTTCCAGATGTTTGTTCCCCTATCATCTGCCTGGATGACGTTGTCTGTTATGCGGTTGCCGTAGATCTCGTTCTTGCTCGACTCCAAGAATATCCCGGTCTGGCTCTCGGAGATGTTGTTGAATGTTACGGCATTGCCATTGGATCGGCTCTGTATCTGAAGCCCATATCGGCCATTGGAATGAACGATATTCCCGGTGATGACGTTTTGACCCGAATCTTCCATGAGGGTTATTCCGGCCACCACGTTATTCTCAATGGTGTTGTTGATGATAATGTTATTAGTGCAATTGAAACGCAGATCCAGCCCGGAGTTAGTGTTCCTGGACATGTCGTTTTTCTCAATGATATTGTCCGAGCAATCCGTGAACATGTATAGGCCATACATGTTTCCCTGCAACACGTTTTTCTCTATGGTGTTATTGGAGCATGAAGGAAACAGGTTTATGCCGTAAGCGCCGTTGCCGTAGGCCGCATTTCCAGCGATGAGGTTGTCATTGGAGTTGGATAGATATATTCCGTACCAGCCTTCGCCTACGATGCCATTGAAGCTGGCATTGTTGCCTGTGATCGTATTCCCATCTGAGAAGAGAAGGGCAATGCCCGGTTGAGCGCAATTTATCACAGTGTTGTTGGAGATAATGCATCCCGTAACGCTGTCCAGCTTAATTCCGTAAAACCCGTCTTTTACGAGAAAGCCTGAGATGCTCACGTCGTCCGCCTCCACGCTCACGCAAGCGTCTCTGTTTCCGGCCAGTATCGTCGCCCCGTCTCCTACAAGGGTGAGGCTCTTGTCTATGACGATTTTGCCGTAGACGCCAGGAGCAACCTGCAGAGTATCGCCCGGCGTTGCTTCATCGAGCGCAGCTTGCAGATTCGAGCGCACCTGCGTTGTGGCACCATCAGCGAGCGAAGAGATCAGCAAGGCAGCGGACAGGATACAAAATGCTATAGTTTTCAAGCGACCCACCTTCTTTTGAAGCTGCAATGAGGTTAATAAATCTAACGTAATTCGAACTTAATATAGATTCATCTTTCATATGCATATCATGTTGATGGGAGAACGCATAGATAAAGTACATATGAACGCAAGTCTTTTTATCGTCCATCCATAGTATTCGCCTGGAGGATTTCACTTGAGACATTTATATGCATTCATCAGCATATTCCTGCTGCTAGCCGCTACAGCCGCCGCAGGGAGCTTTACTGCAGAAATGGATGTAGATACTTATGTAGATTCAGACAACGCCAACCAGAGCTTTGCTGACAGCGATCTGCTCTGGGCAGCTTCTGTGGACGGAGCCTCAAATAAAGAGGTTTACCTGAGCTTCGTCAATCTCCTGGGATCACAGGGCATATTCAAGCCGGAGCAGGTCGCCGATGCAACATTGACTGTTGATGTAGTTCAGGTGGACAAACCCGGAAAGATCACCGCCTACTTCCTGCATGGCGCGGTACTCGATACCGCGGACTGGTACACTAAAGATGATTATGATGCCGATGTATCCTCGTCCTCAGTAGAGGTCGATGGAGAGGGAAGCTATGAGCTGGATGTGACCCCAATCATCAAGAAAGCTGTTGAGACCTGCGCAGAGGGTTGCCCCTACACCATAGTACTTGTGGCAGAGGATGACGCATCCGTAGCCTTTGCATCCAATGAGTCATCCGATGGTGATAAACCGAATCTCGAATATTCCACGGAAGAGTAGGGATTTGATTGGCATTGTATCATGGGGGTTTTATACCCCTTATGTCTTTTAGGTAATTGATGCGCGCAATCTTATCTTGCATTGCGGTTGTGGGATTTACCCTAGCTCTGCTCGCTCTGATCATTCTTCATAGCGGAGCAATAGAGTCTTCTTCCGGTCAAGATGCAGCCGGAAAAAACGTCACCGAAGTCATATTCATCGAGTCCCCCGGATGTACGAAATGCGCAGCAGCACAAAGAGTTCTGGAGAAGGTCGGGCAAGAGATGCCCATCAATGTCAGCAGTTACTACTATTATTCTCCCAAAGGCCATAGGATCATCAAGGAGTACGGAGCCAGGGACGTTCCTTCGATCATCATCGGGATGCAGGTGATAAACTACAGGGATTATGAAAAGGACGATGCTCTTCTCGAAAAGCTGATCAAGGGGGCATTGGCCAACCAGACGCCTCCGGCGCCCGCTCAATTCACACTGCCCGCCTCTGACGTAAATGAGAGCAAAATGGAGAGCAACAGCTTGAACTCCGACGAGGCCTCAGGCCTCAATTTGAAGGAGATCTCCGCTTATAGCATCTCTGCAGTCCTGGGTGCGGGACTGGTGGCTGGATTCAATCCATGTCTCTTGGGAATACTTGTCTTTTTGGCTGCATCAGTCCTCTCGTCCAATGGAAAGAGACGAGAGCTGGTGATGATGGTGGCCTTCTTCTCCCTGGGCATCTTCACCATGTACTTTCTCTTCGGTCTCGGCATGCAGAGGCTCCTGGAGAATAAAGCAGTAGCCGACTCATTCCGCTACATTCTGACTGTCTTTCTCCTGCTTGCAGGCCTCTCTCAGGTCTGGGATGGGATAAGGCTGCAGAATGGAAAGCACTCCATATTCCGTACCGACTGGGCGCTTCCTTATTTCCAGGCGGGAGTAGATAAAAGCCGCTATAGCTCTTACTTCCTGATCGGAGCCCTCTTCTCTCTGGTCAAGCTCCCCTGCATAGGAGCCATCTACCTCGCGATACTGGACCTCTTTTCTGCTGAGAACTACCTCGAAGGAGGCACCTATCTGCTCTTCTTCAATCTGGGAGTAGTGCTGCCGATCCTCCTCATCGGTGGGGGCATTGCTTTAGGCATGAGCCCAGAGCAGGTGGACGCCTTCAGGAAGGATCACAGGGTAGGAATGAGGTTGGCGACAGGCCTTGCCCTTCTGGGTTTAGCGCCGCTCATCTACTGGCAGCTCATTTGAGGGCAAAAGGGTTAAAATAGAGAGATTGCTCACCACTCAGTCGAGGTGAATCTTTTTGTTTTTGGTTGGAGAGGCTCTCATTGGAAAGGAGCCTGAGATTGCTCATATCGATCTGATCATAGGAGACAAGGAGGGGCCGGTAGCCACTGCTTTTGCCTCCGGACTCACACAGCTTTCGGCAGGGCACACGCCCCTTTTAGGTGTCATTCGGCCCAATCTGCCGCCCAAGCCGTCTACACTCATCGTACCCAAGGTCACTGTGAAAAACATGGCGCAGGCCGCTCAGATATTCGGCCCGGCCCAGATGGCTGTGTCCAAGGCAGTGGCGGATTCGGTAGCAGAGGGTGTCATTCCCAAGGAGAAGGTCGAGGAGCTGTTGATAGTAGTATCCGTATTCATTCATCCCCAGGCCAAGGATTACGATGCCATCTACCGCTACAATTACGGAGCTACCAAGCTAGCTATCGAGAGGGCAATGGCAGGGTTCCCTGATGTAGATCTGATGCTTTACGAGAAGGACCGCTCCACTCATCCTATCATGGGCTTCCGGGTGACCCGTCTCTGGGACCCACCATACCTGCAGGTTGCCTTTGATCTCGTGGATTTGGCTGAGGTGCGCCGTGTGCTGACAGCCCTTCCGGACAGCGATCACATTCTGATAGAAGTGGGCACACCCTTGGTTAAGATGCTCGGCATCAGTGTGGTCAAAGAGATCCGGGCCATTCGCCCAGGAGCTTTCGTCATACTGGACCTCAAGACTCTGGATACTGGCAATCTGGAGGTGCGGCTGGCTGCAGACTCCACGGCTGACGCTGTTGTCATATCGGGACTTGCACCCAAGAAGACGCTCGAGCTGTCAATCAGGGAAGCGCGGAAGACCGGCATCTATAGCATCATCGATATGCTCAATGTTCCGGATCCGCTGGCACTTTTAAAGGGTCTGGAGGTTCTGCCAGATGTGGTGGAGCTGCACAGGGCTATTGACATGGAGAAGAGCGCGCACGCCTGGAGCAACATCCGCGAGATTCAGGCTCTGGCCCATGATGGGCGCAGGCTTCTTGTGGCGGTTGCAGGCGGCATTCGCACGGACACCGAAGGCGCGGCTCTTGCAGCAGGCGCGAACATTCTGGTCGTTGGCCGAGCTATCACCCGCTCCAAGGACATTCGCGACATGGCAGAGCAGTTCCTGACAGGCCTCAAGCAGACGGAGATCGACCAGTACAGGGTTATGACGGACTTCTGAGATCGCTGATCTTAGATGATCCGCGCTTTTTTATTTTCAAGTTTCTGTAGGGATATCAGTTACGACGGGCGACGACCTCTCACCACAAAGAAGCAAAGGCACAAAGAATGGGCTAACTCTGTAGCACTTATCCTATTGCTACAATTAATGCTGTCATCTGGTATCGCCGATGCTATCGATGTGCAAGTCGCCCCGTTGGCCCAGCCGACGGGGGCTGTCATTTTGGTTGTGGACGGCCTCGGCTCTTCTTACGTCTATCCGGAGCACTGCGCTTATGCTCTGGACGGCTCTCCCTTGCCTGGGGCTGTGCTCTTTAACCTGACCGGCTGCGGAGGGCGGGCTGTGGACGTGCGGGTGCCTGTGCCTGAGACCACAAAGAGCCATAGCGTTTTGATCACAGGAAACGCGGACGTGAACCCCGATCATCTCGGACCGACCATATTTGACGCCGCTCGCGCCGAGGGCTATCTCTGCCTCGCTGTCCTGGAGCGGGGCGATGCCATGTCGGTTCTTCGAGAGATGGACGGCGTTTTATATCTTGGCGATAATTCAATGCACGGAGCCGAGCCCATACCTGGCTTTCGGGCCGGAGCGCCATTGAACCTCTCACCGCTCTTTCAGAGATGGAGGGACAGGTTTGCCCGCTATTCTGCGCCGGAGGGCGTCGCGGGCTACGCTGGATACAATGCCTGGGCGCTTGATGCTGCGGCAGACATCGTCCTGAACCTGTCAGGGCAACGCTTTTTGATGCTGGTGAACGTGGGTGCAGTGGACAGCGCCGGGCAGAACCTGGGCGCTGACGGCTACAGCCAGGTGGTCGCTGCCCTGGATGAGCCCCTGGGCCGCTTGGGCGAGGTCTGCCGGAAGAACAACGTGCTCTTGGCGGTCACCGCCGACCACGGCATGGTCTTTCCTTCTGAGACTGGCAAAGGCGGCCACTCCGCAGAGAAGTATGCCAGCAGGATGGAGGCCCTGCGCGTGCCAATGGTCCTCTCAGGGCCGGGGGTGGAAGAGTTGAACCTGGGCGGACGCTGGTCTGAGATGGACCTCGCTCCGACGGTGTTAAGCATCTTGAATATCTCCTCCGAATTCTCCTCAGAAGGCCAGAGCATGCCCGTTCGCGAGGGCTACACGCTTCGCGTGACCGGCGCGCCCGCGGGACTTTCTCTCTGGCAGGGGGAGAAGCAACTGGCAAAAGCTTGCGGGAGAGAGTGCCGTTTCTTGGGGCTGCATCGCGGGCTTTACACGCTGAAGGCAGACGGGACTGAGCGAACGGTTGTGGTGAACGGGGACGAGAGGATTGATCTGGTTCCGCAGTCCACAGCATCGAGCAGCACTAAGAAGATGCTGGGTGTGATCCTAATCCTGGCCATAAACCTCGGGGGAATAGCGATGATCATCCGGATTTGGAGAAGAGCAGACTGATTGGAGCAGTCTTCTCAACAGTAAAACGTCGTTTGTCGTATAACCATTAAGCTTATCAACTAATAAACCGCATCGCAATGCGAATGGCAGCAGAATTGTACAAGAAGCAGGTCGATATATCATGAGAACCAAAATGCTTATACTATTATCTTTGTTTTCCATCGCCTTCCTGACAGCGATCGCTCTTGGCATCGACTGGAACGACCCAAGTCATGATGCCGAAGAGATGATCAGCTCAGGAGAGACGACCACTATCACTCCACCGCAAGGACAGGCGGCGACGCCCAAGTTATCTAGAGAGCAGCAGAAGAACAAGAGTTCACTGGACTGGACGATGCCGAGCACTCTCTCCACCAGTGACAAAAGCGCCAAGCAATCTAGGGCTGATTCTCAGTCAGAAAGCGAAACGGAAACAAGCACTTCAACAGAAGCTGCTGAGAGCACTGCCGCCGAAGACAACACGACCGCAGCCACAGATACTGAACTGCCTCCTGAGCAGACTGTGTCCTTAACAGCGGAAGGAAACTGGTATTTCACCCTCAACGACAGCGTTGTCAGGGATCTGGCCATGACCGTCTTCCAGAAGGATGAGGATGTCTACGGTGCCGGCAAGATAAGAGAGGGCAACAGCACCATTGATGTGGCGGTCTCGGGAACCATTGCGAATTCAACCATGGAGCTGAATCTGATATCTACAAATCCAATCGTCCAGTATAAACTCAATCTCGATCTCGGCGAGGACTGGGCCAGCGGAGAGTACGAGGCATCAACTGCGGGCGGGGAAACCTGGACCGGAATCGCTGATGGGCAGAAGACATCTTAGATAGGGTTAACAGGTGCCGGGGTGCCCGGCACTATTGGCCTATTTTTGGCTGTGCAATATCATTCGTTTTTATCTGCCTCTTCCAAGACTTTAAATACCAAATCAACATCTGATGATTCATTCACAATCGTGAATTCGGAATTTGAGCAAATCCCTGTCTTTGGCTGCTGGGACCTTGCCAGTCACCAGAAGCATTTTGCATCAGGACCGCTAAAGTAAGGCAGGAACCCTGCAGAAAGAGCAGTCTAACGGAGACGGAAATGAGGATAGCCTTGCCGGACGGCAGCAAGTTGGAGATAGCAGAAGACGGAGCCTCAATAGAGGTCATCTTGAAAAATCTCGGCATCAATCCTGAGGAGGTCATCGTGGCCAAGAACGGCAAGATTGTCTCTGAGGAGGAGACTGCTGGGGACAGTGACGAGTTGAAGGTCGTGCGTTTTGTGCACGGTGGGTAGATGATAATGCTCGATGATGCCGAAAGTCGTAGGTATTCCCGCCAGACCCTTCTATTCGGAAAAGGTGGCCAGGAGAGGCTGAAGAGGACCAGCGTCTTTGTAGCAGGGGCCGGGGGGCTGGGCTCAGTGATCTCCTTTTACATGGCGGCTGCGGGCTTCGGCAAAATTAGAATCGTGGACTGCGATTCTGTCGAGCTCTCCAACTTGAACCGTCAGATATTGCATTCCAATGCAGATGTGGGCCGGCCCAAAGCGAGATCTGCCTATGAGACCCTGACTGGCATCAATCCAGAGATCGAGGTGGAGGCGATGGTCGAGACCATTAGTGAGGACAACATCGGAGACCTTTTGCGGGGTTCTCATCTGATCATGGATGCTATGGATAACTTTCCGATAAGGTACCTGCTTAATCGGGCGGCTTTGAAGGGGAATGTGCCGCTTTTTCATGGGGCTATCAGCGGCTATCAGGGCCAGGCCACCACCATCATTCCCGGAAGGACGGCCTGTCTCTCATGTCTCTTTCCCCGCGCTCCGCCTCCGAGCACATTCCCGGCCCTTGGAAGCACCTGCGGCGTCATAGGTTCCATTCAGGTGACTGAAGCCGTGAAGTATGTCACTGGAGTGGGCGAGCTTCTGGAGAACCGGCTCCTGCTCTGGGATGGCCTTAATATCGCTTTTGACGAGGTGGCCTACGAGCGCAATGCTTTCTGCAAGGAGTGCTCGGATGTCTCTCGATCGGATCGTACGTAATGAGGGGATAATGAGCTCAGAATGAATCGATTGTGCGCAATAATAAAAATAATAAATAGTAATAAACGAGATGGAACTTATGAGCGAAGGCAAGAGTGCGCTGTTGGTGATGGGATGTCCTGAAGTGCCGGTCCAGATGAGCATGGTGATCTATCTCTCCCATAAGCTCTCGAAATCCGGATGGGACGTGACGGTAGCGGGAACGGACGCAGCCGTCAAGCTGCTCAAGGCTGCCGATCCGGAGAGCTACTATGTAAAAAAGACTGTAGATTTGGACGAGATGATTGCCAATATCGTTGAGAAGAAGGTTGACTTTGATGTATGCTTCGCATTCATGCACAGCGATGCAGGCATGACCTACGGGGCGACCTTCAGTGCCATTTCGAAGGCCAGGCTTTTTGCAGTGGTCTTTGGCAAGAACGCCGAGGCTCTCGGGGAGAGCATCGACTATCCGGCTGAGAAGATTGTGGCCAAGGCAACGCACAACCCCAATCCCCTCAAGAACAAGATCGACAAGGTGATTTTGTGAGCTGCATCGAGCAGATGAAGTACAGGCTGTACCTGGAGCGAACCACTTTCAAGGATGCTCGCGAGTACATCGAGAAGAACTCTGATGAGGTCTACTACGTCGATCCGGGATACAAGATCTTCAAGGACTACTACATAATCGGCATGCCTCCAGTGGCTATGGGCGTGCGCGGAAAAGAGATGCTCTTCACCTATGTCAAGCCCTGCCACGGCACCTTTGTCATGGGCATCGACTCTGAGGAGGAGATCACACGGCTCCGGGAGAATGAGGCGAAGAAGATCAAGAAATCCCTGAAGGGCAAAGAGATCGGCAAGGTCGCAAGCAACGCCGCTCCAATGAGCTTTTCTGATGTCTACAAGAACTAAAAGTGGCGAAAGGACATGCGGGTAAAGGTTATTGCATTTGCGGGCTTTCGAGAGATTCTCGGAAAGGAGAGGGAGCTGGACGTCAAAGAGGCCGCAACTGTGAAAGAGCTGCTGCAAGTGCTGGCTGCAGGCAGTCCGAGGTTTCGGGAGGAGGCATTTGAAGAGTCTGGGGCTGTGCGAGACTACGTTCTTCTCATGGTCAACAGAAAGAGGATCGATCCACAGCAGGATCTCTCCAGGGCGCTCGTTGATGGCGACGAGCTGGCAGTGTTTCCGCCGCTAGCCGGAGGATAGGGAGCTCATGATTGAGATCACTGATTCGGAGATCTGTCTTGATGAGATGATCAAGAGGGCCAGAAGAGATGATGCCGGGGCGGTGGTTACATTCTTGGGAACAGTGAGGGATGACGAAGACTGCCGGCTCGAGCATTTGGAGGTTGAGGCCTTCCGTGAGGCTGCTCTCGCAGAGCTGCAGGCCATCAGGCAGGAGGCCATGAGCCGTTTCGCCCTCAAGGCTGCGGAGGTAGTCCACCGGACGGGCAGCCTGGCCGTCGGAGAGAGCATTGTGGCCATCGTCTGCTCAGCCGGGCACAGGGAGGAGGCATTTTCCGGCTGCCGGTACATCATCGAGCAGTTGAAGAGCCGGGCGCCTCTCTGGAAGAAGGAGATATCTGAGACGGGAGAGCGCTGGGTGGGCGGGGCATGAGCCAGGAGACCGAGTTTCTGGTGGTTTTTTGCACCGCGTCTCCGAATGAGGCTGATGGTCTCGCCCGCGTGCTCGTGGAGGAAGGTCTCGCAGCCTGCGTGAACATCGTGCCTGTTCGCTCCTGCTACATCTGGGAAGGCAAGGTCAACATGGACGGCGAGGCTCTGCTGATCATCAAGACCACAAGGCGCGGTTTTGAGCCGCTCAAGAAGAGGATACGGGAGATGCACAGCTATTCCGTTCCTGAGATCATAGCCGTTCCTGTCGTCGAGGGACATCAGGCTTACCTGGACTGGCTGGCGCAATCTGTGAGTGTGTAATCGATCGGCCTTTGTGCCTTCGTGTCTTTGTGGTGAGCGTTTTTTGGGGACCTAACCACAGAGACGCAGAGGCACAGAGGAGCGAAGAGCCTATATTTTCATAGAGCAGCAATAGCTTCTATGGCCCGAGATCTTGACGGAAAGGACCTGGATGTCTTATTGAAGATGGTTCCGGAGCTTGAGGCTCTCTTGAAGAAGGGACTTGTCATCGAGTACATGAACATCCTGCCGCCTGTTGCCAACCACCACTCCAGAAGCGTGCAGGAGTTCGAGCAGAGGGTCAAGAGGCTCACTGGCGAGGAGATGCGCTACCTTGTCGATCTGGTGCTGAACGGAACCGAGAACACCGGCTGCCTGCGCCCGGAGTTCGCCGAGGCATTCTTTGTCATGGCCGGGCAGAGGCTTGGCGAGAGCGTGGCCGACAGTCTGCGGGAGGTCTACGAAGAAGGAGGGGAGTGCGGGGGATAAAAGAGGCCGTTCGGGCAGCCAAAGCATCTGTGCACTGGTGGGAAGAGATTACTCAGGAATCAAGAACGGCTCTCTCGCATCTCGATCATCTCTGATGAGTTCCGATGCGCTGATGCCAATGTTCTTGGCTCCTTTTCGAATCTCGCTTGCTCCAGCTAACAGTTTTCGTATTCTTTTCTCTTGGACCAAGTCATCAACCATCCGCATGAGATCGGATTGCCAGTTGGTATACTTCTATTTCACTACATTTTTAACCTTGAAGATGAATGATAATAATATGTCAACTGCCTCATTGCTGGTCGAAATAGAAACGAAGGTCAAGGATAGGCTGGATCATCTCAAGCTCCACCCAAATGAGAGCTACAGCGACGTTATTGACCGTCTTGCTGGCATTGCCCTTGACGAAGAGCCTTTAACTCAGGAGACTCAAGATAGGATAGCTATAGCCTTGGATGATCTTAAAGAGGGCCGATATTTAACAAACCAGGAAATCCGGAAGATGCTGGAGTCATCCTGATGTTTCAGGTGCTCTACTCGCCAGGAGCAGGAAAAGCCCTTAAGAAGATGCCAAAGGAGGAAGCAAGACGTGTCTTCTAGGCCATTGAGGCCCTCTCTCGTGTTGACGACCCCGGGCGCTATATAAAAAAGTTGAAAGGTTCATTTGGGATTCCCATTTACTCTTATCGCGTGGGAGACTACCGGGTTATTTTGAGTGTTAATGGAGAGGTTCTCGCCATCTACGTTATTGAGATCGGTGATCGGAGCACAATCTATCGCAATTATTAGGCTGCTCTTGCCGCCATTGATCTGTCGGGAGCCTGCGTCGCGCTCTGAAACGCGGCGGTTTTTGGGTGATCCATAATTCCCACATTTCGCAGTAAAGCTGTGCCAAATTCTATATTTTTAGATTGCTTATATGAGTGATATTTCTACTCATTATATCACATTTCAGTAAGAATAATTTAAATAGAATTTGTAAATTCGATGCTGGCGGTTATTTGTTTTATAAAATTATATTTATATGTGGGATTGTCCATCGTGGCATGAGCCTTTTCTGAACTCGAAATACACATACAGCAGCATTTAAGCACATCGAACCGTGAGAAACCGATAGCAAGAAAATTAATGAGCGTTCAAACCGTTAATGCGAAATGTGGGATAATTGACTTTGACAAACCATCATTCGAATTGGGAAAGCAAGTCCCTGTCCGGCTCCTGCCCGGCTTTCTGGCAGGCATTGACGTAGTTCCGCAGCAAAGCGTTGGCCAGGCCGATGAATGCCTGGGGCAGTTTTCGGTAGAAGGGTGCTAGGCTCTGCAATCCCTCTGCGAAGGCACGGGATGCTTCTGCATGGCGATCAAGGGAAAAAAGCACGCTCCCGTAGGCTCCAAGGCTTCTCGCCAGGTCTGGCAGAAAAGCCTGGGGATTTTGTTTTGCGAGCTCTCTGCGTATTTCCGTCGCCTCGGTAGCCGCAGCTAGCGCCTCCTCCCGTCGCCCCAGGTTGGAAAGCCTGTTTCCCAGATTGTTTAGGCTCGCCGCCAGGTTTGGCAGAAAAGCCTGGGGATTTTGTTTTGCGAGCCTTCGGTAAATGTCCGCCGCCTCGGTAGCCGCGGCTAGCGCCTCCTCCCGTCGCCCCAGTTCGGAAAGCATCGTTCCCAGATTGTTTAGGCTCATCGCCAGGTCTGGCAGAAAAGCCTGGGGATTTTGTTTTGCGAGCCTTCGGTAAATGTCCGCCGCCTCGGTAGCCGCGGCTAGCGCCTCCTCCCGTCGCCCCAGTTCGGAAA
>CAZFFD010000012.1:39124-43005 GCA_964518035.1 uncultured Methanotrichaceae archaeon | reverse complement strand
ATGAAGTGGGTGTTTATGTCGCCGCTTCTGAACCTCTGATTTCTAAGAACCGCTTTGTGGAATATGACATTGGTCTTGACGCCCACGATGATGTACTCGTAAAGCGCCCGCTCCATTCTGGCGATGGCTTCTCTTCGGTCTTTGCCATGAGCCACCAGCTTGGAGATGAGGGAGTCATAGTACGGTGGAATGACATATCCGGTGTAGACTCCGCTATCGACTCTGATTCCCGGGCCGCCTGGGCTCCGGTAGCGTTTGATCTTTCCCGGTGATGGTGCGAAGTCGTTGAGGGGATCCTCGGCGTTGATTCGGCACTCGATGGCCCAGCCGTTGATCTTCATGTCGCACTGGTCATAGCCCAGGGGATAGCCTGCCGCTACCAGAATCTGCTCTTTGGCCAGGTCAACGCCAGTCACCATCTCAGTGATCGGGTGCTCCACCTGGAGACGGGTGTTCATCTCCAGGAAGTAGAAGTCGCCGCGAGAGTACATGAACTCCACAGTTCCGGCGCTGGCATAGCCGATGGCTTTGGCGGCTTTAACTGCAATTGAGCCCATCTTCTGGCGCAGCTCCTCGGTCATGACTGGGGAAGGCGATTCCTCGATCAGCTTCTGGTGGCGGCGCTGAATTGAGCACTCCCGGTCTGAGACATAAATCGTCTTGCCGTGGTTGTCGGCCAGGATCTGGAACTCGATGTGCCTGGGCTCAGTCAGATACTTCTCGATGTATATGGTGTCATCACCGAAGGCGCTTTTCGCTACAGACTGAGATGAGATGAGGGCGGGCATCAGTTCCTGGCGGCTTTGAACGATCTTCATGCCAATGCCGCCTCCACCTGCTGCTGGCTTGAGGATGATGGGATATCCAATGGCGTCAGCGATCTGTGCGGCTTCTTCCGGATCGCTAATGCCCTCCTCGATTCCTGGAACAATTGGAACGCCAGCATCTTTCATAGTCTGGCGAGCTGTGATCTTGGAGCCCATGGAATCGATGGCTGACGCCGGCGGGCCTATGAAGACTATGCCGTTTTCCACGCAGGCTCTGGCGAAGTGGGTATTTTCAGAGAGAAAACCGTAGCCAGGATGGATGGCTTGCGCTCCCGTCTCAAGAGCGGCCTTGATGATGTTGTCGATCTTCAGGTAGCTCTGACGGGAGGGTGCCGGACCGATGAAGACCGCCTCGTCCGCGTATTTGGCGAAAAGGGCGTTTTTATCTGCTTCGGAGTAGACGGCCACTGTAGAGATGCCCAGCTCCCGGGCCGCGCGCATCACCCGTATGGCAATCTCTCCCCTGTTGGCGATCAGGATCTTATTGAACATTCCCCGAAGAGAGGTGCTGTCAAGGTAAAACCTTTTTGGCGAAGAAGCGAAAGCTAAAAATGAATGAGATCCTAATTTTGAAGCATGAAGCCCAGGGATTTATCTAAGGACGAGTGCTCGAGCCTTCTTTCTGCTACCAGATACGGTCGGTTAGGATTGACCAAGGGCAGTCAGCCCTACGTCGTGCCCATGTCTTATGTCTATCAGGATGGCAGGATATACCTTCACTCCCGTGGAAAGGGAAAGAAGGTTGAGTATGTGACTGAAAATCCCAGGGTATGTTTTCAGATAGATCTCCTGGAGAAAGAGCGCTGGTCGAGCGTGATTGCGACAGGCATCGCCCGGCTGTCGGATAGCGTTGAGGCCAAGCAGAAGATGTTTGATGCCTTCACCAATAAGGGCCAGGGTGGGCATGGTGGAAAGAAGTTCTCTCGCGAGGAGCTGGAGAGGATGCCGATGACCATCTGGGAGATTGAGATCGAGGAGATGACTGGCCGCGAGGGCGTCTGGTAGGCAGCAGTTGGTGGTAAAGTGCCCCCTGCCGTGAAGTGGACTGAGAAGTACCGGCCCGATTCTCTCAAACGGGTTCTCGGAAACGGAAAGGCCATAGAGGAGCTGTATGCCTGGGCGACATCCTGGGGAAAGGGTGAGCCGATCACGGGAGCAGTCATTCTCTACGGCCCGGCTGGGACTGGCAAGACCTCGGCAGCGCTCGCATTGGCTCATGAGTTCGACTGGGATTACATCGAGATGAATGCCAGCGACGCCCGGACTGCAGGGATGATTTCCAAGATCGCCGGGCCTGCGTCGCGTTCCATGACTTTTTCCGGCAGGCCGCGCCTTGTAATTTTGGATGAAGCGGACAATTTGCATGGCACTGCCGATCGGGGCGGGGCTGCGGCCATGCTCAAGCTGGTCAGGGAGACAAATCAGCCGGTCCTCTTGATAGCCAATGAGTACTACGAGATCGAGAAGCCGCTGAGGGATGCTGCCAAGGGCATTCAGTTTCGGTCAGTGCGCTCGACCACCATCGCCCAGGCCTTGAGGGAGATCTGCCGGAACGAGGGTGTGGAGTGCGATCCTGATGCTCTGATGATGATTGCTGAACGGGCCGGGGGCGACATGCGCTCTGCAGTCAACGATCTTCAGGCTGCGGCCCAGGGCCAGAAAGTAGTCAAGGTCGAGGGCGTAGCCACAGCCGAGAGGGATGTAAAGTCTTCAATCTTCAAGGTTCTGGAGGTCATCTTCAAAGGCAACAAGGCTCAGGAAGCCCTGCAAGCGTCCTACGATCTGGATGAGAGCCCGGAGGATCTCATCAACTGGGTGGACGAGAACCTGCCGCTGGCATACGCGGGCGAGGACCTCTGGAGGGGCTTCGAGCATCTCGCTCGTGCAGACGTTTTCTTAGGCCGCGTTCGAGTCAGGCAGAACTACGGGCTGTGGCGTTACGCCGGATATCTCATGACAGGAGGGGTGCAGTCTGCGAAGGCCGCAGCCCGGCACGGCTATGTGGCATTCCGGCCACCGAGCCGCTGGCGCAGAATGGGCCAGACGAGAAAGGCGCGGGCTGTGAGGGACTCGGCTGCAAAAAAGATCGCCGGACGCTGTCACGTCTCGACAGCTTTCGCGAGATCCGAGCTGATGGGCTTTGTGGGGCTGCTTTTAGCTGACAAGAAGAAGGCAGCCAACCTGGCAGCGGAGCTGGGGCTCGAAGCCGAGGAGATAGCGCTTCTCCTGGGCAGCAGCCCAACCACCAAGAAGGTGCAGAGCATCTTTGAGGAGGCGAGCAAAATCCGGGCCGCGGAGCTGTACGAGGAGGTCGAGCTGGGCTGGCAGGGAACAGCGCAGCACTCGCTGGGGCACGCTCCCCAGCAGGCACCGGTCTCGAAGGCTGAGGTAAAGGCGCAGCCGGAGGAGACGATCCTGCCAAGCCCAGTAAGCGTCGCCGCAACTGAATCGGTCCGGGCAGCCGGGCCAAAGCCAGAGGATTCACCCGCCGCAGGAGCGGAGGCGGCAGCGGCCCCGCCAAAGAAGAGAGGCAGGCCGAAGAAGGCCGAGGGCGAGGGAAAGGCTGAGAAGAAGACGGAGACGAAGGCGACGGGAAAGCGGCAGAAGTCGCTGTTTGACTTCTAGAGAGCCGCATTTAGATGGGCAAAAAAAGAAAAGGAGGGCAGCCGCATCTGCATAATGCAACTGTGGCCATCCTCTTTCACCTATCATCTTAAACGCGTTACTCGAAAGCGTTCAACTCAACTACATTCAACTCGAAAGAGCCACCTTCTTCAGACAAGTAGGGATATTCTGGCTCATCAGGATGTTCACTTCCGCAATTTTTCTCTTCATCCTCATTCAGCAAAACAAACCCCCATGAATTACCATCTGCTGCAGCACATATGCCATCTTGACCCTCGTAAAGACAATCGCATTTGCCATCAGAATTCTCATCAAGACAGCTTCCAAGAGAAATACTATCTCCCATAATCCATTTATCGGATTGATCTCTTATGATTTTTCCAGGTTCTAGCCAACCCCTTATCATGACCTTGTCTGGCCCATTGGGCT
>CAZFFD010000012.1:2126-39024 GCA_964518035.1 uncultured Methanotrichaceae archaeon | reverse complement strand
ATTTTTCCAGGTTCTAGCCAACCCCTTATCATGACCTTGTCTGGCCCATTGGGCTCAAATTTATCCGTTTCTCCTGCATCCACATGAGCCTCCACCAAATATTTTTTCGTGGTGGGATCTATGTCACGAATGAGGATTGGAATATCATCATGAAGCCCTGAGGCTAGGTGAGTGAATCCAAGCAATTCCCCGGCTTTCCCACCCTCATCCACATTGTGAATATCAACCCAGCAGGACTGGTCTGCCAAGACCATAGGACCTTCTACGACCTTATAGGCAGTATCATTGTCGGGTTCTTGTGCTGAACATAGCGATGCCATTGATAAGGCAACCATCATTGATAATATAGCTATCGACAACCTATTCATATTTTCACCCATTTTCCGCAAACAATCGGACCTACCACGCTCTTTTCGACTACTACAGGCGGTTGAGAAGACTCTCATCATCTAGCTACAATGATAATCCGATCATTGCATCCAGCGTAAGATCTTCGGTCAGCAAATATATGAAGAGTCAAACTATATAAACATTTTCAAGCATTATATATCCCATATGGAGAATATTTAGAAATGAAACCAACTAATTATAATAAATAATATGTTATATATTACAAAATGTTGATATATATGATTGGATCAAATATAATGAAAAATTCGTGCGTAAAATTGATTTAAATTTATTATCTATTTTTTTAGATGTTTTCGCCCTATTTTTTTGTAGATAGATCAGAGATTTGTCCACAGGAATAGCGATACCACCGTCACGTTTTCACGAAGTCCCACAACCTCCAGTGCTATTCTAACAGAAACTCCTGCGGCCAAAGCCCACACTCTTTTGAGCCCCGATATTCATCTTCGAAGCGGCTGCTGATCATCTCATCCACCTCCGTGAGCGAGACTCCGAATACCTCGGCCAAGATCTCCCTAGCGGCCTGTAACTCCATAGCTCTATGATCATGCATTGCCTTCTTCTCTGGTTTGAACAACCGCTCAAGAATTCCTGGCATAGAATGACTATCCTACGTAGAAGGATAAGTAGTTTAGCCAGAAAACAATATCAATAAACCATTTTTACATATTATAAAGTACAAATAAGATACAAATGAGAAAATTAGGCGTTGCTGAAAAGGAAAGACCTTTGGGAATGGAAGACTCCAAGCTGTACGGAAAACAAATAGTCTACTTCGGACATATAAAGGCACGGATGACTATTTCTGAACAGTCATCTTTTCTAAATCGTCTATATACCTTAGCAGGTGTACAGCAGTCTTCCATGACATTTTACAAGTCAATCATAATGGTTGGCTTAATTGCAGCTTCCATAAATTGTTCGGCAGCTATAGGCCAGAATAATAGCATGTATAATTTGAATGCACTACTGACATCATTTGACGATCCCGGCATGGACGCCAATGACCTAGCATTCTTCCTGGTCACCCACAATTACGATGCCACTCCTGCAGGCAGCTTCGTTGAGATCAAAATTGACGGAGAAGTCTACCGACTGATCCCCAACGGCAAAAAACCGGGCCTCTGCGATATTGTAGCTTGATAGGACCTCTCCAAATCGGCCCCATCAATCATTAAAAGAGCATAGTCAAACTCCAACGGCAAACGCAGAGGGTGCGACTGCAGAGAGCAAAAAAGACAGGCCGATAAGCAAAAAGATGATGCCTGCTGCCCTGGTAATCGCTTTTCGATCTATTCTATGGGAGAGATACCTGCCCAGAAATATGGCCATGACAGTCAGAGCGAAAAGAGCAATCATCACTCCTAAAAAGACCATATGCGGATCATACTCTGTGGCAAAGAGCGCTGAGGCAATCTGGGTCTTGTCCCCCCACTCTGAGAGAAAAATCATGGAGAATCCAGAGAAAAAGGCACCTTTTGCAGAAAGACTGCCAGCCACCTCATCTTCACTCTCGCTCTTGAGAATCAATATCCCAAATAAGATAAAAACCAATCCAGAGACAACCTTGACCAGGTGGACAGGTATGACCTCGTTGACCCAGGAGCCCACTAGTATAGCAAATCCGTCCGCCAGGAGAAATGCAAGCATCACCCCTGAGAGAAGCCTAGCATATTCATTCGTCCGAGAAGAGAGAAGCAGAATGGACAGTTGCGTCTTGTCTCCCATCTCAGCTAGGCCGACAGCCAGTAGCGGAATTATAAGATCATCCAGTTCGATTTCAAACACCTTTTGCCTTAGATTCAGGACACTTCGTTTTTTGTTTTGGTATTAATAGTCATTGTGCCTTCTGCCTGATAGCTCTGATCTTTATTCATTTTTTGTAGTGCAATCTTTAAATACTAATATCCATGATATACTAAGAATTAGGAGATATTTTATGTACGAAAAGATCTTGATAGCAACGGATTTCTCAAAATATGCCGAAAAAATTGTGACTTGTATCGGCGAAATACCAGGCCTAAAAGAAGTAGTTCTCCTGCATGTTTTATCTAAAGATCCACTGGCCAGGGTCTGGTCTCCCGGCGACGAGATCAAGAAAGCCAAAAAGCAGATGGATGCCACCAAAAGTGCCCTGAAAGACGCCAACTTGAGCGTTAAGGTGAGAGTCGAGATAGCAGAAGAGACACCAGAACACATTATGATAAAGCGTGTCGCCAAAGAGGAAGATGTCTCGCTCGTGGTGATGGGAGCCAGAGGAAGAAGCATCTGGCAGGGACTGCTCCTGGGCAGCGTCTCCAGCGGCTACCTACGCTATGGAGACCGGGACCTTCTGATCATTCGATACAAGACCCTCGGCGACGCAGACAAAGAAGAGCTGGGCAAATTCTGCTCGAGTATGTTCGAGAGAGTCCTGGCACCAACAGATTTCTCTAAAGCCGGAAACGCCGCCATTGAGAGGATAAAGGATTTGAAGCTCACAAACGATGTCCTGCTGCTAAATGTTGTCGCAAAGGGGATAAGCCAATCCCAGGTGGATCATGCCCTGAAGAACGCCAGGGATTTGCTGGATGCGATGAAAGCGGATTTGGAGAAGTCTGGAATAAAGGCCAAGACAATGGCAGTCTCCACTGTAGCAGACGAGCCAAGAACTTACGGCACAGGCGGAATGGTCAGGGTAGAAACGACGCCGTTAGCCTCTTTGGGTGGCGTAGTAGATAGAATTCTGTCTGTAGCAGAAATTGAGAATGCCTCCTTGATCGCATTGGGGTCTCATGGAAAAGGCTGGTTGGACGAAGCTACTATTGGCAGCGTAGCATCTGATGTGGCAAGGATGGGGCAACGGCCAGTATTAATAGTCAGATCCAGCAAGTAGATAGAATTATCCGACAACAATAATGATAACACAAAGCCCATTGGGAATTGCAGTGCGAGGACCATCCAACGTCTCTCGCTACTGATATTTTGCAGCCAAAATTGCCTATCAGTGCTCTGTATTAACCATTTCTGGGGCTAGCAAAGAGGTTCAAAGCATCCCTAGCTGTTGTTTAATTGCCCGGACGTCTACCTGCAATTGCCGGAAATTTGTCGAGTATCCCGGTTGAACGTCTTCCCTCAAGCCTTTAATCTCTTCAAGTGTTACTTCAGTGGTTTTCCGCACTGCCTTCATGTCAGACTTCATCTCTTTCATGTCAGACTTCATCTCTTTCATGTCAGACTTCATCTCTTTCATGTCAGACTTCATCTCTTTGAGATCATCTCTCATATCTAGGAGCAAGGGGATAGCTTTGTTCAATTGGACTGTTGAGCAGAATTGGGCATATTCTCCGATCCTCATGATATCTCCTTCAAAGTCATCAAAGAATATGCCAGATACCTCTGCTTTAGCAGGCCTTTTTGTCTCGGCTTGGGCACGAAAAGCTTTGACTGCCTCATCGTCACCATCGACAAAGGCCCAAACCTCGTTGCTTTCTATGTTATGGGCCTCAAACATCCTGATTCTATTGGACATGGCCATGCTCATCAGGAAATATCTGTAACCAACATCTTGGACTTTAGGACCGACAATCTTGGCTTTCAGCTTCATAGTCATCCATGATATGTGCCGGCAAGCTATTTGATTGTTTCTAAAAAGAATATGCTGAAATTATCTTCCCCAGAATGGGTCCTTCTTGCGCTTGATCTCCAGGAACTTCTCCAAGACCTCACGCTCGTCCTCTGCCAGCCTGGGCTTCAGCTCAAGCTCCACAATGCGAGCATGCTTTTCAGGAATATTGACGTAGAGTATATCTCCCTCGTGGATCTGCCGGCCTACGGTTGGCCCATCTATGGATATGGCAACCTCCTGGCCAACGGTTGCTGAGCCGACGTTCTCATTTCGGGCCTGGATGCCCTTGACCTCACCTACATTGGCCCCGTCCTCTCTCATCAGATTGATCTGAGTTCGGACCACCCCTCCGATGATCTGCACTCCTACTATGGCCGGCTTGGACTGCCGGAATACGCAGTCCGGCAAGAGTCGCACAGCTCCAGGCCTGATCACTGCCTCCAGCCGCTCTTGCTCTATTCGCATCTTCTGGTTCTCCATCCACTGCTCATAGCTCTCCAGGATGGTGTAGATGATATCGCTGCAAAATACTGGCACATTGGTCTTTTGAATCTCGCTCACAGCGTCGGGCAAAATGGCAACATTGAATGCCAGAAT
This sequence comes from uncultured Methanotrichaceae archaeon, assembly GCA_964518035.1. Lineage (GTDB taxonomy): Archaea > Halobacteriota > Methanosarcinia > Methanotrichales > Methanotrichaceae > Methanothrix. The sequence goes on along the minus strand of CAZFFD010000012.1, from coordinate 34,409 downwards.
CGCACCCAGCAGAGGATCCTTGATGGCTGCACCCCGGATCACATCCCTTCTGGAGATGGGCCCCACGTCTGCATAATGAATGGCAATCTTCTTCGCCTTCAATTCGCCTACAAGAGCCTCCAGCGAGCCAATTGTGTCCGCCTTGAGTATCACACCCTCGGCCTCGGCATCGATGCGCACAGCTTCCAGCTCCGACTTCAACTGCTTGGACAGCTCCTCGGCCTCTTCAGCCGTTGTAACCACTCGAATGGACGATCCTGCTAGAGCGTTTTCCAGCTTGGGGGCAGCTACCTTCACGCCTGACGCTGCCACCACATGCTTGACAGGCAGAAATCGTTCATCGCTTCTGATCTCCGCCAGAGGCTTGGGCTTGAGCAGGGCCCGTATCTTTGTGATGATGGGCTCGTGAGCTGTGCCCACAATGATTGTATCGCCCGAATTGAACTCACCGTTGTAGAGAATGACGTCCAAGGTAGTACCGAGGCCCTTCTCTTCTTTGACCTCCAGGATGGTGCCCACACCCGGACCGGTCGCAGTGAGCAACAGGTTCTCCTTTAAAAACCTCTGGGCGAGTCCAACCAGCACCATGAGAAGATCTGGGACGCCTTCACCAGTGATTGCGCTGATGGGAACAATTCCAACAGTCCTCGTGAAGTCTGAGATCCTATCATATCTGTCGGCATCAAAACCATACTTGTAGAGCTCTCCCACAAGTTCGTAGATCTTGGTGTCCAAAACCTCGACAACCCTCTCGTTTTGCGTCTTGAAGCTCTTGCTGAACGGAGCATTGGGGATGGCATGCCAACCGCCGATCCGATCCATCTTGTTGGCGGCGATCACGAATGGAGTCTTAAAGCGTTTGAGAATGGTCAGCGACTCAATGGTCTGAGGCTGAAAACCCTCGTTAACGTCCACAATCAGCACAGCTAAATCGGCAAGAGATCCCCCACGGCTCCTCATGGAGGTGAAAGCATGATGCCCAGGAGTGTCTATGAACAGAAGACCAGGTATCTGCATCTCATTTCCAAAACGCGATCCGCAAAACTCCTGTACCACGTCCAGCGGCACTTCTGTGGCTCCAATATGCTGCGTGATGAGCCCGGCTTCACCTTTGGCTACCGCAGTCCCCCTTATCTTATCCAATAAAGAGGTCTTGCCGTGGTCCACATGCCCCATCACCACTACTATGGGTGTTCTAAGGTTGGACTCTTTGCCCTTGCTGGCTTTTTTGGACTTCTGTTGCATGCCGGTCGCTTCCAGGAGATGTGATTCTAAAAAATACCTTTGAGTTTTTGAGAATTTAAAGGCTCCCATGGGAGCGGGCAGATTGCTTTCTGCCCGATCTCACTCGTAGAGCCACGTTTCATCGATTCGTTTGTAATCTACAAGCTCACTTGGGGTAAAGTGCAGAGCTATCTCGCGAGCCGCAGACGCGGCTGAGTCCGAGCCGTGCACCACATTTCGCCCGGTTTCAATGCCCAGATCCCCTCGTATGGTTCCGGGGACCGCATCAACCGGATTGGTGGCTCCGTTCATCTTCCTCATCGCGGCAATTGCGCCACGTCCCTCAACCACCATGGAGACGGATGGCCCAGATGTGATGAAATCCACCAGATCTTGGTAGAACTTCTTGCCTACATGCTCGGCGTAGTGGGCTTTGGCCTTCTCTACCGGCATCACTGCAAGCTTCATCGCCACGATCTTGAAGCCCTTTTCCTCAATGCGCTGCAGTATTTTGCCGATGAGAGCGCGCTGCACTCCATCGGGCTTGACCATGATGAAGGTTCTTTCCAGTTCCGCCAGGCCTTATGCCCCCTTTCTGGCCCACTTGATCCTTCTTGTTACGCGGCCAAGGGCAACGTTATTCTCGCACTTTGCTGAGCAGAAGTAAAAGACCGTGCCGTCCTTCTTGGCATAGAGCTTGCCTGTGCCCGGTTCGATGGTCTTATTGCAGAATGAACACCTTCTATCTTCCATCCTTTCATCACCTGCTGGTAAGCTTCTTGGCCTCTCTGGCGGTCTCCAGCAGCATCAGGACATCGCCCATGCGAATGGGGCCCATGCAGTTCCTGGTAATGATGCGGCCCTTGTTGTTGCCTTCCAGGATACGGCACTTGATCTGCGTTGCCTCGCCATGCATCCCAGTGACGCCGATGACCTCGATGACCTCTGCCGGTATGCCGTTCTCATCATCCATCGGGTATCACCTACTTCAAAGCTGCCACTTTTGAGACGATCTCATCAAGCAACTCTTTTCCTTTTCCGGGCTCTACGATGGCTGCAGCAGCGCTCTTTACGCCGAGGCCAGCAGCCGCGCCTAACTCGCTCTGCTTCTTGACATAGATATAAGGCGTCTTCTTCTCTTCGCAGAGGGCAGGAATATGAGCCACGATCTCAGGTGGCATAACATCCTCGCCGACAATAACCAGACGAGCCACGCCGCGCTCAATGGCCTTGGTGGCTTCGTTGGTTCCCTTCTTGATCCTTCCTGTATCGCGAGCCAGTTCGAGGGCCTCAAGTGACTTGCTGGCCAGCTCTGCTGGGACGTCAAACCTTACGAATATTGGTCTTGCCATAATTTAATCTCCTTCCGGGCACCATGCCCATCATCATTCATCGCAAAAACGCCTAATGGATTAGACGGTTCAGATTGTAAGAAGCCATTAGCTCCACATGTAAAAAGGTTGCGCTACGGCCCGAGAAATGCCGTCAGAACGCTTTCCAAATTTGCGCTGGCTACAGAACCGGATACATCTATTTCCGAATCCTGGGCCGTCACGCTGAGATTGTTCTTGGAAGCGATATCCTCAATCCTCTGGCTTGTGCTCGACAGAGGCCCTGCAATCTTAGCGTTGAGCGAATAGCCGTCGGCCTCAGTATTATTTGTTGCCTTTACGCCCAGGTAGAACTCCTGGTATGCGCCTGAGAGAGGCATGCTCGGCCCGCCGCTGCCAAGAGCTGCTACCTGCAGATCTGAGCGATCATCGCCAACTAATGTAAAGTTCATAGTGGGCATGCTTCCGGTGATAACATCTATCACCTGCGGCACCGACTCCTGAGTTCCGAAGAGGACCGGCATTCCCATAACTGTGACAAAATCGGACCCTGTAGGAATCATCATGTAGTTCTCATAGGGTATGACCAGGCTATTGTAACCAACGGCGTAAGGCTTAATCCAATGGAATTCCGCCCAGGTCCCATTGAAATTGATATTGGCCATCCGTTCCATCTTGGTGCTGTAAAGCTGGCTTGAGTATTTCAATCCCAGTGAGTCGGGCAGAGCTGCAGCCACGGCACTTGTTAGATTATCTGATGCGCTCATATTGAGCCAGTATGCCATCACGGTGCTCTCAGGAGCCATTTCCAGAACATCCTGGAGTCCCTCGAAGTTCCATTCTACAAGGTTGCCCTGCATTCCAAATGTCTGGACTGAGCCGCTGTCCGATGACTCAACAGGAATATCGCTTTGGTCGGATCCCCTCAACACAAATCCTGCAAAGGCGGAGAATACCATAATTGCGCCTACAAAGATTGCAAAAGCCTTCGAATTCATCCGAACCTATCTCGCGAGACCAATTATTTAACTCTTCTCTGCGGGCCAGAGGGGTTCATCCTGAACATAGTCTCTTTTCAGGCCAAGAGCGATCTCCGCCCTCTCCAGTTCGCGGCCCAGGTAACCGGCGTGATCCAAGCGACTGACGAGACCCATATCGATGATGGTATTGAGAATGTCACGAGCACGCCTTCCGGCTACAGTTGTCTTTGCATTTTGCGCCACGATCTGGCCACCAGCTAGAAAAATTCTGAAGCAGCCTGAAGAGTCCGGCTCGAATTTGCGGCCATCTTTTGCCTGCACGAATTCCTCAGGCAGGGCCTCCACCGGCAGACGTCGCTTCTCCTTCAGGATGAGAAGATCAAGCCCCAGGTCCTTTGGAGGCGCTCTTCGACTGGATCCCAGCTGCATCATTCGCGAGGCTACTGCAAGCTCCCTCACGCTTCCTCTCGCCTTGGCGCTGTACTCAGGAGTAAAAAGCATGCTTGCCCCGATCTCAGCTCCAAGGGCTGCCAGCAAAGCGTTCGCTCCGGAAGTATCGGCATCAAGCAGCTCAGTTACATTGCCAGCTCCAAAGAACAGGGCGACATCTGGATGATCCCTTCTAAATTGCAGGTACCGATCTAAGGAGCCTGCCAATCCCAAGAGCGGCGGATCGAGGACCGGGTCGGCAATGACAGAAATCCCCAGATCTTCTGCAGTTTTCAGGTTATCCTCCAGACTGACCGCACCCGGGCCTGAGATGACCACTGCCGGCACCCCGGCCTCGGCAACAGCTCTGCCAACCATTGGAAGGCTCTGGCCGTTTAAGCTCAGCAGCAGATCGGCTCCGCCCTCAAGTCCGGCCATAATCAGCTCCGGTACAAGTGTATCGATGCTTATCGGAAGGTCGGTAGCCTCTTTGGCAGTCTTCAGTGAGGCCTTCACCTGTTGGACATCGGCATCCAGTGGAATGCCTAGATCGATCATATCGGCGCTCTCTTCTTCATAGTAGCGAATCCTGTCCTGAAGGGCTGAAGGAGAAAGGCGCGTGGCATCAACGATCTCTGCCAGGACCTTCATGCGGGAGCTGCCACCGATCTTGATACCTCCTATGACCATCCTGGCAGAAGCCTTTCTCTCCAGCCTCTCCGCTTGGCCATTGGCATATTCCCTCATCTTTCCAAGAATCAGCTGGCAGGCGGGAACGGTTCGAGATAGATCAATTTCATTCCTGCGCAGATGATCCAATACCATCCCCAGGTCTGCTGCATGCTTGGGGCCAAGCCTGATAGGGGTCTTGAGAGCGCGTTCAGCATCCCTAAAGTCCGCTGTGATCGCCCCAGGAATCAGGATGAGGTCGTAGCCACGAGGGGCCGCACAGAGCAGCATCCTGGGCGTTATGAAGGCTGCTACATCAACATCAGCCACCAGCACATCTGCTTCTGCCGCATAGGATCTGACCTGTTCCTCGGCCAGCCTTCCCGTAACTAAGAGGATCTTCATGGCAGGCAAAACGTGCCTCTCAACTCATCGAGCGTCGCAGTATTTCACTTCATCTACATCCAGCATGAGTGGCGTGCCAGGCTCGAAGTTGGTGATCCTTCTCACCCGTCCCACTGCCAAGAGCTGCAGCTGCGCCCTGGCCGCCTGGGCCTCGCGCTCCTCATAGTAGTCCTCGCTTGACTGAATGGTGCGGTGTGTGATAGTCTGCATGGCTCTGATGCTGGCGATCAGCCCAGAGGTTCCAGGGACTATGTCCGGAGCGCTGGACTCGGTAAGAAATATCCTGTCTCCCGGCTGGACGCTCAGAAGGGCAAAGAAGTTATTGGGACTCCTGATCTCCAACGTCCTGACTTTGGCAGCAAGAAGCTCCTTTATCACATGTTTAGCCAATCCCGTTAGCGCTATGTAGATCATTAGGCATCACCCGTACATGGGAAACTCTTTGGGCATCTGAACCTGCTGCTCTTCTGGGGCTGCAGCTTTCATCTGCTGGGCGAGCTGCGCCATCTGCAGTTCGATCTGCTCCGCCTGCTCAGAGAGTTTAGCTGTGCTTATCCCTAAATCATAGATCTTGTTGAGCGTCTCGATGGTGGCTATGGCCGCTCTTGGATCCGGTTCTGCTGAGGCGGTCTCGCCGAGCAGACAGATGGCCGGCATGTTTCTGATGCGGCACTCATTCATGATGCTGCCGGTAATGCCTGTGATTGTGCCCAGCTCAAAGACCTCTGTCTTCTCCTTGATGCGGTCGAGCAGATCCTGTCGGCTCACTGCGCCAAATACCCGGTGCTCCTCGCCCATCACAGTGATGCCTGCAAGACAGATCATCTCTTTAGCGCTGATTGACTCGGCGAAGGAGACTATCTCCTTTCCAATCTCAAAGGAGGCGAGAGGATGAACAGGAATGTCGGCTGTAAGAATCACTATGCCCTTCTCTGCGTCCTCATAGATCCTGACAGGCATGTTCACAACTCCCCCCAGGAGAACTGCCAGAGGCGGAAAGTACCTGGAGCTCATGGCGCCGAGATATGTCATCTTCAGTTCGTTGACTATGTACTGACTGGCGATGTTGCCCACCAGGCCGATCCCAGGGAACCCCTCGATCAAGATTGGGTTCTTGACGGAGGGCTTCTTCTCTAAAATGACCTGGACAATTTCCTTATCCATGCAGGATTATTGGGCATTTATCCGAGATAAGAGCATCGCTTCCAATGAAGGATATGGGCGGCAGACGGCATAGCCCCTCAGCCAATCTTTTATTAATATTATGATAAAACCATGACAAAATGCGTCTACCCGGCGGTCCGAGAAGGTGATAACAGATATTTCGTAAGTCTGGTAAGCTTTTTAAGGTGACAATCAAGATAAACGAACTCATAGCGGCCAGAAGAGAACACAGTATTTCGGGGTCAAAATGGCAAAGCAATATAGAGAGGTTATCGATCGGGCCCGGTCAAGTGGCCGGACCTACCTGATGGAGCACGAGAGCAAAGCCGTTTTAGAAAGCCTGGGAATCACAACCACCGGGACCGGAGTCGCAAGAACCGAGGACGAAGCAGTAGAGATCTTTTCTGCCCTTGATCGTCCTGTGGCCATGAAGGTGCTATCCCCTGATGTCGTCCACAAATCCGATGCAGGCGGCGTTAAGCTTAACTTGAAAAATGCAGATGAAGTAAGGTCCGCCTATCGGGAGATCGTCGCCGCATTTTCCGGCAAGAGGCTCGAAGGCGTCTCTGTGCAGAGGATGGCCCGGCCAGGTGTGGAGGCCATAGTAGGCGTGGCCAATGATGCCACATTCGGGCCGGTGTTGATGTTTGGCCTTGGCGGAGTCTTTGTAGAGGTTTTAAAGGATGTCTCCTTCCGCTCGATCCCAATCTCGTCCTCTGATGCTAAAGATATGATTGAGGAGATCAAGGGCTATGCACTGCTCAGAGGATACCGCGGCTATTCTTCGGACATCGACGCCCTGGAGAAGCTGCTCCTGTCAGTATCCGACTTCGTGATGGACAATCCCGATATATCGGAGATGGATCTCAATCCAGTGTTCCTCTATCCAGAGGGCTACATGGTGGTTGATGCTCGCATCATTTTGGGCGATCCGAGACCAGAGCCGCCTGAGGCTAAAAAGCAGGACCTGCACGACCTGTTCTATCCGAAGAGCATCGCAGTCATCGGTGCCTCCGGCACACCGGGAAAATTGGGATGGAACGTCTTTACCAATCTGGTCAGCCACAAGTTCAGAGGAAAGCTCTATCCCATAAATCCCCGTGCCGATGAGATCTGCGGCTGCAAGGCGTATCCGTGCATCAGCGCGGTGCCTGAGCCAGTTGACGTGGCAATCATCCTGGTCTCGGCAGGGGTCACGCCTGATGTCGTGGAGGAGTGCTGTAAGTGCGGAATACGCTACATCGTCGTCGAGTCCGCAGGGTTTGCAGAACTTGGCGAGGATGGCCTGAAGATCGAGCTGCAGATGAAGGAGATCGCCGACCGATACGGCGTCCGGCTACTTGGACCCAACTGCTCCGGCATAATCAACACTCACTGCAGCATGGTCCAGTCAATCGGCATTGTGGACGCTCTGTCTATGGGCAACATCGGCCTCGTCTCTCAGGCTGGCGTCTGCGCAGCTGGAATGCTCTGGGGTCTGCGTCACATCATGGATTTCGGAATCATCGCAACCATCGGCAACAAGCTGGATATCAACGAGACGGATATCATGGAGGCAGTGAGCAAAGACGAGTTCATCAATGTCATCTGCATGTATCTGGAGTCTGTGAAAGGAGGCAGACGTTTCATTGATGCAGCCAAGCGGATCACCCGCAACAAGCCGATAGTTGTTCTCAAGTCCGGGCGAACCGATGCAGGCAAAAAGGCTGTAGCATCCCACACCGCATCTATGGCCGGAAACGACCAGATCTTCTCCGCAGTCTTCCGCCAGTCGGGCATAATCAGAGCGCGCGATTACGAGCACATGTTCAACCTTGCCCGCATCATCTCCAAGCAGCCATTCCCTGATCGTGATGGTGTATTCATCATAACCTACGCTGGATCCCTGGGCGTTATCGCAGCCGACGCCATCATCGACAACGGCATGCGCCTCTCAGAACTTGAGCCTCAGAACAAAGAGCGACTGAAGAAGCTCTTGCCTGACTATGTCTGCGGCATGAATCCAGTGGACTACACATTCAGCCAGGATGCCGAGACCGTGAAAAGGACGATTGAGATAGGAGTTGACAGCGATGATGTGGGCAGCTTCATAGTAGTCCTTCAGGCCGAGATCCTGGACAGCTACGTGGATGCCCTCAAGAGCATCAACTACAAAGGCAAGCCGATCATAGCCTGCGTCGCAGGAAAAGAGTTTGCCATGCCTGATGTGATAAAGATGGAAAACGCCGGCATTCCCGTCGTCTCTACTCCTGAGCAGGTGGCCGACGCTTTAGGCATCATGTACCGCCACTACAAGCAGGTAAAAGGACAGGAGCCTCAGGCATAGGTCTGAAGCAGAGCTAGGGTCCGGGAAAAGAAACGCTTTCCCGGCCACGCTCCGGCCTGATTTTCCTCTTTTTTGCGGCAAAAATCAGCCATCTTGATCGGCCAAGCCGATCAAAGCTCAAGGCACTTCGTAGTTGGATGCACAGCATATTTGGGTCATGTTCTTCTCCAGTGCATCGTAATACTCGTTGGATAGACATGCGCAATCAGTGAAATTGGATGCGACATTGAAAGCATCTGGTGGATTCCATTCACCCCAGTACCCTCTGGTTGTATTGTTGAGCATCGCAGTGACATTGATTGCATTATATCCATCCAGGCAGCAGGGCAGTGGTTGATAGTAGGCCTCAAACGTAGTGCTGTTATTAGCTTTTAGAATGCTCTCCTTGCAGGTAGCCGTAACTGCCACGAAATTCGTATAATAGCTGCGTTGTCCATCGAGTTTAGCCCACATCTTTATCGTCAGCGTTCTGCTGATATCAAGCGATGGTATGGTCCAATTCAACATCTGGCCGTTGGGCTTGGCCCGGATGCTGGAGTTGATGAAACTGCATCCATCCGGAAGATAATCTGTTACAGTAAGGGGCTTGAGCAGCTTATTGCCATCATTGCTGACATTAATCAAAAATAGGACGATATCTTCGCCTACCATGACGGCCTTCTTGCTGATATTTACGTGAGGATAGAGATGCCGTGGAGATGTGTATACGGCAATGGCAGTATCGATCTGATAGCTGCCGATGAATGTCTCATCCAGAGCAGCGTTCTTGCCGTTTTTCAATTGCATGTTGAGGCTTCCATTGAACTTTCCGAGAACTGAAAGTCGGGACTCATCCATAAAGGCCTCCTTATCCACAGACGTTGCGTATTGGATCTTCTCGCTTATGAAAAGCATTTTATCCTTTTCACGGGTCCACATGCCCTCTTGCCAGAGGTTGGCATAGGTGATATTTACCGATCTGGCACTGAGCTCTAAGGGAGCGTATTGCATCTTTGTGATTTTTTCGACCGAAGCGAGCTGAGACGTCTCTTCTGAGAAGTAGTACCCACTGCCTGAATCATAGGATCTCAATTTGCCTGTCACCCTCTCGTCTGAGGAGACGAACCCTTTGCCTTTGCCTGATTTAGAGAACTTGACGCTATCCCCGTATGAATCCACGGACTCTTCTATTCTGAAGCTGCCGTGGTAGTTCTCATCGATCTCCTGAATTAGAGCGGTTCTGTCCTCTGAATATTTCTTGTATTTGATCCGGGCCATGCCTGAGACCATATCTACCTGGGAATCATAAACAGTCTGATTCATGTCAGCTTGGAACGAGCTACTCTTGTTCAAGGTATCTGCATATTGATAATTCTCGCTGACCTTATCAAGCAGAAGCCTATTTTCCACGTCGGTCCGGTCTGACCACAAAGAATCGTATTCGAGGCTTCTATCACCCGGCAGCATGGATGTCGTCGGCTCATAGCTGGCGAACATTACCTTGTCGAGGCTCACGCTCTTGTTCTCCTGGAAGAGGCTGCTTTTTTCCGATTCTTTGTAAGTGCCGCTCCCGTGCTCTCGGCTCAAGATACTGGTGCCTGGTGAGCCAATCAGGGTTACAGATGAACTGGCGTATACCGGGTATCTGCGAAGATAATAGTACCCTGTTATCACCACTCTGTTTGTGAGCGATTTCTTCTCCTCTTCGGTCGATAATTCTTTTCGAACGTAGGCATAGCCCACACCATTTACCTGAGATGTCTCGTGGAATGTCGCGTTTGCCTTCTTTGGGATCTGGGCAATTATCGTAATGGTCCCAGATTCGTTTGCTTTTAATGTTCCGATGTTCCAAGTCAGGTTGCTGCTGCTTGAGCTAATGGATGGCGATGGTGATGCACTTATGAGCATTACATCCGGAAGATAGTCGGTGACAGTCACATTCGTGGCGGCAATTGGTGCGGAATTTCCGTACTTGATGGTGTAGGTTATGTTCTCCTCCTGGCCATAACTCTTCTTGTCTGCAGTCTTTTTGATCCAAAGAGAGTGAATCACAAGCGTCTCCAAAGATGCTTGAACTCCTCGCGATTGAGTGGAATTGATCTTGTAAGTATTGATGAGCCATGTGGCATTATTCAGAAAGACATCTTTTGGCTTTACCTTTACTCTTATGGTTATCGTGCCCATCTCTCCTGGATTGAGATCGCCCACGCGCCACCAGTAATAGTCCCCATAATTGCTGCCATTCAAGAGAGGATTGGACGTCACATCGATCAGATCAACATAGCTGTCCAGCCAATCGAAAATGGTCACATTGGTCTCTATTGTGTCGCCGTCATTTCGATAGACTATGGTATAGGTCAGGATCTCATCGGGCGATATTGGATTGGGATAGGCACTCTTGGTGATATTCAGCCTCTCTCCAGCCACGGTGGTGTTTATTATGCTAATGTTCCTGCACTTCTCCTTGCAGGTGATCTCTACCGGGTTGGTGATTTTCGATCCTGGCTTGGCGAGAGGATCAACCTTGGTCTGGATGTTGATCTTTCCCAATTCTCCTGAATGGAGATCTCCCAGGCTCCATCTATCGATCGTCCCATCATCGGGCGAGGGATCCGATCGCAGGAAGGTAACGCTTTTGTTGTAGCTCTCCCTGATCACAACATCATGTGCATCTGTTCCAGCAATATTTTGATAAATGATTGTGTAGTTTAAAAGAGCGCCCGGATCCACCGGTTCTTTATCTGCGGACTTAACGATTGCAAGAACCGGCAGCATTCGGATGACCTCCAATGTGAATGAATCGTAATCGGATACATTCACGCCCTCTTTCGTCCTGGCTGTTACTGTAGCAGTATTTCTGAGATAATATCTCTCTTCATATTCTTTATATCCGGGAATAATTTTAAATTCCTTGGATAAGATATTTCCCTTAGCATCAACGATCAATACCAGTGTCTTTCCTGTTTTATAATCAATGATTGTAATAGTCCGATATCCTCGAGCAGGCATGTCGTACTCTATCTTGAGGTACTCTCTGGTTGTCGGAGGAGGAAAATAGACCTCCTCAAAGACTATCTTCCCTGATGCGGCATAACCAACGGTCAACACTGCGCCGGTGACTGCATCAGTGTAGATGGTTCTATTCAAATTGCCCATTGAGTCGACCATCCTGCTCAGCGACTCTCCCGTCACGGGGTTAGTGTAGTTATAGGATGTAAAATTCACCTGATTGATGGTAGCGTTTCCTGTCTCCAGTTCGGCCACCTTGGTATCGAATTGGCTGGATGATCGACGCATATTATCCATTACTATCTCCAAGCGGCTCTTGATATCCATCAGTTTTTGTATTGTCTCATCCATTCCGCCTGGATTGATATTGCTCTGCATGATATGGAGCATTGGATATTCGGCTGGATCTTGAATAGTATATTGGCATTCGTACCACCAGGATTCCCCAAGATCCAGCACATTGTTGCCGTTATCACCTCTCTTATAGACAGGGCGGCAATTCGGCCCCCAGCTCTGCAAGTCGGTGAGGTTCAGGTTCATAAGGGGCTGACCACCTACATTGGTGACGTTGTAGGTGTACAATACCCGGTCCCCTATCCTGGTGGGCGATGAAAACACGCAATCTTTATTCAAGCTTATTCCGGGGCTCTTTTTTGTCTCCACCAATATATCGAATTTATAATCCTTCTGGCAGCCGCTTGAGGTTGTCATCGTGCATGTGATTATTGTGTCCTGAGGAGCATCGACACTTGGCGCCATCCAGCTAAAGGAGCTCCCAGTCGAGCTGGTAGGGCTACCGGAGGATGCTTTCCAGACAATCGTTGCATCCTCGGGGGATAGATTCTTAGCAATGAATTTAAAACTGCTTCCTGCTGTTACATGATCTATAATTTGACCATCTGCAGAAGTCATGCATAGCAGTATCAGGGCTGTAACCAATAGAGCTACCAATGCATTTTGTGAGAAGCATTTTCTCCAGCTATCCCTCATCCGGGCCATCTTGTCAGCCTCATTATTGTGTGCCATCCTCTTCTAGCCTTCATCTCACGCTGCTAAAGCTGATCGTCGCCTCTGGCTCAGGAAGAACAGTTATAGTCATATTGCATGAAGGCCAACGTTCCTCATTTCCGTCCCCATTTTCGTTTGTCAAATAAACCTGCAGATAATGCTCGCCCAATGCATAGCCATTCCAATTGATGGCAATACCGTCGCTGCCCTGCGATATTTCCTGTCCGATCTCTATTCCGTCCAGGTACCATTGAATGCCGTCTGGCGTCGTATCATTGACGATTGCTCTGTAGGTTTCTGTCCAATCCTGGCAGGTATGATCTTGCCCGATAATTGTGCATGGACAGGAATTGATAACGATAACTCTGCTGAAAGAGGACGCAGTACCAGACTGATCAACCACCTGCAGTCTGACTTCATAGCTACCCATATGGCTGTATTTATGCGTTGGATTCTGCTCCTGGCTGTGGTACCCATCTGCAAAATCCCAGTCATACGCATAAGATCCATCTCCACCGGTCGTCTCATCAAAGAACCTGACCTCTTTAGAGCAATTTTCCGTCTCCCAGGAAAATGAGGCCGAAAGTGGTGTCTCTACCGGCAACTCCGTCTCCCAGCCGCCGTAGCATTTTGTGTTGCGGTTGCTGCATTTTCTATTAGCGTTATCGCAGCTGGTTTTCTTTGCGGTCTCCCAGCTCAACACAAACCTCTTGAAAACGATCTCCGTGCCTCTTGTCCAGGTCATGCTGTAGAGGAGATAGTCCTTACTGGATTTGGACTCAATCTCGTCAAGCACGCATAGCCCATCATCATAAAAAGAATGGCTCAGCTCGCTGTCGATATATAGGTCTGCTAGCAGAATAGCGGCATATCTGGGAGAATTGGCGATATTGCGCAACGTGACCCACAGATAGCATGATTGCTCCTCGCCAGGAACTCCGGGCGGCAGATCATTCCCATTAGCATCTCCAATCCACAACCTGGTGACGATTACATCGTTAGCCCTACATTGGAACTTGCACTCAGGCCAGTCCGCGGATGTGGCGACAGGCATGACTATGGCCAGGATGATCATGCCAAAGATGCTTGTATGAATCCGACTCATAATAACACACATAGTCTATTCTTACATATTATATATAGGTTTCATTATAAAAAATAATATACTGCACCTGAGCTGCGGGCTCAGGTGCCTCGTTCCGTGTCAATGCTTTTTATGTCTCCTCCATAGATATTTCTGCGGATGGCTCAGGTATGACCTTCAAGGTCATGCTGCAGTCCTTTGTGGACCAGACCAAGCCTTTGTAGTACCTGGTTACAGTCACACTGAGGTCGTGCACTCCCTCTTCATAATCTGCACCATTGAGGACTATGCTCTTGTCGGTGCCTGTGACTGGCGTATCATCCACAGACCAGCTATAGCTCTGAGTGAACTTCGGGTCCTCCGTTACATTGTAACTGTATGTCTCCTCTCTATTTCGACAGAGGGCAGGTCCTTCCAGGCCACATTCTGCCTGAGAGCATCCAGGAGAGTTCTTGTTTGCAGTAGCTACAGTGTTCTCCAAGTGCCAGACAATTGCATTGCCATCGGATACGACACCAAAGACCGCGTCCTGGCTTCCAGGATCAAACGTAGTGGGCTGTCCTTGGTCATTCCCGCCCCTTCCGGCAGTGATCTTGTTGTCGTTTCCGATCGGAACTGTGACGGCATAGCTGTTCGGGTTCTCGTAGCCGAAGAATGCTGTATAGGTGCCGTCATCATTTAACATCACGCAGTTTAAGACCGGAGTGAGGCGATCTCTGGTTATGGCAACCGTGGCTTTGGCAGTGGCGCCGACGCTGTTTCCTGCCGGATCCTTGCCACTGAGCGTCGCGTTATTGATTACGGGTCCTGGTACGTCTCCCACTGCAATGATGTATGTCGCAGTTGCGGTAATTGTCCCACCAGGTGCCACAGAGTCCTGCGTCAAGGTGATTGTTCCGATCTTGTCATCTACCAGACTCAGGGAGCTGATTGTAACCTTATTGTTGTTTGATATGGTGTAGGTATAGGTTACTGTGTCGCCCACTTTTGCTGATCTCGAAGACGCCACCTTGGTCAGTGTTATGGCAGATGAGGTGTAGGTCACAGCTACTGTTGCAGTAGCAGTGGATGTTACAGTCTGCCCTTGAATGTCTCTGCCCGTTACGGTGACCACGTTGGTCAATGGGCTTGGCAGATCGGCTTCTACCAGGATGTGATTTACGGTTGCGGTTATGCTCTCTCCCGGTGCCAGAGTGTCTTTGACTAATGCTATCGGACCGAGCTTATCATCACTCAGGTTCAGGCCACGAATGGTGACTTTACCGGCGTTTGTCACAGTGAACGTATAGGTTACTGTATCACCAATAGCTGCAGATTGAGGAGATGCCGCCTTGGTGACCGCCAGGGTTGCGGTATAGGTCAGATCAACCGTTGCAGTATCATCGGATGTTACCGGCTGTCCTAAGCGGTCCGTTGCAGTAGCCGTGACATTGTTAATCAAAGGTCCGGGGATATCCGTCTCAAGGACGAGATGCGTTGCAGTTCCAGTGGTAGTCTCACCAGGCTGCAAAGATAGCTTGGCCATGGTGACTGTTCCGAGCCGGTCATCTATGACCTCAAGGTCATTGATAGTAACCTTTCCAGTATTCTCCACCGTGTAGGTGTAGGTTATGGTGTCGCCTACTGCGGCTGAGCTTGTGGAAGGAGTCTTGACTATCGTCATGCTTGCTGCATAGGTCAATTCCACAGATGCAGAAGCCTCTCCCGTTACAGTCTTTCCGACGCGGTCTTTAGCCGTTACTGTGGCACGGTTGGTCAGAGGTCCGGGAAGATCTGTCTCAAGTACGGTGTACGAAGCAGATCCCGTTGCAGTCTCGCCTGGTCCCAGTGAGGTCTTATCAAGTGTTATGGTTCCAAGCTTGTCGTCGGAAAGAGCCAGCGCTGTGATGTTGACAGTACCGCTGTTTGTCACCGAGTAGGTGTAGATTACGGTATCGCCTACTGCTGCGGTATTGGATGACGGTGTCTTTACAACATCAAGAGTAGCAGTGTAGGTCAGGTCTACGGTTGCCGTCCCTTGAGATGTGACATCTTTGCCCAATACATCTGTACCTGCAGCGGTGGCCACGTTGGTCAAAGGTCCTGGGAGATCAGCCTGAACTATCGTATGCGTTGCCGATCCGGTAGCGGTCTCGCCCGGTGCCAGAGTGTCTGTGCTGAGGGTGATAGAACCAAGCTTGTCATCAACCAGGGTCAAGCCGTTGATGGTTACATTTCCAGTGTTCACCACAGAATACTGGTATGTTACCGTCTCGCCGACAGCTGCTGTGTCTGAAGATGGCGTCTTGGTCACTTGCAGGGCTGCGGTGTATGTCAACTGAACAGTAGCCTTATCCTGCGCCGTGATCGCAGTTCCCAGGACGTTCGTTCCTGTGGCAGTGACATTATTGGTCAGAGGTCCGGGCAGATCGGCCTCTACTACGGTATGCGTTGCAGTTCCAGTGGCCGTTGCGCCTGGGGCAAGAGTCGTCGCGTTCAGGACTATGGCACCCAGCTTGTCGTCTTCAAGAGCAAGCGAATTTATGGTCACCGACCCTGTGTTTTTCACAGTGTAGGCGTAATTTATGGTATCGCCCACATTTGCGGTGCTGCTAGATGGTGTCTTGGTCACATCCATTGAAGAAGTATAGGTAAGCTCCACCGATTCCTTGGCTGTTGCATTGACTGCTCTACTCAGGCGGTCTGTACCGGCAACAGTGGCATTGTTTACCAGAGGACCGGGCAGGTCCGTCTCAAGCACGACGTAAGATGCTGATCCAGTGGTCGTAGCGCCTGGGGCAAGAGTATCGGTCAGCAGGGCTATGGCACCCAGCTTGTCATCGTTTAAGGTCAAGCCGTTTATGGTAACCGTTCCGTTGTTCGTTACGCTGTACTCATAGTTTATCGTATCGCCCACTGCAGCAGTACCTGAAGAAGCAGTCTTGGTCAAAGCAAGACCTGACTTGTAGGTCAGATCAACTGATGCAGTAGCCTCTGCAGTGACTTCCTTGTTTTGGATGTCTGTTCCCGCAATTGTGGCTCTGTTTACCAGAGGTCCAGGCAGATCAGTCTCCTTGACTACGTAGGTAACAGTGCCGGTTGTGGTCTCTCCCGATGCCAGGCTATCCTTTGCGGTATTTATTGTCCCAAGCTTGTCATCCGTCAGATTCAGGTCGTTGATGGTTACCTTTCCGGTGTTCTCTATCGTGTAGGTGTAAGTAACGGTCTCTCCAACCGCGGCGTTAGTTGTTGAAGGCTCTTTTGTCAGGGCCAATGCAGCGTTATAGGTTAGGTCAACGGTCGCATTTGCGGTGGTGTTGGTCGGTTTATTGGTTCTATCTTCTTTTCCTGAAACTATGGCCGTGTTGTTTAACGGTCCTGGCAGGTCTTTCTCGGCAATGACGTATGTTTTAGTGCCTGTAGCCTGTCCTCCTGGCAAGATCGTGGTCGGGCTTAGTACGATAGTTCCCAGCTTGTTATCAGTTAACGTGAGGGAGTTGATGCCTATTGTACCCGTATTTCGAACTGTGTAGGTGTAGGTCACAGTATCGCCGACGCTGGCAGTAGTGGGTGAAGCAGTTTTAGCCAATTCCATTCCTGTGGTATATGTCACATTTGTATACAATTTACAGCTTATGCTTCGGAAGGGATTGGTCGAGCCGGGAGCTACATCCGAGTAGTCCTTGGTTAAGGTCATACCAATGGTGTGGTTTACTACATTGTACTGGGACCAGTCTATGTTAATACTGGGTCCATTGGCTCCATCTATCGTACTACCATCCACAGTCCACACAAATGACAGCTGGCCTGTTGTGCCACCCGAATAGGTGTAAGTGGAGACGTCATAGGGTCCGACTAATCCGGGTCCGGATATGCCGCAAACCGGCAGAGCGTAAACACTGATGTCTGTGCTCGTTTGGTTGACACAACCTCCTTCTATCGTTCTGATATACAGATAGACCGTAACCACCTTGGAGCCATCTTCCTGCGAGACCAGAGGGGCGGTAAATGAGAACTTCTGTGCGGTTCCCGTACCGATGTTTGAGCCTCCTGTTTCAGCAGTCCATGTATATAAGTAGTCTCCTGATGGTGCTTGTAATGTCACAGTCTGTCCAGAGGTTACGAGCTGGTTAATAGTAAGGGTCGGCGTTGCTACTACGCCCAACGAATCCCCTGTTAATAAAATAACCAGCACTAGGAATAGCGATATCACTATTGCTTTGCTGTGGGATGACATGATTGTACCGCCTATGTATTTATTTATCATTCTGCCAGGTTATCCTGATCCGAAATATAGGCACTATTGTCCTCATATTGCTTTTTTTCGAGCGAACCCATAAATTCGATATTTTATTGTGTCATTAGTTTTGTTACTGATCAAAGCTCAGGTCTCGTTCAGACTGAGCCGGACTTTAGATAACCTTATCTTTGTTATCGACTTGCCCTATTTGAACTTTTTCTCTGGATACCATATCTAGATTTTTCAATATGTGGATATATCTAGTTACTATTAGTATTTATTGTATTAATATTCAAACTCAGTATATGCCATTTTTATAAATATTCGCTATGCTTGTCGAAAAACAAAATTTTTATATTTATTCGCAGAATCTTCCCATGAACATTCTGCAAAGAATATAATAATATTGCACTAAAGTGTCATGCGCGATTGTGCGCTTTCTTCGTGACCACAAGTATTATTACCTTGAAAGGCAACACTTTAAAAGATTTGTATTATATTTCCCTTAACCGCATAATATGTCCGAAATAAACTCTGAAGGTGAATGGATATGAAGCTAATGAAAATGTTGCTCTTTGCTATGCTGGCATGCTTGATAGCACAGATGCTCTTTCTATGTGCTGCTGCAGAAGATGGATCAAGTGCAGTAAATCTTATTGTAAAAATGGAGACATCGCCTCAATCCGACGGCAAGAGCCAGTCTGAGAGGGAAAGCCTTGAGATGAACACCACAACAAATCTGCTCAATGAGCTGGACTCCAGGAAATCCAATGTGACGATCTCTGTTACAGGTGATATCGCCAATAAGCTTTATCCGCTCTATGTTACGATGCTCGGCACAAAAAACAACCACGAACTGATCATGGGTGGCATGAGCAGCGGTGAGCAACTGGCCTCATTCGAGGATCAGGATGCGAGGATGAGAAAGAGCAAGAAGTATGTTGAAGATGATTATGTCTGCGGCGGAAAGCAATTCCAGGTTGCAGGATATCTGCCACAGCCCGGCTCCTTTAACCAGAGCGGCTACAAGATCATGGATGATCTGGGATTGCTCTACATGGTAGACGATGCAGGTCTGCCTGAGAGCGAGGGCAAGGTGATGCCGTACCAGATGGATGGATTTGCCTTTTATGTGGTTCCAGTAAGCACGGGCTCGGAGGGCCGCATGTGGGATGCCGCAGCAAAGGAGGCCGGCCTGAACGGCACACAGTGGTATGATTCTCTTGTCGGCAAATTCGATGATGCATCTGCCAAGGGAGAACCGATGGTAGCGGTCTTCACGAACACGGTCTCCGGCTCAGGCGAGTACCTCGATGCCTACAAGAAATTCGTGGAATATGCTTCAGACAAAGGCGCAAGCTTCGTGACCACAAATAAGCTCGTGGAGAGCGCCAAGGGCGCTTGATCCTGCCAAAAAGGATTGCCAACTTTTTTTTACTTTTTGTTCGTCTCTTAGAGGTCTATCTTTATGCCGAAGAGACTCTCGAACTTTTGGTATTTGGCCCGCGCCCGATAAAGGTTTTGCCGGGTGTAGGGCAATTTCTGCTGGCAGGCCAGCATGTCCCTGATCTCCGCCTGGGTGAAGACGGCTTCAAGCATCTCTTTTGCAATCGTCGATACGTCTGCCTTCTCCCTCACGACCTCTGCATCCAGATCGCCAAGCCAGTTCCATAGGAGGTCATAGTGCATGAGAATGAGGTGCCCATTTGAGCAGCGAGCCGATACAAGCCATCCCACGCCTGTTGAATAATAGCCCAGGCTCAACAGTTCTGCCTCACAGCGGCTGCAAAAGCCAACGGGGTTTTCCTCTGATGATATCGGCTGCAGTCGCTGTCCTTTAAAAATTAGTGTGTGGCTCTTCTCTTCGATCTGGTTCATCTTGACTTCAATACGTCTGCCATGCTGTAGATTCCCGGCTCTTTGCCGACCACCCACTGAGCAGCCCGCACGGCACCACTCGCAAATGCAGATCTGCTGTGTGCCTGGTGCTTGATCTCCAGACGTTCGCCTGATCCGGCAAAAAGGACAGTGTGATCTCCTACAATGTCTCCGCCCCGGATAGCATGAACTCCAATCTCTTTTCCGCGTGGCATGAGTCCCTGCCGGCCATAGACGATCTCCTTCTCGCCGAGAGCCTTTTTTATAGCCTCCACGGTTGCCAGAGCTGTGCCACTGGGAGCATCCTTCTTCTGATTATGATGGGCTTCGATGACCTCGATATCATAATCCTTGAGGGAGGCCGCAGCATCGGCCACCAGCTTCCAGAACACATTTACTCCCAGGCTGAAGTTAGGAGATATGACTGCTGCCACATGGCCTTCTATTGCTTTTTTCATGAGAGCATTCTGCTCAGAGGAAAAGCCGGTAGTCCCGACAACAAGATCGATTCCCAGGTTCGCAGCAGTGCAGACATTATTTACTGCAGCTTTGGCGATAGTGAAGTCGATGAGCACATCAGGCCTGCTCTCTGTCAAAACAGCTTCCAGATCGGAGGCATCCTTGACAATTACTCCGCCAGGCAGCTCCTTTCCAGCACCGATTGCATCCAGCCCCGCCACTAGCTGCATGTCTTTTACCTTGGACGCCTCCTGGATGATCAGTGTGCCCATGCGTCCCAGGGCACCAGTCAGGGCAATCTTAGTCATGCTCTCTCGCCCAGCTTCTCTAGTATCTCCTTTAAGGTCGCCTCTTTCTCAGGAGCCATAGACGACATCGGCAGACGCAGTGGTCCGTTGGCAAGTCCCAGGTACTTATGAGCAGTCTTCACGGGAATGGGGTTGGTCTCCAGGAACATGGCCCGAACAAGCGGCAGAAGCTCGTAATGCAGTGTTCTCGCCATCTCGAAATCTCCTTTGAGAGCGGCATTCACCATAGCAACCGTCTTCTTGGGTGCAACGTTCGCAACCACTGATACCACTCCACGGGCTCCCAGAGCCATTGTGGGCAGAGTCAGATCATCATCACCGGATAGAACGACAAAATCGCTGCCACGGGTCTGCTCGATTATCTGAGATTGCTGAGAGAGGTTTCCACTGGCCTCCTTTATGGCCACGATGTTTTTGACCTTGGACAGCTTCGCGACCAGCTCCGGCTTGAGATCTATTCCAGTTCTTTTGGGGACATTATAGAGCACAATTGGGATGTCGCATTTCTCTGCTATGGCCTTGAAGTGCTCGAACATGCCCTTGTCGGTTGGCTTGTTGTAATAAGGCGTGATCAGTAGCGCAGCATCTGCACCTGCTTCTGCTGCATGGCGGGTCAGCTCCATGGCCTCGCGAGTATTGTTCGAGCCGGTGCCTGCTATAACCGGCACCTTTGAGGCCTCCACTGCGATCTCCACCACTCGTTTATGCTCCTCGAATGTGAGAGTGGCCGACTCGCCTGTCGTCCCACAGGGAACGATGCCAGATATGCCGGTGTTGCTCAGGTACCTGATGTTCTTCTTCAGTCCCTCCTCATCCAAGCTTTCATCTTTAAGAAACGGCGTGATTATTGCAGGAAACACGCCTTCAAACATCAATCTCGACCTCGCCACGGCGAGTGCTTCTCTGTCTCATAACATTAGAAATATATCCTGCCACACGGTTGCGTATGGTTTTGTTCTTGATATCTGTGTACTCCGATACCTTTAGCTTGTTCTGTTCAAAGTCTGGGCTAAATGAGCTTTCGTAGGTTCTCAACAGGTCCATCGCGAAATTCTTGATATAACTAGGCTTAACGCTTCCCATAATCAACACTCCAGCTAGAGCAATCCTTTGTGCATCCTTGCACCATTGATTTATAACTTCCCGTCCTTTTAGGCGGCAGCTCTCCTTGCCGCCACCCAGACTGTCGTCTCTGACAAACCAGATCATCAGATCTCTGCAATGTCTTTTGTCGCCGCAGCGAGATGCTAAGAGGCCTTATTTGCTTCGCAGATATGCCGCCTGGTCAACCGGCCCAACTCCTCTTCCCACCCTCATGCTGCCCATGAGAGCCCTAGTAGCGAAGATCTTGGCCTGGCGTGCAGCCTGCTCCAGAGGTGAGCCCAGGGCAATAAACGAGGTTAAAGCTGCTGAGTAGGTGCATCCAACACCGTGGTTCTCTCCTGCTACCCTCTCTCCTGGAAGGAGGATACCCTCATCGTTATCACCACTTTCAACCAGCAGATCGATGCAGTCCAGGTGTCCACCCTTGATGATCACGGCTCGCGCCCCCATATCCAGTATCTTTCTGGCTGCATCAAGAGCGCTGTCTCTATCGCGAACCATCACTTTAGTGAGCGCCTGGGCCTCGAAGATGTTGGGTGTGATGACCCTGGCCAATGGCATGAGGTGGACAACCAAAGCCTCTAATGCCTCAGGATAGAGCAGCCTGCCTCCGGCCTCAGCCTCGATCACCGGGTCAACCACCAGGGGGATTTTCAGGTCTTTGAGGTGATCTGCAACAACCGTCACGATATCGGCGGAATGAAGCATGCCAGTCTTGGCTGCTGCAATAGTGAAATCGTCGGTGATCGATCGCAACTGAGCCTGGACAACATCAGAAGGCAGGCCGTAGATCTGCTGCACACCCAGGGTATTTTGGGCTGTAATGGCTGTGACAGCACAGGTGCCATGCAGCCCCAGAACTGAGAACGTCTTGATATCGGCCTGAATCCCGGCCCCGCCACCTGAGTCAGAGCCGCCGATGGTCAGAACCACTTGTGGCATGAGAAATCCAACCGCGTGGCTCAAGAGATCTTCTTTTCGGCTGCCCCTACCAGCTCTTCCGGCAGCTTGTATTTTTGAGCTATCTTCAAGGCCTTGCGATAGAGGCCTGCCTGCATATGCTGCTCGTAGGATTTTGTTGCAGCCTGCTGCCTCATCTCAACAGGAAGCTCGAACTGATCCGCGACTTCTGCAGCGTTTTTAAAAAGACCATAGTCCATGCTCTTGTTAAAGGCAGAGATCGCTGCCATTCGAATCGCATCCTCGGATAGTCCATATTCTTTAGCATAATCGGCTGCGGCCCGATAAAAAGCGCTATCGATTTTTCTCTGGAACGATCTTTGGGCGGCATCCAGCCGCAGGTCAGTTGAGAGTTCATACCTTTTGGCCAGGTCTGCAGCCAGGGAATATTCACCTTTCTTCATGTTGGAGTCGTATGCCCTGCGGACTGCGTCCGTCAGCATGTCGTTAGGCAGGCCGAAGTCGGATTTAACCTTTGCAGCTTCTTGATAGGCACCTAGGTCCATCTTTGCAGCAAACCGCTTTGCACCTTCCGCCAGATTATTGTCAGCCATAAGATCCCTCCAGAAACTTGAGTCGATTCAGCCATCATCTCTATCTCGGAGATTGGTGATAAAGGCATACTGAGTGGTGGTAGGAAGCTTTCGCCGTAGCTCCCTCACATCCGGGAGGTAGATTATTATCTGTTTTGCATACTCCCTGTCTTTTCCCAGGATCTTGCAGACCAGTTCCACTTCCGGCTCACCCTGCACTCTGGCCGAGCCGTTGCCGAAGTCCGGTGACATCTCAATCAGCATGGGAAGCCGCAAACGACTCCAGAGAAACCTTGGCAGGCTCCGGGAGATCAGATCAAGCTCGGACTTTTCCATGACAAAAAATGCATTATCTTTGCCCCTGATGCCAGGCTTCTCCATGACTAGAAGCTCAGCCAGGTTGATTCGTCTGCTCGGCAGGTGAGAGTTCATGGTCTGGATGGTCTTGACCAGCACATTATTGTTCAACGCCCGTCCGTCTCTGGGAAATGCCATCGATCTAGTCTTTTGCGTCTTTGCATATTAAAGTTAACCGTTATGGATATTGCATATCCCGCGAGGCAAATCCCAAATAGTCCTCAAAGATCCGATACTCCAGGTTATACAAGCCCATCAAATCGTAGCTCTCTTTATCAACCATGCTCGGATCGACCTTGGAATACCCCATATAGCCAGGTCTGGCAAAGAAACCATCCTTAAAGACGGCAGAGTCCGAAAATAGCAGGAATTTGCCTTTGCCGTAATTCGTCTCAGCCAGAATCACCCGTCCATCAATCGAATAGAGAGGCAGGCCTCCCCTGATGGCCAGTCCCCAGGGCTTTATGGGCAGTCCATCCTTCCTGGCAGGGTTCGTCAAGGATGCATTGCCGGGCTCTTTTTGGAGGTAAGTCTGCATACCGAAATAATTTATTACTTCAGACCAGGGTCCATCAGCAGAGACCATGAGCAGAACATAGTTGCCTCTTTTGATGTAATCTTGTAGCGCAGCCAATCCTTCCTGAGAGATTGGCTTGACCGGATCTATTACAACCAATGCTCTGCCCTTAGCCATAGCATAGTCCATTCTGTCTTCCATTGCCGGCGTCAGATTGACTCTCTGAGTCCATATAAAAAATGTCTCGTACTGCCCGCTGACGTCACCCTTGCTAGTTATTCTACCTGAATGCTCGCCGTCAAATCCGACTGTATGGTTGTAATCATAGAACCTGCTAGGAATGGTGCTCTCGCCTTTTATGGAAAAGATCTGAAGAGCTCCGCCGACGGCAACGGCTCCGATGACCAGCACAACCAGCAGTGCCGCCATCTTTCTCTCTCTCAAGCCCATTCGTCCGAGCAAGTAGCAAGCAAAAAATGCCAGCATCAGTCCGATGAAGAATAAGATCTGCTTTTCATTCTCTGAGGAGTCCATACGGTTCAGATACTCCATGGCCCCGATAACGAAATTAGAGGAGCCTCCAAAGAAGATCCTGAAATTGGATATGATGGTAGAATCGGCAAAAGCCACGACTCTTCCCTTTCCATATTTCACAGCGACCGCCTGGTTTATCAGACCCCAGACGGTATCCCCGACCTGCGTTGGATCGTTGTTCCGTGTCTCTCTGAAGAAGCCGACTGACGCGAACTCACCCGGATCGGCACGAAGGCCTGAACCCTGGATCACGGGCTCTCCGAACAGAGACGTCTTTAAGCTGCAGCCGGTCATAAAATCCAGATTCGGCATGTACTTGATGACAGGATGGAGAAATTCTCCTCTCTCGAAGTAGAACAGAGTGCCATTGATGGTATTGACTGCATCAAACCCAAAATCTATTCCGAATTTTCCGGATATTTGGTTCAAATTCGTGCCGATGCCTGCGAAATTGGTATGATCGCCTATCAGGAACAATCCTCCGCCGTTCTCGACAAAACGGACAACTGCATCAATCTCTGAAGGCCTAAAGGCGGATGGAGTCTTTATTATCAGGATATCATAATTCTTTAAAATATCATAAGTGATTCTGTCAGATATCACATCAGGGACCACCTTCTGGGCGCCAGATACATTCCAATCCTTGAAAGTGGGGCCCACAATGCGGTCTACATGATAGGAGTTGTTGAGCCATTCGACCATGCTGTAGGCATTGTAAGTGGAGTTCTCTCCGTACCAGTTCTGGTCAAGCTTGAGCGTGGAGAACTCCCAGACTGAGTGGATCTCATCCACCAGAACCCGACCATCCTTTTCTATCCCAGCATCCAGAAAGAGAGCTGATGCGGTTATGCAGAAAACGCTCAGCAGTACACAGGCCAGTGCAATGACCAGCCTTCGGTCCACATGCATATTAAAGTCAAGCTTCCAATCATCAGGAATTCTGAAGAATAAGAACAAGAATGCCAGCGGCACAAAACTCACTATCAGCCACCACGGATCTGTGAAGACATCCATCCTCACTCGGGCAAATTCAGGCAGATCTCTTATGAAGAATATGTGCACCAGAGCTATGTACCTGAGCAACAGATAAAAAATGCTGGCAATGAGGGCCAGCAGAGCATTCTTCAAGAAAGAGGAAACGCTTTGCGACACCAGGAATAATATTAATAATGCTCCGGCGTATATCAAGATCCAAGGATATAATCCAAGCTTTTCGGCAGTTACAGTAAAGGGAAATACCTTTTCCTGTGCGAGGACAAAGACTATTCCCGCATTTGCCGCTGCATCAAGGCCTGTGAGTTTCAGGATGCATGCTATGCTTGAGGCGAGCCAAGATGCAGAGTGATAATTGGCTGCCAGGAGATAGTAGATTGATAGGACGAAAGAATCCAGGATCAGGACGGTCCCTGAAAATATCGATCCGAGCCATATCATGCGCAGTCCCGGTGCTGCCAGGGCTAAACATTGGCCCAGGGCGCAGACTATCAAGCCTGCATTGTAGGGATAAGGAATCGCCCAACATGACAGGAGGAGTGGCAGCAAAATGATCCCATATTTCCTATTGCAGGAGGCATCGGTCCTCCAAAAAGCCAAAATGGAAATCATCGTTCCCAGCAGAATGGATGATATGCCCAAAACATAGCTCGGAGTCAGGCCATAGATATCAACCGAGAACAGCCAGAATGCGGCTATTGGTATCAGTGCCAGCCATAGGAATTTCTTCATGCCATCCCAACTCTATGCTCAGTCAGAATCTCTCTTAATAGCTCGATATTGCCAAACCACTGGAGCTGATACTGCTCTCGGTTCTCTTTTCCGGTTCCTCGAGATAGATGCTCAAGGTTCTCGTTAAGCAGGAACCTGGAGTCACCGATCAGAATGACACTTCCCAGGCCGACCTTTTTCTGAATAATGAGATTATATGTACTTCCATTGTAATGCATCCAGGCAATCGGTTTATACTCGTCGTCTGCAATCACAGGATAGGCCTCCATGAACTTGGGCCTATGCCAGTATCTCCTCAGATTTTCAGTGGATACTATTGCCTGGCCCATTGTGGCGTGTGTCTCTTCAATCCAGGGAAAAGAGCCCAGCGGCAGATCGCCAATCTGAAGGCCAAAGGACTTCAGTATCGCATCCATCGGACTGGCACTCCTGTAACCTGCAGAGATTATCAGCAAACCGCCGGACTCAACGAATTCCTTATACTCAGATGCTTCTTTAGCGGTATAATGCTCGTTGGGAGCTATTATGATCGAGACCGACCCTTTAGAGATATCAGAAATGCATTTCTTTGTCTGCTGGACCTGGGGCAGGAAGCCATTTCTGAAGAGATTTAAGGTTAGTCCAGCGATGCCGTCATCCTGATAGTTCTCAGAATTAAACTGATTTAGATGAGTGCGATCTATCCAGGCCACATCCGCTTCAGATTCTTGAGGGGCTTTGGTCATAGAGTCATTTATGCCTGAAGAGATCACCAGCGAGAATGCTGCTACAAAGGCGATGCAGATCAGAAATTGCAGTGTGATCTTGGGCAGATGTTTTCTGATAAGGATGGCAAAGAAGGCCAAAATGAAGAGAGCGAACGCCCAGCCGATATGAGCAGCGTAACCTGATTCACGGCTAACCAGCCAGGACGCAGAATTATAAATCAGGTCGTATCTAAATGGCAATTCATTATTGAATATATAAGACGTGTCCCCAAACACCAGAACCTTGCCCTTGCCATATGTATCGCATGCTGCAATTGTCAGATCGCCCAGCATTTCGCCCCGTTCATAAAGCCTGTCTCCGAGGTGTCCTGGCTGAGTCTGATTTGGTCTATCCGAGAAAGCAAACCGTCCGATGATCAGAGGCCTGGCCATGCCGCTCAGATCCAGCGAAGCGCCTACTGAGGATGTGGTCAGACTAAAACCCTGATCTCTTGTGACAATATGGGGCAAAACAACGGCTGAATATAGCCAATGATCCGGGATATAGTCCGCAGTGTCAGGGTTGATTCGAATTCCCGTTGGATCGAGCACTTCATTTAAATAATCCCGTCCTGATGAAAAATCCTCATCAGGGACAAACATGGAGGTATGCTCACCAAATAGCAGAAGGCCACCGCCGTTTTTCACATATTCCTGAATGCTTTGCCGATCCGAGGATGAAAACGCGCAATTCAAGTTTAACAGCACGAGGATATTGGCATCTTTAAGGGCATCTTTCAAGCTGCGTGGATCCGTTGAGTTCAATGTGTCCACAAGACCGCCCATGTTCTCAAAATATAGCTTTATGGCCCCCACTGAAAAGCCGTCATCAGGCGCGAAGGACTGGTTTTCATCAGGAAAGTGAGGAATATCAAAGCCCATCTCGCTGTCCCGTTCATAGATTACCACTTTGCCTATGCCTTCACCATCAGAATATGGAAACACTGATATCAATAATATAACAGAGAATAGCAAAGCTAAAATGGCCATCTGTTCTCGCGATGGGGCACAGGCCCCCAAGTCGACAGGTTGAATTTTTATCCTCCAAACAAATGCCAGAAAGGGTATAATGAGCACAAAAAATAACAGAAAGGTGAGATCCATGAATTTATCTGCCGTCTCCCATAGGGAAATAGCTACCAAGAGACAGACGGCATAGACAGCTGTCAATCCCACGAAGGCTCCGATCAATGTCTTCTCAGGATGGCTGGACCTCTTTTCCGACAATATGAAAAAGGAGACTAGACAGAAGAAAAATGTCAGAAGGATCAGCGAACCGCTGATAGTAGGACCGAATGCCGTAGGAATTCCTGCGACTCGGCCAAACGCCGCAGAAATTGCCTGAGACAGAGATGCGACACATCTCCAGAGCAATGGATCGTTGATGTAAAATATATAAAAAACAGCGTAAAATGAACTGCCGAGTGCGAGAGCTGGCAGATGCGCCTCGATAAATCCTGCAGATCTCAAGAGCAGATCGAATCCACAGATAAATATAATTAAGCTTGCTATCCAGAGTTCAGGCTTATCTGTGTATATCAATGCTAAAAAAGATAATAATATCAAAGATACGCCAGCAATAAAAATATTTTTATCATATATATTTTTGTATGAATGAACATATGCAATCAGAACTGCAACAAGAGATATGAGTCCGCAAAAGCGCAGAGATACTGGAGAAGCATACCCCATGTTGAGCGAAAGAATATTCAGAGAAAGCATAATCAAGATAATTGATGCAGATCTTTGAATCGCAATGATGGTGCCATTTGGGGATGCAATCATGAATTTGTCAAGCATTATTCATTCAATTGTGAATATAAATCTTCCGGCTAAGATCTGGCAATTGATGGGATGGACAATTATGTGAAAAGGCCATTAGACGTACATATATCAATAATTAACTATATATAATAGCAAAGGAAGTTACTAATAGTATACACAATTCCTTGTCATGAGGAATGCAGGAGGAGTTATATGAAGTTGATAATTGTTTCGATTTTAATGGTTTTACTTGCAGTAGGTGCATCCGCAAAGACCGATGAAATATCTGTTGGACCTTACAACGTCTCATTTGACCTGAACACAACTATGGAATATTCTGTATCATCTGATTGGGATAATGCAAACACCACAGCATTCATAAAGATACTATTTACCAACAACACCCAGGCCGCGATTGCCGTAATCAATGAAACTGTTTGGAAATGCTCAGATCTATCTCCTGACATCAAGTATCTGAAACTCGCCTTGAATTATGATAAGGCACTCGGAAACCTGACTTCGGGCAGCTTATTCGAAAAGACTATCGATGGAAAACCAGCCATTGTAGTTGTCGGAAATTATGATATAAACGGCACGGTATTTGATTCAACAATTGCAAAATATTGGCTGGATGGCATTGAAATTGAGAACTACAATATCTCAGTCGCAATGACCAAAGTTGAGATCTTAGCAAGAGTCCCGATGAATGTCACCGAGAGCTTGCTGGATACGATCCAGGTCAGTATGATCTGAGACACGACGGTTCAATTCATCATTTTTTATTTTGACGGTGGCAGAGCAAGCGCGCCGTCCATGATCTTACCGTAAATATAACGGAATATCAGTTTTCCTGTTGCGATTGCAGGTGTTGCCAAAAGCGCCCCCATTATGCCAAATGCCCCTGAACCGGCGATGACACCGATCAAGACTATCAGAGGTGGAAGATCTACGGCGCCACCCATGACCTTTGGCACCAGGAATTGGTTTTCCAGCATCTGGACAAGCGTGTAAAAGCCGATGATCACCAGCGCAAAAACCAGATGGCTGACTGCAAGATGTGTTGACCCAAACAGCAGGGCGACCAAAACAGCCGGAACAGCCGCAAGGATCGGCCCAACATTGGGTATCAACTCCATGAATCCCGCAATGACGCCGAGGAAAAATGCCTGCGGCAACCCCAGCATGAAGCCTCCAAGCCATGTGACCAGGCCTACTATCAGCATTAGATGTATTTGACCGCGCAGGAATCCGGTCCAGGTCTTGTGGATACCTTTTAACAGCAGGCTCAACTCAGGTCCGTGGCCTGGAGGAATCAAGTCCGAAAACCAATTCTTGAACTCGCCGGCACTGAGAGTCATTTGCAGCGCCATCAATAGCGTGAACAAGACCGACGCCAGACCTGAAAAGGTCGGTCCCAAAAATCCTGCTACAGCACCCAGTGCCCTTCCCAGACGGCTGCTCAAGTCCGCAACCGACATTTGCATGGCCGGAACCGTGGTCTCGGATGTTGACGAAAAATTATTTAGTGCAGTCAACAATGTGTTGAGTGCTGGATCAAATACGGATGCCAGCCACTTGTGGCCTTGCAGCTGTGTCAAAACGGATTGGATGAACTGGATCGCCCTTTGCACAATCAGATTAGGGTCAATTTGTACAGCAAAATTGACGGCATCCACCAGAGGCTGAACCAAAAGCAAGGGGACAATCAATAGCAGGGCTACCACGGACATATATGTAATGACAACTGCCAGATTTTTATTTATCCGCAGACGCCCAGACAAAAACTGGATAATTGGATCAACCAATAGGGCCAGCAGCGCGGCAGATACTACCAGAGGAACGGCAGATCGCCCAATGTACACTACTAAGAGCCCTGCCAAGAACAGGATAACCGCCATGATATAGCGAGTGGGTTCGCTCCAGCGGTTACTGGCAGGCGTATTCCCTGGTGCGAGGCCCGGCTGACCTGATGAGAGGGATTCCGATTTACGGCGGGTTTCCATGGTCGGAGTTCCTGGATCGAAATTCTTCGCCTCCGGGTCCATGACATCGTGGGTCGTTGAGCCCACATGCGGCTGATCGTGGGTGGGATGATGTTCTTTTCTCATTGATATCTCGGCCTCGCGGATTTTGTTTGCATAAACATCATTCAGGATCTTTGCTGCTTCAAAATCGTTTCAGCATAATTGAGCATCGTTTTCTATATAAATGGCACGGACTATTACAAGTCAAGAGGAAATATCGTTTTCTGATAGGGGATTCTTATGCTCATCGCCTCAACCGAAAACTATTTATTCGGCAATTGCCGTATATTGCGCATGGCAAAGGTCGAAGGTCATTGTCTTTCCTCCTATGTTACTTGACTTTTGCCTCCTTCCTCCTTATTCATCGAATTTGGAGGCTATTGGCGACGATTAGATCAGACTGGAGTCTGGAGAAGTTGACAGCTACTATTACTATATAAAAAAGTTTATATAGCAATCAAGCATATTCCATTTAAGATCAAATCCAAATGAAGGAGGCAAAACGTCACCATTTATTTTTTTGCCATTTTTTATCTGGACATCTCTATGCTTGCATCGAGAATGATGACCTCGCGTGTTCAGCTTGGGTTTGGATCCGAATAACTCGCCTTTACCCTCATGTGTCATCCGCCTTGGGTGCCCTGCAGCATGCTACACTGGCGCGCCGCCTGTCAGCTAGTTAATTCGGCACAAAGAATATTTTGCTGATTAAAATTAATCAGAATCTTTTCCGACAGGTACTTATACAAAACTGCAAGAGATAGTCACAAGTCTTGTAGCGAGTGTCAATCGGCTATGCAGTCTTTGGTGGGGATCTGATAGAAGAGGTGGTTCAAAAATGAGACTGAGAGAATTGCTTTTGTTAATGGTTGCTTTTTTATCAGTAGCATTAAGCGCTACTGCATTGTCAGATACCGGATCAGATGCTAAATCAGTTTCGTCAAGTGATACACCTCTTTTTGATTACAGATATACTCAGGTTGCAGAAGATCTGGGGCTTTTGAAAGATGGCGCTTCGGAAAGCAAACTGAACTACGAGAGCATCGAGACTGCAAGCCTGACCCCAATAGATGCGTCCAAAAAATCTGCCTGCAGACTTACAATCAAACAAGCTGACATCGATACAATGGACGTCTGCCAGTGGGAGACTGAGCAGACATGCTTTGATAGCTGCGGCAATACCTGCAGCGATAGTTGTGGTGGCTGCGGTCAAACATTGGGTTACACCTGCATGGTTACATGCGAAGATACCTGTGGAGACACCTGTGGCGGTGGCTGCGGTCAAACATTGGGTTACACTTGCATGGCTACATGTGAAGATACCTGTGCAGACACTTGTGGCGGCACATGTCTCCTAAGCTGCCAGACCTGTGTTCTCTCGTGCGGTGCCGACACATGCGGAAACACTTGCGGTAGCACTTGTAGCAACACCTGTGGTGGCACTTGCGGCATCACTTGCAGCAATACCTGTGGTGGCACTTGCGGCATCACCTGCAGCAATACCTGTGGTGGCACTTGCGGCATCACCTGCAGCAATACCTGTGGTG
>CAZFFD010000012.1:1695-2026 GCA_964518035.1 uncultured Methanotrichaceae archaeon | reverse complement strand
GCACTTGCGGCATCACCTGCAGCAATACCTGTGGTAGCACTTGCGGCATCACCTGCAGAAACACCTGCTTTGGAACTTGTAGCAACACCTGTGCCAATACCTGTGCGCGAACCTGTGGTAATACCTGCTATAATACTTGCCTTGCCACCTGTCAGATGACCTGTGCCCAGACCTGCCTGGCCACTTGCGGGGCAAAATGCGCAGTGCCTGTAGCTGCAGTTCAACAAGGTTCTGATGCCATCCCGACGGCCAAGTACACTGCAACTGCTCCATCAGCAGCAGAACAGAACGCACTGGTCTCGTATGATCCAGCTATACAGCCGCCTGCATT
>CAZFFD010000012.1:0-1595 GCA_964518035.1 uncultured Methanotrichaceae archaeon | reverse complement strand
CAGCAGAACAGAACGCACTGGTCTCGTATGATCCAGCTATACAGCCGCCTGCATTGGTTTATTACTTGGGCACATATGTTCCGTGGATCGTGTTCCAGCAAAACTTCCAAGGAAAAGAGATCTATGCGTGGATCGAAACTGATGGCGGCTGGGATGTGGTCGCAAAAGCTCCCAGAGGCACATGGGTACGTGAGCTCATATTCGTTCCATCAAACGGGAATATGATTGCGAATAAGATCGGACCTGATGGAATCGGCAGAAGTGCGAACTTCAATCCAGTCGTTGCAGGATACAAATATATCTGGCTCTATGCAGAAAACCCCGGAGCTTACATAAGCTCATTTGAAAACGGGGGCCTGAGAAGCAACAATGTGACCCTCATCGCATCCCTGTAAAAGAAACCGCACCCCATTTTTTTTAGCTAACTAACCTGCTTAAAGGCAGATGTTGTCGATGTCGGAAAATGTGTGCTGCACAGTATTCTTCTTCAGGTTAAGGCATCTTCTCGCTGCATGTGCTACCCTCTCTCTTATCTCTGCAGGGGCATAGACTCCGAAACGCCAGGTAGCTCTATGTGCTCTCTCAAGAATGCTGACTAGAGGAGAGACAGCTCGCAGGGGCCTAACCTCCCCCTCGACCAATACAGGGAAACTCCCTTCAGCCGTGTCTGGCAGAGGCGGATTGTCCACCAGAATATAATCAGCGTCCACTTCTGCCTCAGCCGCGATCTCAGAAGAGATTATTTTTTCGCTGACCCTGAGAAGCGATGGATCTAGATTCTCCAGGCCGATATAGACCGCCCGCTTAAAAATTCTCCGAGATCTGATGCGTGAAGCCATCTCTTCTGCGTATCCTCCCGATCCCATCAGGGAATTGAAGAGCTGGATATCATCCATGTCTTTTACAGATGATGGGCTGGCACCATCCTCAACCATGCGCCGTATTCCAGCAGATATCATACACTCCGATATCCGGCATACATGATGGTAATAGACGGACGGATGCATGAGCAGCCTGGAGATTAAGAGAGATGTCGCTGCCTGCACGCCTCCTGCTTCCACCACCAGTTGTTCGTCGTTCAGGGTCATCTTCTGCAAAAGACGCAGTCGATCTATCACTCCGTAGGCCACGCCAGTGTAGTGAGCATCTCTGATCAGATAGTCCATCCTGTCAACATCTATCTCGCCGCTCACTATTTGCCCCAGACCGGATCCGTTTATGGCAGCCTGAATGTCTGAGCCTTTCAGGCCGTAATTGTCCAGGACTGCCCGAAGCTCTCCCTTTTTCAGGAGATCTATGATGCTCTCATGCTCTTTTCGAAGGTATGGGGCGAGAGCCACCTCTGTAGCATGGGATAGCGGCCCGTGGCCCACGTCGTGCAGCAAGGCTGCCGCGCATACCAGCATTTTATCCTCATCTTGCAGGCCGAGATGACTTGCCAGCAGGTCAGCCAGATGGTAGGCTCCAAGGCTGTGCTCGAAGCGAGTGTGATTGGCTCCGGGATAAACCAGGTTGGCGAGGCCTAGCTGCTTGATCCATCGCAGTCGCTGCATCTGTGGTGTGTCTGCAAGATCGAGGGCCAGGCCCTCCAGTCT
>CAZFFD010000011.1:0-43764 GCA_964518035.1 uncultured Methanotrichaceae archaeon | reverse complement strand
TACGCAAATGCCTGCAGAGCATTACCACTCCGGTTCGAATCCGGACCTTGGCTTTTATTTTCTAGAGTTTTTGGCTTGAGGGCACCTCATTTGTTCCCAGAAGCCACTGATCATATCATCCGAGCCGCAACCCAGATCCAATATGGAGCTGTGCAATGAATTATTGAATAATAAGTAAGACATATTTTAGGGAAAAGCTTATATTGTCTCAGGATATTTCATTACAGTCCTAATTATTCAGGGGGATTAATCAGTTTTGAGCAAAGCAACGGGCTACGACGCAAGCCAAATTCAAGTTCTTGAAGGCCTTGAGGCAGTCAGGCGCAGGCCGTCCATGTACATCGGCAGCACAGACACTCTAGGGCTGCACCACCTGGTCTATGAGGTGGTGGACAACAGCGTGGACGAGGCCCTGGGAGGCTATGCCAAAGAGATCAACATCACCCTTCACACCGACGGCAGCGTCAGTGTGACGGATGATGGTCGCGGCATTCCCGTAGACAATCATCCCCAATTCAATCGTCCAGCCCTGGAGATTGTGATGACTGTGCTACATGCCGGAGGCAAGTTCGACCACGAATCCTACATGGTCTCCGGAGGCCTGCACGGCGTAGGCGTCTCAGTGGTCAACGCTCTGTCCGAATGGATGGAGGTCGAGGTACGCCGGAACAACCGAATCTACAGTCAGCGTTATGAGCACGGCAACGTGGCCACAGAGGTCACTGTCGGAGGTCACTCAGACCACACCGGCACCTCAGTCACATTCAAGCCGGACGGGACAATCTTTGAGGACACCGAGTACAACTTCGATACGCTCTCCTCTCGCCTACGTGAGATGGCATTTCTAAATCGTGGACTGAGAATAACCATCAAGGACGAGAGAACTGACAAAGAAAACGACTTCTGCTACGAGGGAGGAATCATCTCTTTTGTGGAGTATCTCAACACCAACAAGGAGACTTTACATAAACCGCCCTTATACTTCTCGCGCAGCAAGAACGGAACTCAAGTAGAGGTTGCACTTCAATACAACAACTCCTACAATGAGAACGTATTCTCTTTTGCCAACAACATCAACACCCGCGAGGGCGGAACTCACCTCATGGGATTCCGAGCTGCCCTCACAAAGACGGTCAACGAGTACGCCCGTGATAACAAGATCTTCAAAACCGAGACTAAACTTGGAGGTGAAGATCTCAGGGAGGGGCTTGTGGCCGTTGTCAGCGTCAGGCTTCCCGATCCGCAGTTCGAGGGCCAGACCAAGACACGACTTGGCAACAGCTCCATCCGGGGCCTGATCGAGTCCCTGGTCTCGGAGGGCCTGGCCGAGCATTTCGAGGAGAACCCAACAGTCGCCACCACCATTGTCGAGAAGGCTGGCGAGGCTCTGCGCGCCCGCGAAGCTGCGAGGAAGGCCAAAGAACTAACCCGGAGAAAGAATGCTCTGGGCTCAGGCGGCCTGCCAGGCAAGCTCGCCGACTGCTCCAATAACGACCCAACGAAATGCGAGATTTACATCGTTGAGGGAGAATCGGCAGGCGGAAGCGCGAAGCAAGGCAGAAATCGCCATTTTCAGGCCATACTGCCTCTGCGCGGCAAAATCCTGAATGTGGAGAGGGCACGGCTGGACAAGATCCTCAAGAACGCCGAGATCCGAAACATGATCGTGGCCTTCGGTACAGGCATCGGAGATGACTTCGATATCGCTAAGGCCAGATATAACAAGATAGTGATCATGACGGATGCCGATGTGGACGGCTCGCACATTCGCACGTTACTTCTGACATTCATCTACCGCTACATGAAGCCGCTCATCGAGGCAGGCTTTGTCTTCATAGCGCAGCCCCCGCTTTATCAGGTCAAAAAAGGAAAGCAGGTCAACTATGCCTACTCAGATGATGAGCTCAACCGATTGGTCAAGTCTCTGGCAAAGCCCGCCATTCAGAGGTACAAGGGTCTTGGTGAGATGAATCCAGAACAACTCTGGGAGACGACCATGAACCCTGAGAAGAGGACCATGCTGAAGGTAACGCTAGAGGACGCTGTGGAGGCCGACCGGATCTTTAACATCCTCATGGGAGACCAGGTGGAGCCGAGGCGGCAGTTCATAGAGACACACGCCAAGTATGTGAAAAATCTGGATGTATGATTACGATAATTGAGGTGGCTTTTGACGGAAGTACAGGTTAACATCACTGAGGAGATGAAATCCTCTTACATCGATTACGCCATGAGTGTGATCGTTGGACGGGCTCTGCCTGATGTGCGAGACGGCCTCAAGCCCGTTCACCGGCGCATACTCTATGCCATGTATGAGCAGGGCATGACCCATGATCAGCCCTACAAGAAGTCGGCCCGTGTGGTGGGAGATGTCATGGGTAAGTACCACCCCCACGGGGATGCTGCAATCTACGAGACCATAGTGCGCCTGGCCCAGACATTCTCCATGCGCTATCCTCTGATCGATGGCCAGGGGAACTTCGGGTCCATCGATGGCGATCCGGCTGCGGCCATGCGTTACACCGAGGTTCGCCTCTCCAAAATCGCGGAGGAGATGCTTGCAGATATTGAAAAGAACACAGTGGACTTTGTACCGAATTATGACGGATCGCTCAAAGAGCCCACAGTCCTGCCTGCAAAGCTGCCAAACCTTCTCCTCAACGGCTCCACCGGCATAGCAGTAGGAATGGCAACTAATATTCCCCCACATAACCTAACCGAGCTATGCGGGGCCATCATCCATCTAATAGACAACC
This sequence comes from uncultured Methanotrichaceae archaeon, assembly GCA_964518035.1. Lineage (GTDB taxonomy): Archaea > Halobacteriota > Methanosarcinia > Methanotrichales > Methanotrichaceae > Methanothrix. Next base: position 41,008 of record CAZFFD010000011.1, on the reverse strand, counting down.
CCGAGGCCACGTTATCTGATCTGATGCGCTTTGTGCGGGGACCCGATTTTCCCACGGGGGCTTACATCCTGGGCCGGGCAGGCATCGAGGCCGCCTATCAGAGCGGTCGGGGCAGCATTCTCATGCAGGCCAAGTCTGAGATTGAAGAGGGAACGAGAAGCACCAGGATCGTTTTCACTGAACTGCCTTACCAGGTCAATAAGGCCAAGCTCATCGAGGACATGGCAGAGATGGTCAAAGGAGGCCGGCTGGAGGGAATATCAGATCTGCGGGATGAGTCGGATAAAGATGGCATCCGGCTGGTGGTGGAGGTCAAGAGCGGATTTAATGTTCATGTGGTCTTGAACCAACTGCATAAGCATACGGCTCTGCAGACGAGCTTTGGCATCAACAACATGGTCCTGATAGACGGCATGCCAAAAACAGTCTCCTTGAAGGAGACACTCGAGCAGTACATCTACTACCGCTCGATTGTGATAGAGAGACGCACGAGGTTCGAGCTTGACGCTGCAGAAAAGAGGGCCCACATTCTGGCGGGGCTACTCATCGCCATCAGGAACATTGACGAGGTAATAAGACTGATCAAGGCGGCAGCATCTCCCAACGAGGCCAAAGACGCCCTGATACATGCATTCACCTTAAGCGAGGAGCAGGCCAAAGCCATACTGGAGATGAGGCTGCAGAGGCTCACGGGCCTCGAACAGGAAAAGATCGCCACTGAAGCTGCGGAACTCGAAAAGCTCATCGCCAAGCTCAGACAGATCCTCTCAAGCAACCTTGAGATCCTGGCCATAATCAAAACTGAGCTGACCGAACTCATAAAGAATTATGGCGACTTGCGCCGCACTCAGATCATAGAGGCGGAAGGTGAGTTCAGACAGGAGGACCTCATTCAGGAAGAGGAGGTGGCTGTAACCATCACATCATCCGGGTACATCAAACGCCAGCCCCTCACAGCCTATCGCATGCAAAGACGCGGCGGAAGGGGGGTCATCGGAGCTGAGACCAAGAGCGAGGAGTTTGTTACCGATGTATTTACCGCCTCGACAAAGGATTATCTGCTCTTCTTTACCGACAAGGGCAAGGCCCACTGGCTGAAGGTCTACGAGGTTCCGTCTCTGGGCCGCGCGACAAGGGGCAAGTCGATAGTCAACCTGCTACAGTTGGAGCCGGACGAGAAGATAACCGGCGCCATTCCGGTAAAGAACTTCGACTCAGGCTTCATAATCCTGGTGACCCGCAGCGGCAGCATAGTCAAGATGCCATTGCAGGCATTTTCCAATCCCCGAAAGGGGGGCATCAAGGCCGTCAACCTCAAGGGAGACAGCCTGGTCTCAGCCAAGCTCACTGACGGAAGCCGGGAGCTGTTGGTGGCCACCAAGTTCGGCAAGGCCATACGCTTCAAAGAGGAGGACGTGCGTGCCTCCAACCGGGGGAGCATGGGCGTCAAGGCCATCAGTCTGAACACGGGCGACGAGCTGATCAGCATGGATGTGATTCGGTCCGGTTCCAGCTGGACTCTCCTGACCATAACCAATCAGGGATACGGCAAGAGGACGGAGCTTGAGGAGTATCCTCAGCAGAGGCGAGGCGGCAAGGGCGTTAAGAATATAGACGCAAGAAAGGGCTTTGTCTGCTGCACCACTACCGTATTCGAGGAGGATGAGCTGCTGGTCACAACCAAGGATGGTGTGGTGATCCGAATTCCGGCCAGCGAGATTCGGGTGCAGGGCAGGTCCACCCAGGGCGTGCGGATCATGAATGTCAAGCCAGGTGACGAGGTCGCGGCTGTGGCCAGAATCACCTGAGCACGCCTTTTTTCCTCAGCGTCGAGCTGTACCACACACTTATATCGTTGAATGACGAATACGTGATGGGCAAAAGTCGAGCAATACAATATTTCCTCCTAAATGTTTCATCATCGACTTTGCCCGCCCTCCCATGTCAAGTTATGCAGGCTTGTCAGCGAAAAAATTCGATTTTTAGTCATCAAGCATTGCGGACGCGTGTATCCTCTGTAGCGTTCTCCGGGACATAGACCACCTGGCCGCTCTCCAATTGATAGGCTGTTCCCATCTTCGTTCCCTGACCCCCGGCGATCTTATCAGTCATATTGAGGACCTGTATGCTGCTCATGTCCTTGATAATAACCTGCATATTTGGGTCGCCGGGGTTTTTCACGATTGTCACATCAGCATCGGGATCAAGCAGCTCCGGAACGTTGTAGGAGACCACTATGGCCAAGAGCAGCGCCACAGCAAAGACCATAGCTGTATCAAAGAGATTTGCCACTCCGCTCATGGGATCTTCATCATCTGAGTCATTTAAAAAGCCCAACCTACGTCGTCTCATCACACCCGCCCCGAATGAGGTCGATGGCATACTCGATATCGCTCAAGTCCTGCCTGTACCATCTTGTCCTGATCACCATTGCGGCGTAACAGATGCCGCCTACAACAAGCCCGATCACGGTAGTGGCGAAGGCAATCACAAGGTTATCAGCAAGAGATTTGATGTCACCCTGAGACAGACCAATGAGTGCTGGGCCCATTGGAATGAGGGTGCCCATCAGCCCTAAAATAGGACCTGCTTTAACGCCAATTCGAAGCGGCTCAAGGGCTTTGGCCATGGAAAGCTCCGTGTCCTGCAAAATCTTCTCGATTTTTATGTGAAATAGATTCGTCTCCAGGGCCGAGCTAATTTGCAGCATTGCTTGAGTGATGATGCGGGTGCTCTTGTAACTCTGAAGGGCAGCAGAAGCATCTTTTGTCCTCCCGGCTCTGCTAAGCTCGCCTGCCTTGATGCCTATTTCCTCCAGATCGGCCAGAATTCTATGCCGGGAGGTGTATTCATTGATCATGGATCCAAACACGGCTAACGACCAGGCGAATAGCAGCAGAAGGCCAGCAATGACCGGATAGAGAAATGCTGTGGAAAAAATATAGAGCAGCTCTACGCTGACCTCGTAAAGGCTCAGAAGGAGACCCCCTGCCGTCTGCACAGAAATCCAATTGCAATGATTGAGACTATGATCAGATAGGATAATCCGACCGCTGCCAGTGTCTGGCTGCTATTAGAGATAAACGAGATCTTTTGAGATTCAATGTACGCAGGAATGAGAACGATGGAAAGTATGTAGAATATGCCAAGAAAGACCATGGCGTTTCCAAGGGATGACGGCGTGCCCTTGATCCTTCCCAAAGCTGCAGAAAAGGCTGAAATGGATGCGAAGAAGAGGAGCCCTACAAGCAGCCCGATCTTCCAGGGATTGATGTCAACCAATCCTGCCAGAAAGCTGCATGAGATAAAGCTGGCCGCAAGGCAGGCCGGGCAGGGCATGGATAAGGCCCAGAAGGTTTTTCTGGATATATCATGATGAAGGCCGTTCCAATTTCTAGCAGTTTTCACCCCTAAAGCGATCAATAGCAGGGCAACGACAAAGTGCAAAGCGACCCCAGCATTCAAAGCTGCAACCTGAACGCTCTCTGGTATCTGCTCGATGATCGCGCCCATAAAAATGGAGATCATAAGATATCCAGACGCGATAGAGAGCACCTCACGACCTCTCAAGCTGGCCAGACCGCACCCCAAGCTGACCTTGAAGGCGAAGACTAAAATCCCGATCATCACGCCGGAGATAGAAAGCCACGTCAGATCCAAAGGAGACCACCTTAAACTTAATTGGTCTTGAAGCAAATTAATTGGATTTAACACTTGCGCAAGCATCATGATGCAAAAGCAAATTTCATCGATGATAGAGATCAACGTCAACCATCTAAACAACAAAGCTTAAATAAAATCAATTTGACTTGTTCAAAACAAATTGAATTAATACAAGTTAATTTGAGGTAGAGAGGGATGAAACATTTAGCTTTGGCGTTATTTTGCATTTTTTTATTTGCATTCACAACCGCATCAGGAGCGGTAACTGTGCAGATAACGGTTTTTTGTAATGGAGGCGTAAGCTATGACAGCGCGGTATCAGTAACAGGCTCAAATCCCACTGCATGGGACGCTATCAAAGCCAGCGATGCAGGCTATACATATACAGACTATGGTGGCGGCTTTATCTTTGTAGAGAGCATTGCTGGATGTGGTGGAAGCTGGGGGCCTGCATTTTATGCAAATGGCGAAGAGTCTAGTTTGGGAGTGAGCGGATACTACATCAGTGATGGCGATCAGCTTCAGTTTATTGGGCCAAACAATGACGGCCCGACAGCAGGCATTCTCTACTTTGCAAAGGTTCCAGGCATTGTCGGCAAAGGTGAGAGCTTCAAAATCAAAGTAATGGAAAGGTCAGCATACTCCTATGGTGGCTACGACCGTCCTTCTTCAGGAGCTGAGGTCACCGTTGGCAATGAGACATATGAGACGGGCAGCAATGGGTACACCGAAGAGATCACATTGGATTATGACGCCTACTACTGCGTAGCGGCTGAGAAGGGCGGATATGTGGCCACGTACTACTTTTCGGATATTCCGTATATCCAATGCGGAGTTGGCGGACCATACATCTGCAGCGTTACAGTTGGTGGACGGAGAGGAACCATCAAATACGACGAAAGCTCATCGATTAGCGGTGACGGATTCAGCTCAATTCGATCAGTTTACGTAAATTCCGGCTTGCAACATCCGAGACGCTCGACAAAAGTATATCAAAAAGGGTCAGGAAACTATTCTGTTGAGAAAATTATAAAACAGAGGCAAAGTGGAATCGACCTCAGTGAGTCTTCTGAATTGAATTACAGTCCCTCTGAATTTGATGTCAATGGCCGGACTCTCAGCTACAGATCAAAATATGAGGACAGCATATACCAACAGAACTATCTAAAGGCCGCAGAATCCAGCGAAGTATTCCGTCAGTTAGATTTTCTTAACAAGGTTAGCCTGTACAACAACACCAGAGCAATCAATTTCACATCAATTGCAGATTTTCAGGGAACGGCTGAGCTATCATCTCGTACATTTGAGGAAGATGCCTTCATGAATTTGACGACAAAAGCTCGGCCTGTGGAAGAGATGTTTGAAGAATACACCGGCAGCTTCCAGATCTTTCAAAGAGGCCTTCTTCCCATGAACGAAAACGATGATGTCGATTGTGAAGAGGACTGCGAAATCGAATGCATGAAACATTGCGTGGAAGATCTGGGCTTCAGCGAAGACTATTGCCTGGGCAATTGCACAGACTATTGCGATGATTATTGCATATCCGATGAAGAGGATTACGATCTGCTCCCGTGCTGTGACGGCGGATGGGCAAATATGACAAAAGCAGACAAGATCGGTCATTCTGCAGAGGGCATATTCAACTGCACATCCTGCAGAAATGCTGCAACGCCGGTATTGATAGGCAGCAAGCCAAAGGTTTAGAAAATGGTGACGACATGAAATATATCCGAGCAGTCCTAGCCCTGTTTATTGCCTTAGCAGCAGGAACAATTGATGGCACTTGCACAGAGTCTATTGCGGCAGCAATGGACTATCTCTTGTCCTGTCAGAATGAGGATGGAGGCTTTGGAGCCAATAAAGAATCAGATAGCGACATCAAAGATACATCTCTGGCAGTCATTGCTCTTGCTTCAACTGGCAAAAATCTGTCAGAATTTGCCATGAACAAGGGCGATCCTCTCACGTATCTGCTGGAAAGGCATGAAGAGCTTGACAATTTAAGCAATGTTGAAGCACAGATTGGACGATATGTGGTGGCCCTCGCTTCTGCTGGCCTGGATCCCAGAGACGCCAACGGCAAAAATTATGTGCAAACCTTGAAGAGCTTCATTCATCCGGATGGCGAAGTAGGCATGAAGAATTACATCTGGGATGATGCATGGGTCATAATGGCCCTCACTGCATGCAATGAGTCCCAATCAGATGAGGTGAACCGCGCTATTGATCGCCTCAAGGCTCTGCAGACTGCAAAGGGTGGTTGGTCCTGGAGTGGAGGATCGAACGGCGAGGACCCCGATACATCCGGCATAGTCTTGTGCGCGCTTCTGGACAGAAGTGAGGAGAACAACTCAGATGTTGTTAAAAAAGGCCTTCAGTATCTTTCGTCAGAACAGAACAACGACGGGGGATTTTCATCCCTCGGATCCAATGCGGCAACTGATGGCTGGGCGATAATGGCCATAAGAGCTGCCGGCCAAAATCCTGCAGAATGGACGGTTGGATCGAATGATCCGATCGGACATCTCTTGAGCCTGCAAAAAGAAGACGGGTCCGTCTGGTGGAAGAACGATAGCGAGGGAATGTCATTTGAATGGACTGCGAATATGATCTTAGCCCTGGCTGGAGGACGCATGCCTCCAGCAATTTTTTGATTTTACTGAATTCAAGAAGGAAAAGCTTAAATCAAATGATATTTTCTTTGATCAAATAGAGTTGATTTAAATGCGAATAAAAGCGCTTACCATATTTCTGTCAGCAATTATGATATTATGCTTGCTTCCGTTCCCGGCAAACGGACTCGATTTTACTTTAGAGATCTACGGCAATGCAAATCAAGACGACACAATCGATCAGCAAGACATAGACTGCATTGAAGGAATAATCAATGGCACTGTCGAGAACAATGAACTGGCCGATTCTAATTATGACGGCAAAATCAACCAGATGGACATCACTCAGATCAAGAACATCATGAATGGAGAAGAATCGAATCTCGTTATAAAGGATACGGCAAACCGAACTGTTTCCATCAAGATGCCTGTGGAAAAGGTCATCGTCCCCAGTGGTCTTACCGCTGAGGCCTTTAAGGTATTAAAAGCTACAGACAGGATCGCAGGAGTATCCAACGCAATTCATGAGAAGACCTACTTCTTCCCTGAGCTTTCTGACAGGCCTTCTGTTGGCGATTGGAAGATTGAAGACTATGAGGCAGCCATATCCTTAGACCCGGACCTGGTCATCAGCTACGAAAAGTGGCCACCCATCTCAGAAGCCGAGAAGAAATTTGCTCACATGGAGATTCCAGTCATTGTACTTGAGTTCACAGACCCTGCTATGGTTGCCGAAGAGCTGGCCAAGCTGAGCTACATTCTGAGCACCAATGGTGAAGAAGATCGATATCTTCAGTGGCGGTCCGGCTATGAGAGACAGATCCTTGATTTTGTGGCAAATCTCGGTCCGGATGAGATTCCAAGGGTCTTTCTGGAGACCAGCTTCAAAGGGCTAAACGATCTCGGAACATACGGAGAAGGAGCAAAGGGAAGCAAGGTGCTTGAGATGACCGGCGGCAGCAATATCGCAGGCAATTTTACAGAAGCCTATCCGCACGTGGACAGCGAATGGGTCCTTACAGAGAATCCTGATGTCGTAATCAAGTATGCCTACAGCTCAGAGATCGAATGGGGATGGAATAGCACCGAGACGCCAGAGGCATCTATTGAAGAGATCTATAATCGCAATGCATGGGAGAGCATAAATGCAGTCAAGAACAAACGGATATATCTTGTCAGCAACGAGCTGATGACGGGGCTTGACAGCGTGATCGGATACCTCTATTGGGTCAAGCTGCTTCATCAGGAATTCCCTGTGAATCCGTCAGAGGCCTACGAAGAGTATGTGACAGAGTTTCTGGGAATGGAATACCCAGATTTGATATTCGTTTACCCGGAACAATGATCATCGATATATCATTCGTAGGAGGTTTCCTTGAAAATTATTTTTAGCATAATGATCATCATTGCATCTGCATTTATTGGCACAATTGATGCTTCAGACTGGTCGCAGTTTCAAAATGACGCTCAACACTCAGGGATCAGCAAAGACAGTGTTCCCGAACATCCGTCCATCATCTGGTCTGCCGATGTTGAGAGGATAGATGCTACGCCAATAGTCACCGGAAAGACGGTTTATGTCCTGGCTGGAAACGGCACCCTCTATGCCTTTGATCTTCAGAAGGGAGTTTTATTATGGCGCTCACAGATGAATGGATGGGTCTTTCAGACGGCCACTCCGGCCAGCAGCAACGACCTGGTCTTCGCCACTACAGACTCAGGAATCCTATCAGCATTCTGCTCATCGACGGGTGAAGAGCTTTGGAGCCGGAGCCTGACAGACAAGAGGTTTGAATCCCCCATCACATATCTCGATGGCCGAATTTATCTAGGAGAAGGAAGCGCCTATGGCACTGGGAAGAAGAGATACCTCTGCTTCTTTGAGAATGGAACTGAGTGCTGGAACCATTCGGACATGACACGAGGCTACCAGTGGTGCGGATCCTGCGCTGCCAGCGACTATCTGATATTCGGTCAAAATGACGGACGACTCAAATGCGTTAACCGGTTCACCGGTGCCCTGTCTGATGAAATGGATCTCAACGACAGCTCAAGGATCAGCTTCTTCAGGGCCAAACCGGGCAGAATCCGCTCATCAGTCACTTTTCATGAAGGCAGCATCTACACCACATCGGAGTTGGATGCTCAGCAGGGCTATGCCTGGAAGATAGGATTTGATGCGAATACTGGTCGCTTCCTGGACCTGGGCTGGAGCAGTGCAGTAGGTTTTTCCACATCCACCCCAGCAGTGGTAGGCGACCGAGTCTATCTGGGCGTGGGTGAGCATGGGCACTCCGGCTCCCTGGTATGCCTGGACGAAAACAACGGCGAGCAGATCTGGTCATATCCGGTGCCTTCCGGCGTGAAGTCCTCTCCGGCCATATCAATCGCATCAGCAGAGCCCAGGATTGTCTTTTCAGTGTCTCAGGTTAACGGCTCACTCTACTGCCTCAAGGACAGAGGAGACGAAGCCGAGCTGCTGTGGATGTGCAACCCACCTGACGACGGCTATATCCTGGGCGGAGCTGCCATCTCCAACGGACGGATCTACTTTGGAACTGAGGGCGACCAGCATTATGGAAAGCTGTACTGTCTGGGCGAAGGAACCGATGAAGGATCCTGGCCCCAGTTTCATAATAACCCTGAGCACACTGGATCGGCAGCCTCTCGCGCACCTCGCACCAATCAAACCGCCTGGGTTAGCGAGATGATTGGGGCCCAGCCAGGCTCCTCGCCGTCCGTGGCCGAAGGACGGGTTTATGTAAATTGCATTAACAACCTTACCGCTCTTGATCAGAACACGGGAAAATCACTCTGGAGCCATCCGATCAATTCCGCAGGAGACTATGCTTTCGGCTCTTCACCCGTTTACGACAGTCATTTTGTCCTCTTCAGCTCAGACAAAACCTATTGCCTCAACGCCTCTGACGGTCGAGAGCTGTGGAGCTTTGCGCCACCCGTCAGCAGGCCGGCAGTAGACGGCAGCCCGGCAGCGGCTGAAGGACGGGTATTGGTCAGCGACTGGGACGGCCATCACTATTACTGCCTGGATGAAGAGACCGGCTTGGTGGTGTGGAACATCACAGTCGATGGCAACGCCCAATCCACACCGGCCATTTTCCGCAATAAAGTGGTCCTGGCCAGTTGGGACTGGGGTCAAGGTGGAACGGTATATTGCCTGCACCTGGAGAACGGAACTGAGATATGGAGACGTGACACTGAAAACTCACCCTGCGGCTCAGCAGCCCTGTTCGAGGACCGGGTCTTCTTCGCTACTTATAATTTCCAGGGAACGGGCGACCTTCTTGCCCTCAGCCTGGAAAATGGCACAATTCTCTGGAAGGCAGAGGTCAGCCCCACAGACAGCACACCTGCAGTAGCCAATGGCCGGGTATTCTTATGCGGCGGCTGCGAGGGCTTTTCAGATCTGCAAACATACTGCTTTGATGCCCAGACTGGAGACCTTATCTGGAAGACGCCGGCTGAGGAGAGGATCGGAGACTGGAGGTGCTCTCCTGCCTATGCTGATGGCATGCTCTATGCCGGCAGTCCGGACTATGTCGAGTACGGCAGAGTCAATGCCCTGTATGCCGACAGCGGCAAGACTGCCTGGAGATATGATCAGGGTGGCTCCTCGCCTGCCATAGCAGGAGGAATGCTGTTTACCATTGGCAGGGGTCGAGTGTATGCTTTTTCAGGCTAATACTATTAGGAGGTTTAGCATAAAATGAATTCGGCAAAATCAGCTATTGCCTGGCTGGCAATGGCAATCGTAGCTGCGGCAGCTATCATTATAGCGTCCGGCAGCACAGATGAAGGAGGTGACTGGCCACAGTTCCATCTGAACTCAGAGCATCAGGGAGCTCATCTGTCCTCTGCACCCCATGACAACCGGACCGCATGGGAAAGCGAGAGCATCGGTGCCCAGGATGGATCTTCGGTATCGGTTGCAGGCGGATGCGTTTATGTCAACTGCATCGATCGACTGGTCTGTCTTGACCAAATGTCAGGAAGAACGCTTTGGAATGTCACTCTATCCCCCACCGCCGATGTCTGCAATGTTTGGGGATTTTCACCCGCTTACCATGACGGCCTGCTCTTTTTAACAGGCTCCAAGGTCGTCTGTCTCAATGCCAAAAACGGCTCTGAGAAATGGAGCTATTCCTTCCCAACGAAAAGGGGCTCAGTAGACGGAGGAACGGCTGTGGTTGACGACAAGGTGATCATTGGCGACTGGGACGGCCACCACTACTACTGCCTGAACGAATCTACAGGAGAAGAGACCTGGAACTTCACAGTTGAAGGCAACGCTCAGTCCACACCCGCCATTTCCGATGGTCTGGTGGTCCTGGCTGGCTGGGAGTGGGGCCTTGGTGGAAGGATCTACTGCCTGGACCTGGAAAATGGAACTGAGATATGGAATCAAAGCACCAGCAACTCTCCATGCGGCTCAGCGGCCCTCTTCAAAGACCGGGCATTTCTCACCACCTATAACTTCGAAGGAGACGGCGATATCCTGGCAGTATCTCTTCACAACGGCAGCCTGCTCTGGCAAAAGAGCATATCTCGTAGCGACAGCACACCTGCACTGGCTGATGGACGTCTCTACGTCTGCGGCGGAGCCGATGGCTTCAGCGACAAGGCCACATACTGCTTCGACGCCGAAAACGGAGATCTCATCTGGAAGACAGAGCCACAGGACGAGATCGGCGAGTGGAGATGCTCTCCAGCCTATGCCGACGGGCTGGTCTTCGTGGGACAGACGCAAAACATGAATTACACTGCCCTATGCGCTCTTGATGCTGCCACCGGCAAGATGGTCTGGAGATATCCTGCAGGCGGCTCAGCCCCAGCAGTAGCCGACGGCCTGATCTACAGCATCGGAAACGGCAGGGTATATGCTTTTGGCGAAGGGGGAGGCAGCTCTTGAAGTCTAAGGATTCCAAAGGATGCAAGGCCCTCTTCCTGGCCCTTTTTATCATCATCCTCTGCGGCCAAGCTCAAGCCGACTTCGTCACATTCCAGGCAGACAACCAGCGGTCCGGCAACGTCAGCGGCCAAGGTCCAAAAGAGGCAAACCTTCTCTGGAGCACCAGCCTGACAGGTCACGGTTATGTTGGAGCGGGCGCAGTCGTCTCTGCCGATAGGATATTCGTCTCCAACTGGCCTGACATGACATTCAAGGGGGATATGGGTCTAGTCTGCCTGAACAGCTCAGACGGCACCCGTCTGTGGATCAATGCTCTTGGCGGCAAAGGCACAGCGTCAACTCCGGCATTGGAGGGCGACCGGATATTTACGGGATCATACACAGGAGACATCTGCTGCATTGACATCAAGACAGGAGAGACCTTGTGGAGCCAACGAATAGAGCCTGAGCCCCAGTGGTGGGGTGTGGCCTCATCGCCACTCGTTCAGGATGATGTGGTTTACGTCATGAGCTTCTCAGACGGAAACCTGCATGCCCTGAGCCAGGAAGGCAAAGAGCTTTGGAATCTGTCCACAGGCCAGGTGAGCCCATTTCTATCTGCTGCCGCATACGAAAACAAGCTCTACGTGCCAGGTGGCGCCCCGGCCATCTATTGCCTTGATGCTGTATCAGGAAAGCTCTTGTGGAAGCAGATGACCTCAGCCCAGATCACAGCAACGCCCACGCTCGCAGAAGATATGGTCTACCTGGTCACTGCAGATGCCCTCCTGGCTCTGGACAACGAGACCGGCAAGCAGCTCTGGAGAGCAGAGATCAATGGAACCATCTCTTCCCCGGCAGTCTCCTTCGGACGGGTCTTTTTGGGGTCCGATGACAGCCCTGCAGGACACATGAACTGCTTTGACGCGAAAGACGGCTCTCTTTTATGGAGGACGGAGGCAAATGGCCCTGTCAAGTCCTCGCCTCTCGTCATAAACGGGCTGGTCTATTTCGGCACTAGCTGCGATGAGGGCATTGTCTGCGCTCTGGATGCCTCAAACGGTTCAGTCAGGTGGTCGTATCCAGTAAATGCCTTCATCATGTCCTCGGCGTCTTCATCAGACGGAACTCTCTACATGGGGTCTGACGACGGCAGGCTATACGCATTCGGCACTAGACCCAAGGGCCTCCTCTGGAAGGGAGAGGTTCCGCTGGATGATACAGGAGTCAATATAACAGCCGACAGCGGTAAGAGTTATCAGGTCAAAGGAGTCTGTGCCCTGTCAGCTCTGGTCAAGGCCGCTGAGGAGAGCGGTCGGAACTTGGAGATTAACGACTCACTCTACGACCTCTTCGGACTGCAGATAGAATCGATAGGCGATATTCACGCCGATGGTGAGAATTCCTGGCGGTTCTGGATAAACTATCCTGACGAAGCAGTCCCCACATCTGGGCCTGATCTCATCGACCTGAACGATGGTGATCGAGCGATATTCTATTTTGGAGACAGGCGGTCAAAGCCAGAGGACTCGCCCCGCCTGGAGATCACAGCTCAGGTCATCCAGAGGAGGCCTGAAGCTCTTTTTTTAACAGTCGGCGGCCAATCCCAGATTAAGCAGGCATCCAATGGATCCGTTTTAAATGTTACTATTCTCTCACCAGAAAATGCCACAAACCTCTCCTCATACGAACTAATTTTTATAGAGATGATTGATGATGAGGCTGCTTCCAGCCTGGCCATTCCGCTTCAGAAGGTCCGGGAGAAAGATGTGCCGATAATAGTGATAAACTCAGGAGTATATGAGAATCTGGCAAATGTCAACCTCACGGATCATCCTTTCATCCAGCAATACTGGGACTATGGACAAGTCGAGAACATGAGACGCCTGTTCACCTATCTCGCCGCAAATTTCTGCGGCCTTTCACTTCATGTGCAGGATCCTCTGCCAACTCCAACGGAATATATATATCACCCGGATGCCCCGGACATATTTGAAAATATTACAGATTATCTGAGCTGGTATGCCGGCAAAGACGGATACAAATTCAATTCATCCGCTCCAACGATTGGCGTGCTCAGCTACTATCAGGATCTGGATCAGCCGGACAGATCGATGCTGATCCGCGCAATAGAGGATAATGGCGCCAATGCAATTGACCTGGGCATATCCAGCAGCTCATCTCTTCAAAGATTTTTTGTCGTCAATAATACCACTATTATAGATGCTGCAGTTCTCACCAAATCCTTTCGACTCAACTATGGCGATCCCGATCAGGGAATAGCCGATTTGCAGAAGCTCAATGTGCCTGTGCTGAGAGGACTGAGGCTCTACTATCAGACCGCTGAGGAATGGTCGAACAGCACAGGAATCGAGCCCACTGAGATCTATTTCCAGATAGCTCTGCCTGAGATGGACGGAGCGATTGAGCCTATTGTCATCTCAGCCAGAAACGAATCAGGATATCAGCCCATAAGAAGCCAGATAGAATGGCTCGCAGACCGTGCGGTGGCCTGGGCCGATTTGGGCAGGATCAACAACTCGGCCAAGAAGGTTGCGCTGATATACTACAATCACGGCGGCGGGAAGGATAACATCGAGGGCTGCTACATCAATGTGCCCAGAAGCCTGCAAAACATTCTCGATGGATTATTGGAGGACGGATACAGCGTGAATGGAACGATTCCGGAGGAGAAGGCTCTGGTCGATCTTCTGGTTCATCAGGGTACCAACGTGGGATCCTGGGCACCGGGAGAGCTGGATGCTATGGTCAGGGCCGGCAACGCCACTCTTCTGCCTGCCGGGATATACGAGGAATGGTTCCACGAACTGCCTCAAGACAAGCAGGAGGAGGTAACGGCCATGTGGGGCCCACCCCCCGGAGAGATCATGGTCTATGTAAACCAGTCGGGCAAGTACATGGTAATTCCCAAGCTGTCTTTCGGAAACGTCATCCTTCTGCCGCAGCCAAGCAGAGGATGGCTTGAGAACAACACTGTTCTCTATCACTCCAAGGACATACCGCCACATCATCAGTATATCGCGTTTTATCTATGGCTCAAGAAGGGATTTGGAGCGGACGCGATAGTTCATCTGGGAAAACACGGCACAGAGGAGTGGCTGCCAGGAAAGGAGTGCGGAATATCCATAGTTGACTCGTGGCCAGCTCTGCTTATACAGGATATTCCTGTGGTCTATCCCTACATCGTTGACAACATTGCTGAAGGGACCCAGGCCAAACGCAGGGGAGATGCTGTGATGATCACCCATCTTACGCCACCAATCGTGGCCTCCGGGCTGTACGGCAACCTCACCAACCTGGAGGAGACGGTTTCTCAGTACAAGAACGTTGAGAACGCTAGCGTTAAGGAGGGCTACAAGCTGCAGATCATCAACATCAGCCATGAGATGCACCTGGACGAAGATCTGAACGTGGATGCGGCCAACATATCTTCCAATGAATCAGCCTTCAATCTTTTTGCTGACGATCTTGAGAGGTATCTCTATGAGCTGAAGAGCCAGTTCATGCCCTACGGCTTGCACGTCTTCGGGCAGCCACCTGTCGGTGAACCTCAAATGGGCCTGATCCGATCGATGTTGGGCGACGGCCTGCTGCAGGAGGTTGCAGCACTCATATCTTATTATGATTATCCAAATCCGGCCCGGCTGGATATGGAGAGACTGCTCAATAACAGTACTACAGAGCTCCTGACAGAGGTGATGGAAAACGGGACATCCCCGGAGGACGCCCAGATGCAGATCCTTGGGAATGCCTCTGAAAACCTGACTGCTCTGCTCAACCTCTCCCTGCATTATGCCGATGATATCGCCGGATGCTCGGCAGAGGTGCCTGGCCTTACTGGCGCTCTGGAGTCAAATTATACTCAGCCGTCTCCTGCAGACGACCCCATTCGCGATCCGACAGTCCTTCCTACAGGCAGAAACTTCCGATCTGTGGACCCCCGTCGCGTTCCCACAGAAGCCGCCTGGCAGGTGGGAAACGATCTGGCAGAAAAGCTAGTCGATTGCTACCGGACGGAGCACAACGGATCATATCCGGAAAAGATGGCAATAGTTCTCTGGGCCTGGGCCATGACAGACCACGGTGTGGTAGAGTCCGAGATCCTGAGCCTGGTGGGAGCGAGACCCGTCTACGATGCTTACGGAGGCGTCACTGACGTGCAGCTCATCCCACTCTCAGAGCTTGGTCGGCCCAGAATCGATGTGGTTGTAGTGCCGTCCGGCCTGCACAGGGACCTGTTTCCTGAGAAGCTACAGCTTTTAGACAGGGCCATCCGTCTGGCTGCGAATGATACCGGCACAGAGTACCCCAACTACATTAAAGAAAACTCCGAAGAGCTCTTTGCAGATCTGATGAAAACCGGAAACGTGAGCGAAGAGGAAGCTCGCATTCTCTCGGCCTCCCGGATATTCCTGGAGGAAGCAGGAACCTACGGACCGAACCTTGACAGCCCGATTTCAGCCAGCGATACATGGGAGAACGACACAAAGCTAGGCAACCTGTTCATAAAGAGGATGTCTTACATCTACGGTGACGGCATCTGGAGCAGCAAATTGGAGGACGGAAGGGATCTGTCGGGCATTCAGACGGATCTATTGAGCGAAAACCTGGCCGAGGTAGAGGCTGTGGCGCAGCACACCAACTCCAACCTCTACGGACTCATAGACAATGATGATGTCTATCAGTATCTTGGAGGCATAGGCCTTGCTGTGAGGACTTTAACCGGAAAGACACCAGACATGTATGTCACAGATGGCATAGACCCGGATGAAAGCCGCGTATCCTCTTTGCATGAAGCTTTCTCCAAGGAGCTGCGCAGCCGCTACTACAATCCCCAGTGGATGAAAGGGATGATGGAGCAGGGATACTCCGGTGCCAGAGAGATGGATAAATTCGCTGAGAATCTCTGGGGATGGGAGACGACTCTCCCAGACCTGGTGAGTGAGAACACCTGGTCGGAGGTACAGGAGATTTATGTTCAGGACAAGTACCAGATGGGCCTCGATAAGTTCTTCGATGAGAACAATCCCTGGGCATCCCAGGCACTCTCCGGACGGCTGATCGAGACGGCCAGAAAAGATCGATGGCATCCCACCGACCAGGTTAAACAGGAGCTTGTAGAACGCTATGAGCAATCTGTTCAGGATTACGGCGTCACCTGTTGCCATCACACCTGCGGAAACCTGGCTCTCCAGGAGTACATGCAAGGAGTGCTCCCCACATCAGAAGCAGATTCGTCAGGTGGTTCCGGTATAGCATCTGCCAGCAAATCCAAGGAAGCCTCGTCACATCACAAGCCCAAAGAAAGCAAGCCTGCCGAAAGCAACCAGACTCAATCTGGCGGAGTTGGACACGAATCTGCCTCCAGTCCCAATCCATCCGATTCTGCTGCAGGAGAGGTCAAGGGCTATGTGATGCAAGCTGTGGACACAGAGAGCACGCCCTCCGGATCATCCGCGGCACCGCTGCTCGGAATAGGCCTGGTGCTGGCAGTGCTTTCTGTCATTTGGATGGGATTTAGGAGGAGCGAATGATTGCCGGACCTCTGTTTTGGGTGGAAAAACGTCCTCACCGTGCGAAACAAAATCCGGCTCTTCGCTTCATCTCATAGCTTACCAGAGGTTACCCCCTTAATTCGACGCCAGCTTCCTGACGAGCGGCATGATTGCCGGCTTATTGCCCTCTGCGGGTTTTTCCGAGACCCCCATCTCCAGGCCGAGAGAGCCCATCATCTCCTGGTTGAACCTGTCTGCGATCTCATCGAAGATCCGCTTGTAAGCCGGACAATGCGGATCGACGCCCTTGATCACACCGTTTGTGGGAGCTATGGCATTGTAGGGACAGCCGCCCCGGCAGTAGCGGATGTGCTTGCAGCCTTTGCATTCTTTATCCACAAACTCCTTGAAGGCCCGCATGCGCACACCAGCCGCCGATTCGGCTAGATCCTTCTGGCTGGGATGATCCCGGACGTTGCCCATGACATACTCAGGCATTCCCACGAAACGATAGCATGGATAGATACTGCCATCCGGGCCAACTGCAAAGGTGTTCTCCATGCAGTCAACGAATGTGCAGACAGTCCCCCTGCCGGTGAAGACGCATCGAGCATAGTCGTTAATGTTTCGGACCTCGATCTTTTCCATGTTCTCGAGGTACCTGTCCAGCAGATAGACCAAAAGCTCGCCATACTTCTCGGGAAGAAGAGCCCACCTCTCAGGCTCGTCGCTTCGCAGAGACGGTAAAGCCGGGTGAAGCTTGAGTGTGAGATGGTTGTCCATAAAGAATTTGAATATATCTTCCTTGAACTGAACTGAATGAGAGGTAAAGGTGCAAATGAACTGAACCTGCAAGCCGTGTTCAAGAGCCAGCTTGTATCCATTCATGGTCCTCTCGAAGTAGCCCTCCGACCTCTGCAGGTCGTTCAGCTCCTGAGGGCCGTCAAGGCTCGATCCGAGTGGAATGTTGTACTGGGCGAGAACGTCGGCCAGCTCAGGCGTCAGCTTCCAGAGGTTTGTCTGAAGGGCGAAGTTGGGCTCGATGTGGGCTAGATCGCCGGAAAGCATCGGCAGAGCCTGGCGGTAGAAGTCTGCCCCGGCCAGGAGAGGCTCGCCCCCATGAAATGTGAATGTGACAGGATCGTTCCTGAAGTCCTTGAGCCAGGAGACGATCTCCTTTACGATATCTATGCTCATGACTGGAGAGCCAACCTCTGAACTCCAGCAGTAAGCGCATTTGGATGGACAGCCCAATGTGGGTATGATCATGACGTGAAAAGGCCTCTTCTGTCTCATCTTCGGTCTCGTATTTTGTCTCATAATTTTCGCCCTTCTTATTAGTACAAAAGTTCTATCCTCGGGTTATCCTATCCGAACCGACATGGGCACGCCGCATTGTCGGCAACTCCCTCCACATGGCCATCTGCTCGCCCCGGATGACCATAGCGCCATCGATTCCAGGTCGATCGATTGCCGAGAAGCACTCGGCAAGCGGCCCCGCAGCCGTCACGGCATTTCCAAGAGCCGTGGCAGCAGCATCCGCCAGGGCCACGTCCTGGGACACCACCACGGCTGCATCCGCCCAGCCAAAGGAGATGGAAGGCCCTACAGTTCCGGAGCTGGTGCATATGCCCAGAGGCTTTTTCCGGGAATCGAGCAAAAAGGCCAGATCCTTAATGGGCGAGCTTCCAGCGTAAATTCCCACAGTCATTGGCTGATCGTTTAGGATGCAGATGTCTCCGCCGTTGTCAACCACTGCGTATGTTGCGCCCTCCTTTATCATGGCATCTACTGCAGACCCGGCTATGGCACCTGCGACAGCTGCCATTGGTCCGATTCCAAAGACCGCGCCTGCCGCTATCATCTTCCGGACGATTAAAGGTGCTCCCTCTTCCAGGAGAGAATAGGGCTCGAGAGTTATCTGAAAGAATGGATCAGTTCGAATAAAATTTTCGAGAACTGCACGCTCATTTCTGATGGAATTTTTGGCGGCATCAATCTGACCAGATTCGCGGGCAAAGATTGTGACAATTGTCTCTTTGAGCTGGAAGTGCTCCCGCAAAATTTCAGGCATCTTTGACATGGCTGCACCCAGATGTCACCGCAGCTGCGCTCCCGAAAGCCCGGCTTTCGCTATGGTCTCTTCCCTCCCTCGCAGTCGCACAATCAGCTCCTTTTCGTAGCTGACTGCCAAGAGCTCAGTCGTCTCGTAGAGCCGGGACAATTCAGACAGGCCCTCACTGGTGTAAGGCAGGCTGATCTCGTACTCCTTGAGCGGCTGCAAGCGCTGGGATAAGCACTCCTCAAGCACTCCCAGACCCTGGCCTGTGACTGCTGACGCCAAGACCGGATAGGGAGCCAGGTCCTTGATGCTCTCGGCCTTAAGAGAGGCTTCGTCCTCATCAAGCCGGTCCGCCTTGTTGAGAATAGTTACAATGGAAGCCGTGACCTCACAGTCCCAGAGAGCCTTGTGAGATGCTATCAGCTTGCGGCGCAAAAGATCGATGGGATCGCTGATGTCTGCCACGAGAAGCACTAAGTCGGCCTCAGATATCTCGGACAGGGTAGAGCGAAAGGCCTTGATGAGAAAGTGGGGCAGATCGTCGATGAATCCTACCGTATCGGTGAGCAGAACCTTTCTGCCAAAAACCTCCAGAGCCCTGGTTGTGGGTGAGAGGGTAGTAAACGGCTGGTCCTTGGCCACCACCTCAGATCCCGTAAGGGAGTTCATAAGAGTGGACTTGCCGGCGTTGGTATAGCCGGCGAGAGCCACCAGATCAAAGCCCTGCTCTCGCCTCTTCTGCCGTCTGTCCTCACCCATGCTCTGGACACACTCAAGCTCCGACCGGATCTTGGCCATCCGTCCCCGGATGTCGTGATACATGGACTGCTCATATGCGCCAGCGCCACGAAATCCCGGCTGCTCGCCTCTCTTCTTCAGGGCGAGGGCGTTTTTCACCTGTGGCGCATCATAGCTGAGTCTGGCCAGCTCTACCTGCAGCTTTGCCTCGCGGGTAGAGGCACGAGATGAGAATATCTCCAAAATGAGGTTGAACCTATCCAGCACCTGAGCTGAATACTGAGAACGGATATTGTATACCTGATTGGGGCTGAGTGCATTATAAAAAATCAGCTTATGGGGATGATAGCTCAGTGCCTCTTCGATCTTTCCTCTACCCATCTGGAAACGTTGGTCTCTGCCCCTGCGCTGGAGTATCTCAGCCATTACCTTATACCCGGCTGCTGCCGCCAGACCCCTCAATTCGTTGATCCTGTAGGGGTCCGGGGATTTGCTCGGGTTTTCCCTTATCAGCAGGACAGCGGTCTTTTCTTCATCCATCGTGATTATCTCTTCTCTCGCGATCCATGATAAGCCTTCGTCCTGCCACCGAGATATGATGAGCCATTTCTATAGCAGTCCTTTCCGCAATTGTCTCAGGATACTTGAAGTCCCTGCCCAGAATGCTTTTCACCCTCCAGGTCTCCAGGTTATAAAAGTCCCCAGATTCTGCGACTATCGTTCCGGGAAGGCACATGCACGCAGCGCTTATAAAATCGGCTACAATATTGATATCTAACGCTTCGGCCTCGCGAGGCATCAGTCTCACGCAGTAAATCTTCTCGATAAAATTGGGTGATATGCGGGCAGAGACGACAGCACATATCATTTTGTATCTGCCCTCGACCTCATGCCGACCCGAAATATCGATTGCCACTATGTCTATCTATTCAGCCCCTTTGAGTCGATTTCATCGAATGATAGCGTGCTTCTCAACCACATCAGATGCCTCTTCCAGGGACAAGCCAGCACCCATTGCGATCTCAATAGCGCGCTCACTTCTGATGAGGTCGCGCGGCGCATGGCTGTCTGTATCCACAACCATCTTGGCACCTGCGAGCTTTGCCATCTTCACCACATGGCCATTGGTGATATTGTGCCCGGAACGCGATGTGATCTCAAGGCAGACGTTATTCTCGCAAGCGAGTTCTGCCTCATCCAGTGTGATGAAACCGGGATGTGCCAGGATGTCCACCCTCGCCTCAATAGCCGCCCGGTTTGTGCCGGGACAAACCGGCTCAACCGGTGTCTCGCCGTGTACGACCACGATCTCAGCACCGAGCTTTCGAGCGAACTCGGCCAGCGGCCCGATCTTGGCAGGCGGAACATGGGTCAGCTCGGCTCCCACAAGCACCTGCATATCCAGCACTCCTTTCAGGTACCTGATCCGTGATAGGCAAGACAGGATGTGCTCGATATTGGTATAATCCACATGATCGGTTATGCCTATGGCTGTGTATCCCAAGACCTCGGCCCGGCGCACGAGCTCAGAAGGAATCAGCTCGCCATCGCTGAAAGTTGTATGGGTGTGCAGGTCAATCATGCGTCTTCTTTAAGTCCAGGCTATGTTATTAAGCATTGCTTTTTCTTGCAAGGCGCTTTTGCCATCGGGAGACAAACTCAAGTTGAATGATAATGCATTCTGTCCCGATGCGATCATCGGGGCATTCGCTTAAAAATAAAACATATGATCAGACAGATCCAGGCAATCAGCGTTCCTGCAGTGTCTCGTACTCCTTGACGATCTCTCTTCCCACGACAACCTCATCAATGCTGTGTATAGCAGCGCCGAAGTTCTTGATCACGTCTTCTACACCACCGTAATCGATATTTTCTCCCTGGATGGTCGCCTTGACCGATTCCGTCTGCTGGTCCACCTCATCCAGGCTCAGGTTGACTCCCGTAACCCCGCTCACCTTGGCGAGAGCTGTGGCCAGATCCAAGATCGTAGGCAAATGCGGCTTTAAAACATCCAGAACCAAACGTCTAACCATCGTATTCATGTGACCATATCTCTGGTGCATTTCTCGATCATTTGGCTTTAAACGTCATTGTCTTTAATCAACTTATCCATCCGTTGATCAGGCATCTTGATGCTCAGAAAAAACCGTTCGCTCACCGGCCCTTCTTCTTATATTTGGACTTCATGGACATGGCGATCTTCTTTAATGCGACAGACTTCGAGCCGTTCCTGGAGATAAGTATTCTTCCTGAAGCATCTTCCTGGTGCCAGGTCTTCGGGTGCTTCTTCTCCCTTTCGATCTCCGGCTTGAAGCCAGATTTGAGTGCAGCAGTGATCAGCATGTCCAGATTAGGATCGTTGACAGCATCCTGAACACTGACCATCCTGCCGTCCTTTCGAGAGATGGCGGCGTCAAAATATATTGGCCATATGACAAGCTTATCTTTTTCAGGCATGGATCCTTGGTTGTAGCTCTACATATTTATCTTGATGGGAGTGGAGAGGGGCGAAAGACCCCGGACTTCAGGCCGGGGAGGAAGTCACAGCATCTTTGTCTGAGGCACGCAAGTCTTTTAGCTATGGTGAGCCATAATTATGTACCAGTAGAATCGTGGTGTTCGAATAATGAGCGAAGAGACTTATCCCGTTGCCAACGTCGGTGGAAAGGAGATCCCATACGATCCTGAGCAGCTGCGACGGATCCAGGAGCATCCGTGCTTCAGCGAGAAGGCCTGTCATTCATTTGGCAGAATGCACCTGGCTGTGGCACCCAAATGCAACATCCAGTGCAAATACTGCGTGCGGGACTTCGATTGCGTGAATGAATCGAGGCCTGGTGTGACCTCTGAGGTCCTAAAGCCCGCGGAGGCATTGGAACGGGTGGATGCAGTGCTGGAGAAGTACCACTACATCAAAGTGGTCGCAGTAGCGGGTCCCGGCGAGCCTCTGGCCAATGAGGAGACCTTTGAGACGCTCCGCCTGGTGGGCCAAAAGTACCCCAACCTCATCCTCTGCATCAGCACCAATGGGCTGCTTCTGCCAGACAAGATCCAGGAATTGGATCGCCTTGGAGTCTGCAATATCACAGTCACAATGAATGCCATAGACCCCGAGATCGGCCAGCAGATTTACGATTATGTAACATATCAGGGCAAGAGATATGAGGGACTCGAGGCTGCAACGATTCTGCGGGACCATCAGCTCAAAGGCATCGAAGAGGCCCTCAAGCTTAAGAAGATCGTCAAGGTGAATACGGTTCTGATTCCCGGCATCAACGACAAACATGTCTTTGATATCGCCCGCAAGATAAAGTCAATGGGCGTCTTCATCCATAATGTCATGCCCCTCATCCCTCAGTACAAGTTCGCCCACATCAAGCCCCCATCGCCTGAGGAGAAGAGAAAGATCCAAGAGGAGCTCGGCAAGATCATCAAGCAGATGAAGCACTGCAGGCAGTGCAGGTCGGACGCCATCGGACGACTGGGATGCGATGTGCAGCAGGAGTTTACTAGCAGAACCAGAGAGCAGGGTTGAACCACGAGTTCTGATTGAAATCGAAAAAAGGACGTCTTCCGGCGCCTGTTATCCTCTTGCGCCGGGATATACTCTATTTGTGAACTCTGGCTGTTTCGTTAGTGCTTGAACATCTTGGTTATGCTGCTGGTGGCATTGGAGATGCTGCTGGAGATGCCTGAGATGAGGCTCTTCTGCTCTGCAGGCTTTGCCTGGGCGGCAGCGGATTTCTTCTCCACGGGTTTTGCCGAATTGGGCTTCTTCTCCTTTTTCTTGGAAACCGAATTGCCGTTTTTCATCTGATAATTGCTGTTGCGATCTTTTGGGCCCTTGCTCTTCTTTTTATCTTTTGCCATAGTTATCCAGCTACTCCCCTCAATGTCAAAATTGATATAGATTACGGCCGCAGAAAAGGAGACAATCAGGATGGCAAGAGCCTCATTCCCTTCCCGATCAAAAGGGCCTTTTCGTAAACTGAATAGCCAGTGGCCACATCCTGAATGGCCAGCCCCGTCGAGTCGAAGATAGTGATCTCCTGATCGTTCTCTCTGCCCGATTTTTTGCCGGCCAGGACTGACCCCAACTGTGCATGAATATCCACAGGAAGCAACACGCCTTCGGATATGGGGACATTCACCTCACCCGAGTGCACCGCCTGCACCAGATCGTCTACGAAGATTTTAGCGCCTTTAGTGAGAGTTGACTCAATCTCCTGCTTTCCTCTTGCATCGGCACCAATGGCATTGATATGGGTTCCTGGCAGGACCCAATCCTTTCTGACCACGGGGATACGCGATGGAGTGGTTGTGATCAGAATATCGCATTGGCAGGCATCCGAGGGCTCTTCGGCTATCAGGTATTCGCAATCCAGAAAAGCCCTGCATTCCTTTTCAAAAGACTGTGATTGTGAGAGAGATGCGTCAAAAACCCTCACAGTATCGATCTCAAACTGACTGGACACACCCAGTAGCTGGGTTTTGGCCTGCACCCCGGCGCCAATCATTCCCACAACATGGCTGTCCTTTCTCGCCAGCAGTCTGGCCGCCACAGCTCCTGCCGCGCCTGTGCGCATGGACGTGAGGTAGGTGGCACCCATGATGGCAAGAGGAGCCCCGTTCTTGGGACTGATCAGAGTTAAAAGTGCCATGACAGTAGGAAGGCCGATGCAGGGATTTTTAGCATGAACGTTGACTATCTTGACTCCGGCTACATCCAGGCCCTCCAAATAGGCCGGCATGGTCCTCAGATCGCCATCGTACTGGGGAAAGTAAAGATAGGACTTAGCAGGCATCTGTGTCTTGGCCATTGCATGATCATAGAATGCTCCCTTTACGGCACCAATTGCCTCGTCCATTGTAAGAATGGATTTAACATCGTCTTCTGTAAGCCAGAGTACATCCATCAAAAACACCTTATGTCATGAAGACGGCCCTGAAGAAATAATCTGTGGCCGAAACGACGTCCAAAAGATCTTCGGATCATTAACAACGAGCTACAGATGCCACAGAGAAGGGTGAGCAAAAAAAAAAAAAATGACGTTGGGCTTAATCCACTACAGCCCATCAAGCTTCTCTACGCCTACCTTCTTTACCTTCGGCTTCCAGATAGTCTCGGGCATCCATGCCGGCGCACCCTTGGGCTTGGTTACCTGGACCCTCTCCCCTTTGAAAAGGTGAACCTTCTTTGTGCCGCGCTCCCTGAGCCTTATATCTGTGATGCCCCTATTGGCAGCCTTCAAGGCAGCCTGCCTCGGCTGCTTTCCTGTAAATACCCCAATCTCATTGCCCTTCTCATCCCTGAGTGCGAAATTTCTTGTCTCAGCCACGAAAGTCCCTCCTAAAGTCCCGGTCGAACAGAATGCTTTTTAGGGTATTGTTATACTGGATACCATTATATTAATTTTATCCAGATGACAAAGACGACAGGCCTAATCCTCTTCCAGCCTGCAGAAACTGCAGCTATGATGCCATATGGGCTCGGCCTCAACGCGAACAGGATTCTCGCTTCTGTAACGGCCTGCCATCATCTCACCAATAAACTGAGAAACCTGCTCTGCCGCCATTCCCATAGGACTGATCCTTCCCACCTCACGACCGTGGACACCATGATGGCCCTCGATTCGATCGACGGTCACAACTGCGTACTCAGGATGGTCCTCGCTGTCTCCGTCTCCCAGGTATAGCAGCTTTCCATAGTAAAAGCCATAGCAAATAGGCCATTTGTGATTGGTCATGGCTTCAACTAGATCATCTTCTGTTTCCAGCTCCTTGAAGGAGAATATGCGATCGGGATGATTAATGGTCCTCACCTCTCTGATTACCATTAATGGGACATATTCTGTTAAATAGTTTCTCGATATTCGGCACACGCCTTGGCACAGGATTCTTATCCCAATAGACGCTGCATACAATGGATAAAAATTGAGAAATCGGTGGCAATAAATTGATACTGAAATTCCTAGGAGCCGCTCAGTCAGTTACGGGCTCTATGCATATGGTTGAGGCAAATGGGTACAGGCTCTTGCTGGATTGCGGGATGGTCCAGGGGAGAAGGCAGGAAGCTCGCAATCTAAACTCCAAGTTCCCGTTCGATGTCAAGAGCATTGATGCCGTAGTGCTCTCACATGCCCATCTTGACCACACCGGCAAACTTCCAATGCTGGTCAAGCTTGGGTTTGACGGCAGAATTTTCTCGACATCTGCTACGCGCGACCTCTGCAGCGCCATGCTCCGCGACTCGGCACTTCTGCAGGAGTCGGACCTGCGGTTTGTCAACAGGCTGAATGCAGAAAAAGGGCTGTCTGCAATCGAGCCGCTCTACGTACTGAAGGACGCAACCGAATCGTTGCGGCTTTTTCATACCATGGAGTACGGACGGACTCTAGAGATTTTTCCTGGAATTCGCCTTACATTCAGGGATGCGGGACACATTCTGGGCTCCTCATCGGTGACGCTGGAGATCTCAGAGGCCGAGACCGATTCCAGAGCGCATGAGAAGAAGGTTACTACCCTCGTCTTCACCGGCGACCTGGGACGAAAGGGCGCAGCAGTGGTTAAAGATGCGCAAGCAATCGATCGGGCAGATATTCTCATCACCGAATCGACATACGGCGGGCGCCATCATGGCCCGATGGACGAAGCCAAGAAAAAGCTATCAAGAATTGTGACTGAGACGGCAAATCAGAGAGGCCTGCTCATAATACCGGCGTTTGCTGTAGGGAGAACTCAAGATGTGGTCTACCATCTGCATGAGCTGATGCAGTCTGAGCAGATCCCCGCTATGCCGGTTTATGTCGACAGCCCTCTGGCAACCAACATAACCGAGATCTTCCGGCAGCATCCTGAGTGCTATGATGAGGAGACTGAGCAGCTCTTGCTTCAAGATGGGGGCAAGGATCCCTTTGGATTTGACTGTCTGAGGTACACTCGCAACACCGAGGAGTCAAAGAGCCTGAACAACATCAAGAGGCCGGCGATAATCATCAGCGCTTCCGGGATGGCAGAAGGCGGAAGGGTCTTGCATCATCTAAGAAGAAATATCGGCGACCCAAAGACAACCGTCCTCTTCGTGGGATTTCAAGCGGAAAATACTCTTGGAAGAAAGATCCTGGAGGGGGAGAGAGTCGTTAGAATCTTCGGTGAGGAGCATGAGGTGAGAGCCAAGATAGAGGTGATCAATGCCTACAGCGCTCACGCCGATGAGGGGGAGTTGCTGGATTTCATTGAGAGAATTCCCAACAGGCCCGATCGAGCATTTGTGGTGCACGGCGAGATTCATGCAGCAGAAGCAGTGGCCGCGGCTCTGAGACGGTTGGGAATCAGAGAAGTCAGCATTCCTGCGAGAGGAGACGTGTTCGCAATTAACGCTTAATGAATCGGCCAGCGTAAATATATCATCAAGAAGACCATAAAAATATAAGAGGTATTGCATATGCCAAGCCATGTCTTCCCTAAAGCTGCCACCATTTTTCTTTTAGTTGCCCTTTTGATGGGAACGGCGGCTGCCGAGAACGCATCGAATAAGATGACCAACGAGAGCTCAATGAACCTGGAACTGTTTATATCACATTACCAGAAGATGCTGGCCTCTAATTTCACATGGCTTGGCAACGATTCCCTGGATATTGACAACGGCAACATCGCAGGCGGAGATGTCCAGGCCTTCAAGACTGAGCTGGAAAAATCAGGGTTCACAGTGCAGTTCGGAGGGCTTAAGCTCATGAATGTTTTTGACCTGGTTGATGCGGGAATATTGTTCAGCTGCAACGGCAATAACCCCGAAGCACCATATAAGGTCTACGTCCTCCCACCGGCTCCCGGTCAGTCATTGCCAAATGCCTTTACTGATAAGAATAACATGTCGGCAGTATATCGGCTGAGGCCGGATGAAGCCCTGGTCTTCATAGGTACTACGCCACCTGAGTGCACCTACTTCAGCTATCAGACATTCCAGTACTATCACTATTACCCAGTTGAGCAACTATTCAGAAAGACATTCTGCAATATCGGCGATACAATAAACTTCCGTACCATCAAGACCAACGGCACAGATGGCAATCCCTTCGATAAAGCGACGGTCATCGTGTCTACGGCAGATAAGGTAATCGATGAGCGTGTACGAGAAGCGGCAAAGTCGGCGGGATATTTGCCTGATATGATCAATACTGAGACCTTGCCGTCCTCCATTCTCAGGATGGGCGTTGACAAGTACGATGACTCCTTCATTCTCCTCCACAGGATGTATTCCTTTAAAGATGAGGATGCAGGGAAGGCCTACCTGAACAATCTGTCCGGCATAGTGCTGCGCATAACTCCCAATGAAACCGCAAGCATCAATGCCTATCCAATGCAACAGCTAAGGGTGCGAGAAACCGGAAATGGAAGTGAACTGGACCTGATGCCAGCCCTGAACGACCTGAGGCAGGCCATCCTGGACAGATATGGTAAACAAAACGCCACTGAACTCGTCACCTCTCTATGGTTCACCGAGGGCTACGATGCAATACAGAGGGGCGTCAACATACTCGGCGCCGGGCGCGACGCAGCCTATCTGAACACATCGACATTTGTTCTGAGAGACGATCCGGATGAGTTTTTAATCGTTTATGGAGTCAACCATGCAGCATCGGTAAAAGCGCTCTACTCCAACCTAGGAATCTATGGATCAAAGCTAGATAACGGTGTGATTGCGGTGGACAACAACAAGTTCGCGGGCACTGCAGAGGAATACCTTCCAGGAAATCAGGCGGCAAAATATCTGTACGTCTGGAAGCTGGGGCGACGCTGCGACAACGAGTCGAACTGCAGCCAGGTGCCTTGGGGTCAGGGATCGCGTGGCATCGAGCTGAATGATACTGCGTACCTCGGATTCAGGGCTTATGTTCAGAATGAGACCAATGTAGGTCCGAGCTATACGGATCTGGCGTACGATCGGGCGATATTGTTTGGCCAATGAATATGGTTAATTACCAAATGCCTCCAATAGGTGCTCTATGAGCCTGAAGGTGACAATGCTTGGGACGGGTGTGGGCATCCCCCAGCCCGGCCGCTCCCAGGCAGCGGTTTTAGCTGAGTCTGAACAGCCCCTGCTCCTTGACTGCGGGGCAGGCACCATCCTGCGCCTGGATCAGGTTGGAGCCAGCCTGGAGGCCCTGGATACAGTTGTTCTCACTCATCTCCACCTGGACCACGTCTCAGATCTGCTAGCCCTGGCAAACGCCCGCTTTCTGGCGGACCTGCCTGGCCTGCAGCTCTTCGGACCAGAGGGCACGAAAGAGTATGTTCGGGTGGCAAAAAGCCTTTACCCAAACCTGGCAAAAATGGATGTAGCCGTGCGTGAGCTTCATCCAATGGACTCCATCTCATTGAAGGGCTTTGACATCTTTGCAGAGGAAGCACGCCACAGCGTAACGGCGCTCGCATATCGGCTGGAGGCAGATGACCGCGTCGTGGTCTATTCAGGAGACACCGAGCCATCCCCACGAGTGGCAGCTCTGGCCAAGGGAGCCGACCTCCTGGTGCACGAGTGCTCCTTTCCAGAGCCCTTCGACGTCACAAACCACAGCACGCCGAAAAAGCTTGGCAGCATGATAAAAAATCACGGGATAAAGCGGGTTGTGCTCACCCACATCTACCCGCAGGCGTCGGGATGCGAGGACCTGATGGCCGAGCAGGTGATTGAGCTGTCGGAAGTGCCCACGATTGTAGGCTGGGATATGATGACGCTGACACTGTAGTAGCCCATCCCGAAGGTTCAAAGGGCTGGCTTGGCAGTGCCAGACGTCGAGTTGTTCTGCTCCATGAATTGCTGCATGTCGCTCTGAGCCCTGTCGAGATCCTCTTGCAGCGTTTCATCACCAGAATCAAGCTGGCAAGCTCTCTCATAGCTTTCTGTGGCTTCATCGTATCGACCCAATTTCTGCAGAGCATAGGCCCTCTCCTTCCAGGCCCGGAGGTTGGACTGGTTTCTTGAGAGGATATCATCATAAGATTCTACAGACTTGTCCCATCTGCCCATGCTAGCAGCGAGATCTGCATTGTCAAAATCTTCCTGGTCCCGGGTCGCATCATCTTTGAGGGCATTCTCAGCTCCAAAGACTATGATTCCAGAAACCAGGAATATCACAGTTAGAAGGCCGATTCCTGCAAGAACGACGCCAACAAACAGCGCCTGATCAATTGGGGAGCGATCGACTGCCGTGCCATCCAGACTGCTCTCCTGACCAAGCAGCCGGGATCTCAAATGCTCAGGGGTGACCAGAGCCAAAAGCCCGGCTCCTGCCAGCAACACTCCCGCAGGAATCCAAACGGCCCATCCAAGAAAGCCTACCCAATTCGACCAGGCGACATATCCGACGACAAAGCCCAGGAGGCCGCAAGAGGTGAGAAGCCAGCCGACCAGTCTCTTGTATCTGGTGTAAAGAAACGCTCCGGATATACCGGCAGCGCCAAACAGCAGAAATGCGATGCCTGCGACAAGGATCAAATCGCTCCAGGCTATGTGCGACGAAGAAGAGCCGATCTCCGAGGCAGTAAGATGAAAAACAGCTATGATCACTCCTGCCAGGCCACCCAGAAGTGCCATGGCTTGAATGGCGAGCCGGCCCAACCGGTCGGAATCGTCTTGATGTTCATTGAGTCCATCGTCGTCCATTTTCAGTCCGTTTGATGGGTGGACTATATGATGTTTTCTTCATTTCAGTATTCTGCAACGCGTGGTCGGGCCCAAAAGTGTTTTATTGCCGCAATTAATATGTAACTATCATGTACAAGCGAACTGTTGCAGGAGAACGAATATCTGATGAGGATCGAATACGTGCACTGGACGTCCTGCCTGCCGATATGAGGGAAGCATATCTGAATGTCACCTGGAGTCATCGCAGACTATTGGAACGGCTCGCTCAGAAGTAATCGTAGATACTTCTCTGGCGGGCTTTGAACCAGGTTTTGCTCTTCTTCTTCAACCACGCCTCAATACGCTCTTTTTCGCACTCCATCTCAGCATCTGAGATCCTTTGAAGGGCATCAATGATTTCATCCTCATCTCTTCGTTCCAGGTAATGGCCGCTCATTCTGAGAATCGTTGCAGCTAAAACGAACGAAGTTCTTTTGTTGCCATCGAAAAAAGGATGATACCTTGACATGTACAAAGCCCAAGCCGCCTTGGCATAGACACCGGGGACAAAATTAATTTCCTCAATTATATAATCAAGGGTCCCTTCGCAAAGGATACCATGAACCCGGCCGCCCGTCCTGATGAGGTCTTCATGCATAGCAATAACCATCTCTTTTGTTATTTGGGCCACGATTACACCGTCCCTTGCAGGTAGTCTGAAGAGATATGTCAGAGAGGCTTCGTTGCAGCTACCTCACAGGGAATTTTTGTTTATCATCATCGCCCGCTCTAACTCCCTGGCAACCATCGCCCCTGCCATTCTCTTCTGCACCGTGGCCGCAAGAGCTGTGGCCGCCCGCGCCCGCGAGTACTCATCCACCTGCCATTCCAGCCCCTCATAGCCCACATCCATGAGGATCAGGCCATCGGCGGGAGCTGTTGGTGCACCATGATTCAGCTCGGGCCTGAGCAGATCTGAAAACCACGCCATGTCCTTTTGACCGGACCCGACCTTTTCCAATGCTCCGACGATCTTTCTCACCATATTCCAGAGAAAGCCGTTGGCCCTGATGTCAAAGACAAAGAGGCCGTTCTCTGAAGAGACCAAAAGCTTCTGGACGGTCTTTACCGTATCCACCTTGGCAGAAGAGAAGTTCCTGAAATCATGCTCGCCCAAAAGCAGCTCTGCAGCCGAACGCATCTTATCCAGTTCGAGGCCCGGATGCCAGAGAAGATAGCGGTACTCCCGCCATTGCGCATTCCACCGGGCGGAAAAGCCCACGGGGGCAACTGCCCAGGCCCAGGTCCAGATGTCCCGGGGCAGCCGGCCATTTACACAGCGCGGTCGGGTCAGCTTCACCTGAGACTCGTCGATCCAAAAGTCGATCACCTGGCCCAGAGCTGAGACGCCCCGGTCCGTTCTGCCAGCGTAGCAGAAGTCGCCGTGAATGACGCCTATTTGTGATAGCGCTTTGCGAACCTCGGAATCGACTGTGACCAGATCCGGCTGGCGCTGAAAGCCGTAGTAGTTGTCGCCCAGATAGGCAAGCTTGAGTGCGATTTTCATTTAATGGTTCCCGGAAATGATCGTCTTCGTGACTTTGTGCCTTTGTGGTGAAAACTGATAGATTCAACCACCAAAGCACAAAGACACAAAGCGAAGTTGCTGGTCTATCAAATATCCCTTGGGTCGGTGATGTACCCGGTGATGGCGCTCGCCCCCGCAGTTGCAGGCGAGCAGAGGTAGACGAAGGCCTGGGGGCTTCCCTGGCGGCCCACGAAGTTGCGGTTCGACGTAGACAGACAACGCTCGCCAGCGCCCAGGAGGCCGAAGCTTCCGCCCATGCACGGCCCGCAGCAGGCAGACTCAACCATCGCCCCCGCCTCCATGAATTTCTCAACCAGGCGCGCCCTGAGGCACTTCATGTACTCAATGCGACTGGCTGGAACGACGATCATTCGCACACCCTTAGCCACCGGCTCGCCCTTCATCATCTCACAAGCAAGCTTCAGGTCCTCGAAGCGACCATTGGTGCAGGAGCCCAGGAATACCTGATCCACTGTGGTCTTGGGCACCTGGCTGATGGGCTTGACGTTGTCCACATTGTGAGGCAGTGCAATCTGAGGCTCAAGATCGCTCACATTCCAGCTTCTACGGGTGAGGGTCGCATCCTCATCGCTCCGCACGATCCCCTCTCGAATGGCTGATCTATCCTCAACCCGGCCTTCCAGGTACTTGATAGCGGTTTCATCCGTCTCGAAGATGCCTGCTTTTGCACCCATCTCAATAGCCATGTTGGACACAGTCATCCTCTCAGGGATGCTCATCCTGCCAGAAGCCTCACCCAGAAACTCGCAGGCAAGATAGTTCGCACCATCCGCCCCAATATCCCCAATAATCCTCAGCACAGCATCCTTAGAGGTCACGCGATTGGGCAGCCTTCCATCGACCATGATCTGGAGGGTCCTCGGAACCATAAACCACAACTTACCTGTGGCAAAGACTGATGCCATGTCAGTAGATCCGATACCAGTAGCAAAGGCGCCGAGTGCACCGTAAGTGCAGGTATGCGAGTCGGTTCCTACTATTATATTGCCGGGCAGAACATGCCCTTTCTCAGGCATGACCTGATGGCATACCCCGCAGAATATGTCGTAGTTCAGGATGGACTGCTCCTGCGCGAAACGGCGCAGCATGATGTGATTCTCCGCCGCCTTCAGGCTGTCAGCAGGAACCTGATGATCGAAGAGCAGGACTATTTTGGAAGGATCCCAAACCGACGCATCCCTGCCCGCAATCTCATAAAATCCCTTGACCGCCAGCGGTCCGGTGATGTCGTGTATCATGGCTCTATCAATATCCGCCATGACAAAATCGCCTGCACGTACCTCTCTTTGCGAGGCCTTAGAAAATATCTTCTCAGACAGGGTTTGGCCACTCATGGCAAGTGCCATTCCATCCATGATAAATAAATCTTAACCTTGGCCATCTCAAAGGCTTTAAATAAATACGATAATACCAACGATGTACATAAGGTTGCATTGCAGTCTAAAGATGGAGTGTTCCGGATGAAGATCAAGTATTTGCTCGACGAGGAAGAGATCCCCAAGAAATGGTACAACGTAGCCGCCGACATGCCTACCCCCCTGGACCCGCCTTTGCACCCTGGCACCCTCAAGCTCATGAGTCCTGCAGATATGGAGCCGATCTTTCCCAAGGCCCTCATCAAGCAGGAGATGAGTACAGACCGCTGGATAGACATCCCTGAAGAGGTACGCGACATCTACCGGCTCTGGAGGCCCACTCCACTTTACCGGGCCGCAGCGCTCGAGAAAGCTCTGAAGACTCCAGCCAAGATCTACTACAAATATGAGGGCGTAAGCCCAGCCGGAAGCCACAAGCCCAATACCGCTGTGCCTCAGGCCTACTACAATATGAAAGAAGGGATAGAAAGGCTTGCTACGGAGACTGGAGCCGGCCAGTGGGGTTCAGCGCTCGCTTTAGCTACAACTCTATTCGGCTTGAAGTGCACAGTCTACATGGTCCGATCAAGCTTCGACAGCAAACCCTACAGGAAGAGCGCTATGCGAGTCTGGGGAGCTGAATGCTTCGCCAGCCCCTCCGACAAGACAAATTTTGGCAGAAAGGTACTGGCTGAGATGCCGGATACTCCGGGGTCGCTAGGCATCGCCATATCTGAAGCTGTCGAGGACGCAGCCACACACAATGATACCAATTATGCATTGGGCTCAGTTCTAAATCACGTTCTTCTACATCAGACTGTTGAGGGCCTGGAGCTGAAAAAACAATTCGATCTGGCAGACGACTATCCGGATATCATGTACGGTTGCTGCGGCGGAGGAAGCAACTTCCCTGGCATGGTCTTCCCATTCATCCCAGACAAGATGAAAGACAGAAAAGAGCTACGCATGGTAGCCTGCGAGCCGTCGGCCTGTCCAAGCCTGACCAAGGGGCTTTATGCCTACGACTTCGGCGACACAGCTGGAATGTGCCCTGTGATCAAGATGTTTACTCTGGGGCACGACTTCATCCCGCCAGGAATTCATGCAGGCGGCCTGCGTTATCATGGAGACGCCCCCTTGCTATGCAATCTCGTACACGATGGTCTGATCGAGGCCACGGCTCTGCAGCAGACCGAGGTATTCGAGGCAGCTACCCTCTTTGCACGGACCGAGGGCATAATTCCCGCACCAGAGGCATCTCATGCCATCAAGCCGGCGATAGATGAGGCGCTGAGATGCAAGAAGACTGGGGAAGCCAAGACATTATTCATCTCTCTGACCGGCCACGGCCACTTTGACCTGGCTGCCTACGATGCCTACAACGACGGCAAGCTCGTGGACTATGAGTATCCCGCCGAGCTGGTCAAGCAATCCCTGGCCAAGCTGCCCAAGGCTTGATGAGAGAGAAGCTCGCCCTAATAGGATTTCTCGTCAATCCCATCGCAGGCATGGGCGGAACAGTGGGATTGAAGGGAACGGACGGCCTGGCTGAACAGGCCCTGGCCAGAGGCGCGAGGCCCCTGGCCTTCGAGCGAGCGCGTACGTTCCTGAATCAGCTCTCCGCCGATAAAGAGAGATTCTTATTTTTAACAGCCAGCGGAGAGATGGGAGAGAATGCTCTGGAAGAGAGAGCTCTCAATTATGATGTAGCGTATCAGGCCACTTCACCTACCAATCCTCAGGACACCAAAGCAGCATGCAAGGCTTTTCTGGAGAGGGGCACAGATCTGATTATCTTTTGCGGGGGGGACGGAACAGCACGGGATGTGGCGAGCATAGCTGGCCAGGTGCCGCTGCTCGGCGTCCCGGCGGGAGTGAAGATGCACTCAGGGGTCTTTGCAATCAGCCCTCAGGCTGCTGCCGAGATTGCCCAGGGATATATCAGAGGTGAGCTAAAGGTCAGAGATACAGAAGTCGTAGATGTGGATGAGGATCTATATCGCAAGGGAGAGATGCAGACCAAGCTCTATGCCCTGGCCCGGACTCCTTACAAGCCAGTCTTGGTGCAGGAGAGAAAGAGAATCTATGTTTCCGGCAGCGAAGAGGAGTTCAAGGATCAGATAGCTCTTTTTGCCTCTGAATTCATGAGGGACGGGGCAGCCTACATTCTGGGGGCGGGTACTACCACTTCAAGGATTGCTGAACTGCTAAATGTGGAGAAGACGCTCCTAGGTGTTGATGTGATCAAAAATGGATTGCTCATCATAAAGGATGCTTCCGAGAATGATCTCCTTGCGCTGCTGGACAGAGAGAATCTGATAAAGATAATAGTCAGCCCAATCGGAGCCCAGGGATTCATCCTCGGACGAGGCAGCCAGCAGATAAGCGCGGCTGTGCTAAGCCGCGTGGGTGAAGAGAACCTGATAATAATATCAACGCCCCACAAGCTATCAGAGCTGCAGCAATTATTGGTGGATACAGGAGACGAGAAGCTGGACAGGCTCCTGGCAGGACGGAGATTAGTCGTTACCGGATACCGGATGGCTCAAAGAAAAAAGACCATAGCGGCATCAGAGAATTTAGATGCCAGCGGAAAATAGAGAATAAATACATTTATACTATCAGAAATGGCATTAAACCTTCATGAACGCGCTTGCATTGATTCCCGTAATTTTGCTGCTTCAGGCATCATACTTCGATATGCAGGGCACTATTTTAAGTGTTAATTCACCGACCAGCCTGCTTATAGGAAACGAAACTGTGAACAGGACGATAACTTTAGAGGATGTGGATGCTTCAAATCTAAACAAAAAGCAATATGACTATCTTATGAATGACATCAAGCCAATGCTACTTGGAAAGAGCGTATTTGTTAAAGGGAGCAATGTCTACTTTGACTTGACAGGAGGCTATAATTCAAACAGCATTAACGGGATGATTAAGAAAGAGATCACAGATCTAATGTCAATGCGCAAATACTTCTGCGAGGATTTCTGCGATACGATATAGATAAAGCAATGAAATAATATATTTATTGCATATAAAAGTGCCAGGCCTTTATAATATATTTTCCATATAGAATCCAGATTAGCACAAATATTCCAAAAATAATATAGAGGTTGGTGAGGTACACCAACCACTGAAGAAGACGCATCTTCTTCTCAGGCGTGCCAAACCAATCTTTCGCCTTGCGCTCAAACCAGTTCGGCATTGTTTTATTGAGAGTTTAAGCAGTTGCTTTGCTGGCAGCGGCTTTTTCCGCTTCCTTCTTGGCAGCTTCTGCTGCGGCTTTCCTCTCGGACTTGCCCTTGAGCATCTTCATCTTGACCAGGTTGTCCCTTTCCATCTCCTCCAAGGCCATGCTGATGAATTTGATGGTATCCTTGACATCAGGAATCACCTTGAACTCCAGAGCATTGACACGCCTCTTGGTGCTGTCGATATCCTCGACCAGCCTTATCATGGCGGTCTCTACCTCTGCAGCCAGGATGATCTTATCAAGCAACTTTTCATAGGCATCAGCTGCCTCATCAATGGCCGCACTGGTCCCTATGATGCCGTAGCCTCGCTCGAACATCTTCTTTTGCACGGCCTCTGCCGCGATCTTGGGAACCACTACGCCCATGATATTCCTGGATTCGAGCTGGATCACGGGCTCCTTTTGCAAGGAAAAGGCCACGCTGTTGATGGCAACTGTGCCCTCCACAGCCATGGCCATTTGAAGCCTCTGCTCAGCTATGAGCAGAGCTTCGACCAGCTCTTTCCTGACAGTCTTGGCCTTGTTTAGCACCTCGAAGAACTCAATCATGAGGCCGTCACGCTTCATTTTGAGGAGCGAGTGACCAGTTTTAGCGATCTTCATCCTTTTCTTGAGAGCGATCAGCACTGCCCTGGTCGGTTTAGTTCCTCGAATTACGGCCATGATCTCACTTCTTTGCTGTGCTTGCGTACTTTGGATGGTAAGCCTTGATGTATTTATCATCAATCCTGGTGAGCATCGCTTCCGGCAGGTCTGCCAGGAGATCCCATCCGATCTGGAGGGTATCGAAGATAGACCTATCCTCATCTCTGCCCTGATTGACGAATCTCTTCTCGAACTTATCTGCGAACTCCAGGACAAGCTTATCGCGTTCCGAGAGAGCCTCTTTGCCGACAATGGCAGCGAGACCGCGCAGATCATTGCCCTCTGCATAGTAAGCATAGAGCTGATCCGATACTGCCCTGTGATCCTCGCGAGTGTGGCCCTTACCGATACCGGAGTTCATCAGCCTGGAAAGCGAGGGACGAATGTCCACCGGTGGATAAATGCCCTTTCTGTGCAACTCTCGGGAGATGAGGATCTGGCCCTCGGTGATGTACCCGGACAGGTCCGGAATGGGATGAGTGATATCATCGCCGGGCATGGTCAGGATTGGGAACTGGGTGATAGAGCCCTTTCTGCCCTTGATGATTCCAGCCCTCTCGTACTGAATGGCCAGGTCGGTGTACATGTATCCTGGATATCCACGTCGTCCTGGCACCTCTTCACGAGCTGCTCCCATCTGTCTGAGAGACTCGCAGTAGTTGGTCATGTCCGTGTAGATGATGAGCACGTGCATGTCCAGATCGAAAGCCAGATACTCGGCAGTGGTCAGTCCCAGCCTGGGTGTCAGAATCCTCTCCACAGCCGGGTCGTCGGCCAGGTTGAGGAACACGACAGCTCTCTCCAGGGCGCCAGTTCTCTCGAAGTCAGCCAGGAAGTGCTGAGCCTCTTCGTTGGTGATGCCCATGGCGCAGAAGATAACTGCGAAGGACTCTGCTTCACCAAGCGCCTTGGCTTGCCTGGCGATCTGCAGAGCAAGGTCGTTGTGAGGCAGACCTGCACCAGAGAAGATAGGCAGCTTCTGGCCGCGCACCAGTGTGTTAGTTCCGTCGATTGTGGATATGCCAGTCTGAATGAAAGCGCGCGGCTTCTCACGGGAAGCCGGATTGATGGCAGCTCCGGCGATATCTCTCAATACCTCAGGCACAATCTCTGGGCCGCCGTCTCTGGGCTTTCCGGATCCGGACAGAACGCGTCCCACAATGCCAGGAGACAGTGGCATCTTGATGACGTCTCCGGTGAAACTGACTGCGCTTTCTTTGGACAGACCGCCGGTTCCCTCGAATACCTGAATAACCACGATCTCATCAGAGGTATCCAACACCTGTCCTCTCTTCAGCTCTCCACCAGTCCTGATCTCGACGAGCTCATTGTAGCCCACTGGCTCGGTCTTCTCTACGAAGATGAGTGGTCCGGAGATCTCAGTAATAGTCTTGTATTCCTTGGTCATTTTGAACCCTCCTCACTTCAGCGCCTTGAACTCGGCTTCCATCTGAGCCATAACCTTTGCCAGGATGGGCTCATACTCGGCTTCCAGCCTCACCTTGGCCAGAGCATCCTTGGATGGAACGGATGTAATCGCCGCCACAGGTATGCCCTTCTGGACTGCATCGAAGGCATGATCTCTGTACTTCAAGATGGCTTCCAATAGGTCGAACTGCTTCTTGTAGGGAGCGAATGTATCCACCGGGTGGAATGCGCTCTGAGCCAGCCAGAAGTTGATGATCATCCTTGCCACCTCGAGAGTGATCTGCTGATCCTCAGGCAGGGCATCGGAACCAACGAGCATCACGATTTCTTCCAGCTCGGCATTCTCCTGCAGAATGGCCATGGCGCGTCTCTTGTTCTTGTTCCAGTTCGGGCTGACGTTCTCCACGAACCAGGGCTCTAGGATCTGGTCATACAGGGAATAGGAATCAAGCCAGTTGATGGACGGGAAGTGCCTGCGCTGGGTAAGCTTTGAGTCCAGTGCCCAGAATACCTTGACCATTCTGAGCGTGTTCTGAGTGACGGGCTCGGTGAAGTCTCCGCCGGCTGGGGACACTGCACCCACGATGCTGACTGAACCCTGGCCGCCGTTGAGAACCTCGGCACGTCCAGCACGCTCGTAGAAGTCAGCAAGTCTGGCACCCAGGTATGCGGGATAACCTTCCTCACCAGGCATCTCTTCAAGACGGGAGCCCATCTCTCTCATGGCCTCTGCCCACCGTGAAGTGGAATCAGCGGTCATCA
Organism: uncultured Methanotrichaceae archaeon; assembly: GCA_964518035.1. Taxonomy (GTDB): domain Archaea; phylum Halobacteriota; class Methanosarcinia; order Methanotrichales; family Methanotrichaceae; genus Methanothrix. The sequence goes on along the minus strand of CAZFFD010000011.1, from coordinate 1,820 downwards.
GGCAGTCGTAGCCCATATCCCTGTAGTACTCTGCAGTGGTCATTCCGGTGTAAATGGATGCCTCACGAGCAGCCACAGGCATGTTTGAGGTATTGGCGTAAACGATTGACCTCTCCATGAGGGGCCTGCCTGTTCTTGGGTCTTGCAGCTCTGGGAACTCATGCAGCAGATCGGCCATCTCATTGCCGCGCTCGCCGCATCCCACGTAAATCACAATGTCGACATCTGCCCACTTGGACAGGGTCTGCTGCATAACCGTCTTTCCGGTTCCGAATCCGCCTGGGATGGCAGCCGTGCCGCCCTTGGCCAGAGAGAAGAATCCGTCTACTACCCTCTGTCCTGTTCTCAAGGGAATGGTTGGTGCCAGCTTTGCAGCAACAGGCCGGGCCTGTCTTACTGGCCACTTGTGCATCATGGTGAGCTTGCTTCCGTCCTCAAAGACGATCACAGTTTCATCGACTGTGAAGTTTCCGGAATAGATCTCCTTGACTGCACCGCCTTTATGCTTGGGCGGGACCATGATCTTATGCTTGATGAGCAGTTGCTCCTGAACTTCACCAAAGGCCTGGCCGGGCTTCAGAACATCGCCCTTTTTCACAATAGGCTTGAACTCCCACTTCTTCTTGTGGTCGATGCCGTCAACGAATAGGCCTCGGCTGATGAAATCACCAGACATCTCTGCCAGCTTTGGCAGTGGTCTCTGGATACCGTCGTAAATCTGAGTCAGAATGCCTGGACCCAGTTGTGCCACGAGTGGAGCTCCTGTCTCCTTGACGGGCTCGCCGGGCCGCACGCCGCCCGTATCCTCGTATACCTGAATGATATGTTTATTGCCGGAAATGCCGATGACCTCGCTCATCAGGCCTTCCTCGCCGACCAGTACCAGGTCGTACATGGAAGCTTTCAGGCCTATGGCCTGAACCAGTGGTCCGGCGACTCGCTTTATTTTCCCTACTTCCATAAATCAACACCTATTGCCCTTTTAATCTTCTCTCTCATCTCTGTGCTCTGCTCGGTTCCGATGGTAATGATGGTAGGCTTGATGGATTCGGAGAGCTGCTCTTGAAGTCTCTTGGGCAGCTTGTTGTAATCCGATTGCTTCAACACCAGAATGCCCACATTTGAATCAGCCATGACTCCGCCAATCTTAGAGACCATCTCCTCTTCGGTGTTGGCCGCATAAGATTTCTTTATACCCGCCAGATTGAACCCGAGGACGCTCTCGCTCCCTCCTACAAAGGCAATCTCCATTTAAGCCACCACCACTTGCTCCTCAATGAGTTCGGCAGGAAGTCCGGCTTCCTTTCCTCTCACAATCTTCCTGATGTTTGAGACCTCTGTCTCTTTGCTTACCATGTATCCGAGCACCGGTAAGATGGATAACGGATGATAGTTTGAAAGAGCCCATGCATACCGGATGAGATACGCCTTGAGCCTGGCCTCGACTCTGCTGACTGCATCGAGATCAGCCGTTGCGATATCAGAGATAGATGACCAGAAGGGGTATCCCTCGAGCGCCCGAAGGAACTCGCCGAAAGGCTGGCCAGCCATGCGGCTCAGCTCATCGTGCAATTTCCCTCCGGGGATGAGGTTCTCCTGGATAACGGCTGCATCGACGCCTGCCTTGTTCATCCTGAAGAGGGTGATCAGATTTCTTATATCGATCTCTCTCCGGACGTACTTGAGCAGCAGGCCTCCGCCCACAGATAACGTGCCGCCCACGGCTCGCTCCATCCTGAAATAATAGAGCTTATCGAGAGCGTTTTCCAGCGATGCCAAATTATTGCCGTCGTATTGCGCTAATGCGCTGGCATAATCGG
>CAZFFD010000010.1:0-48401 GCA_964518035.1 uncultured Methanotrichaceae archaeon | reverse complement strand
ACCCTTCCAGTGGACTCGGTGACCATTTATCCGGACGGCCTCATGGCCGTGAAAAGGGAGGGCCGCCTGGATGTGACCGAAGGGGTGCACAAGTTTGTGATCAATCTGCCAGACAAAGCAGAGAAGAGCACTGTTCTGCTCTCTGTCAGCAACGCCACCCAGGAGATGGTGGTCTACGAGGACAATCCCGTCTTCACCCTGAATGTTTCGTCTACAGGCGTTCAGAACTTCGACCTCTCCTATCTCATGTACAATGCTGCATCCTGGAGTCCTATGTATGATCTGCACCTCGAAAACGACCGCGTCCTGGTGAAAGCTAACGCAGTGGTCGGCAACTTCGCTGGCGAGGAGCTCAAAGATGTCCGGCTCAAGCTGGTTGCCGGCCTGCCAGCAAGCGAGCCCTACCCGCGGGCCAAGTCGTCAATCCAAAATCAACGATACTCAGAGGTGGCAGCGGCCCCGGCTCCCGCTGAGGAGTACATAGATTATGCAGCAGAGGCCGCACCACTCTCCTCTGGCGAGCTTGAGACCATGTACATCTTCGAGCTGGAGGACCGATCGGACCTGGTCATGGATAAGGTAATCGGCTTCCCCCTCTTCGAGGAAGAGTCGCCGCTGGTGAGAATGTACACCTGGGACGCCTACAATGATCAGCAGGGTCCTGTGATTGAGGAGATCCGCGCCAACAACACCCTTGCGAGCCCCTGGCCGTCCGGAAGCGCCATGCTTTATCGGGACGATGAGTACGTCTCTACCATCGAGATGCCCTACACCCCGGCAGGAACCAATGCGTCCATTGAGGTTGGCCCATCTGCGGACCTCAAGGTTGAGAGCAAGCTGGCAGACTACAATATCACCGAGAACCTCAAGGTGATTGGCTCAGATGGCGGAAATCACACCGTCAGGGAGACGGTCGAGGCCTGGACCTACAAGCTGTCGATCAAGAGCAATCTGGACCGAACGGCTAACTTGGAGATCACAGACAGCATTCCTCAGGAGGCTGTGGTTACAGCCGTCTCGCTTCCGCCTGCCGAGAGCACTGCAACCTCGCTCAAATGGAAGCTGGCGCTCGCGCCGAGGCAGAAGGTTGCCATAAATTATACCTATGAGGTGACGACGACGGAGAGCCTGGATAATTCATATTGAATTTTATTTTTTTATATTTTTGGGGGTTTGCGAATCGCATAAATATGATAGAGAATAATTTCCGTATCATCTTAGAATAGTCCTGGAATTGTGACCACGGGGTGAAAAGAAGATGCCGCTTACTGGGATAATCAAGAAGTCAGGAGACCATTATGTGGCCTTATGTCTGGAGATCAACGTATCCAGTCAAGGTGAGAACATAGAAGAAGCAAGGAAAATGTTGCAGGATGCTTGTGCTGAATACATCTCATTTATGAAGGATGAAGGGTTGGAGGACGAAATAAAGCCCATTTCCTTGGACATTCTGCGCGAGTTTCTCATGGAGGACGTCGATTGTGTGAGACCGTCTTCGAGCTGGGCATATTCAGAAAGCATAACCTTTGAGGTTTCTGCCAGTGTCTAAGAAGATCCCTCCCATGTCTAGCCAAGAATTAGTAAAGCTTCTTGGCCGAGGCAATGCCAGATTCGTCCGGCAGAGAGGCACAAGTCATGCAATCTTCGAGCGAGAGAAAGATGGCAGAATATTCAGGGCACCGGTAATCATGGCCAAGGCCGATCTCTCTTCAAAATATGTGAAAATCGTCTTGCGCCAGTTGGGATTCTCAGATGCAGAAGTGGATGCCCTATTATAATCAGTTCACTCAAAAAAATGATATTTTGAGGCACTAGTTCCTAGTCTACCTGCACCCTCTGAGCATTTATTACCACTAGCTTGGGAAGGTGCACCTCCAGTATTCCATCCTTGAAGCTGGCCTTCACCTGCTCAGGCTTGATATCTATGGGCAGCTTGATCTCTCGCCGCCGGGGCAGCGTGCCCATCTCCTTTCGCAGGTACTTTCCCTCTCGAGCCGCCATCTTGGCATCGACGTAAAGATTATCCTCAGTCACCCTCAGGTCGATGCTGTCCTTGTTTGAGCCGGGCAGAGCCACCAGGGCGATCAGCTCTTCTTCGGTGTCAATGAGGTCGATGGGAGCCAAATCATAGCTCTTCGCCTCGGATATCTCGCTGCTCACGTCACCCAGGATCTTCTTGGCTGCCTGGCTTGCCTGGCTGGACATTCTTGCAGCTTCAACTGCCGCCTTGCCGATCACTCTCTCGAGATCGCTGCTCCCTGATGAATCTGATTTCATGCTCAAAATAATGTCTTTGTTCTCATAAAACCTTTTGCCTTGGCCGCGCTCTACCAAGAAAGCGGCCATATCCCGCCCTGACAGTCAGACCACCATCGTAAACAACTTCGCCCCGCACGATTGTCATCTGCGGGAATATGGCCTCCCGTCCCTCAAAAGGAGTCCATTCAGCCCGGCTGTGCAGCCGATCGGCATTGATCCTGGTGATGGCTTTGGAGTCGATGATAACCAGATCTGCATCTTTTCCCCGCTCGATCTTGCCTTTGCCATCCAGGCCGAAGATCTCGGCAGGTCGGGAGGAAATCGCCTGCATTAGCCGATTTAAGGTTAGCATGTTCCTCTTCACTGCAAAGAGCATCAACGGAAGCATTGTCTCCACGCCCGGAACGCCTGGTGGAGCCTCCCAGATGTCATCTCTCTTCTCTTCCGGCAGGTGCGGAGCGTGGTCAGATGCGATGATATCGATGGTGCCACTACAAAGTCCCTGCCAGAGGGCATCGTTGTCCTTTTCGCTTCGCAGAGGTGGATTCATCTTCAGGTATGACCCCTGTTTTTTGTAATCCTTGATATTGAGGAGCAGGTGATGAGGCGTCACTTCGCTCGTCACCTTTCTGTCTCCTCTCTTGGCCTGGGCGATCAAATCCAATCCCCGGTGGCTGCTCAAGTGGCATATGTGCAGACGATCAGACCAGCTAAGGGCCTTCTCAATGGCTGCAGCCTCGGCCAGAGCTGGCCTTGACTCTGAATAGGCCTCGGCATCATGTCGACCCGCGAGCCCGGCGGTCATCTCCTTGATGATGGCCCCGTCCTCGGCATGAAGGGTGGCCAGCATGCCTGCTTGCTTCACATCGCCCAGGATTCTCGCAAGATCTGAATCGCTGTGCTCATAGGAGAATATCTCGCCAATAGCCGCTGCCCCGGCAAATGCCAGCTCATCGATCTTTCCGGCTCCTCCGTTTAGGCCGAAGTCCACAAAAGAGCGATGCCTGGCAATATCGAGCTTCTGTTCAAAGGAAGAAGCATCCAGGGTGCGGGGGGTGGTATTGGGCTGGTCTATGACCGATGTCACACCACCAGCCGCCGCAGAGGCCGAGCCGCTTGCCCAGTCCTCTTTGTAATTGGGCCCAGGGTCGCGAAAATGCACATGAACGTCGATTGCACCCGGCAGGACCAGCATGCCTCTGGCATCGATCTTCTCCTCAGCCCGGCGGTCTCCTCCTAATGCGGCGATCCTGCCGTCTTTAATCCAGATGTCAGTGCTGATCTGGTCTTCTCCCACGAAAACCCGGCCGTTCTTTATCGCCAGATCATAGTTTATACCCAAACCTCCTCAAGAGCTTGCGCCTCTCCTCGACATCTGATGCGCTCTCTGCTCCTTTGGGTGAAAATCCATCGATGACGCCCATAATGCCCCGACCAAGCGTTGTCTCAGCCACGACCGCCTGCAAGGGATTGGCTGTGGCACAGAAGATGTTGCAGACCTCAGGCACAGCCTTGATGGCATTGAGCATGTTGATTGGAAAGGCTCCCTTCATCAGCAGCACGAATGTGTGTCCGCAGGCCAGTGCCAGCGAATTGTCTCGGGCCGCCTGAATCAGGCTCGCATCGTTTCCTTCTGTCCTCACGAGGCAGTCGCCGCTGGCCTCGGAGAATGCCACTGCGAACTTTGCTCCCGGCACGGCTCCAGCCATGACCTCATAGATGTCCTCCGCAGTTTTGATAAAATGGCTCTGCCCCAAAATTAGATTCGCTCCATCGGGAATCTTTATCTCAACGATCTTCAGCTCCATTCTGCATACCCTCAATGATGTATCTGGCTCTCAGACTTATACTTTAGGGAGAGCTATATTAAAATATATTATTAAAAATAAAACAAAGTGTGATGCAGCTCATTTTTGTCGAAGTCCTTTCTTAGGGCCAACCGATTGTGTGGTCATCTTCTTGGTCTTGCGCAAGATGAGTGAGGACGTAAGATAGTACACGACTATGAACAGGATGGCCGAATAGATAGCCATGCTGATTGATTCCACTGCATTCAAATTCAATAAAAAGTATGAGTAGGGTATGTATATCAGCAGCACGATCATCCCGGCAATGAGAGACTGCTGCATCAGCGTGTACTGTCGAAAGCGCAATATAAGCTCTGTATAACTCAAATTAAAACTCACCACGGATCCTCCGTCTCAGCTACATTGAGAATCCCCCTTCTACTCATATAAAGCCTTGTCCACCAGAGGTTGGACAGAGGCGCCAGTACGAGCAGGTTGATCATGCTTGTGATCGCTGATAGTGACTCACTGCTTGCTCCCGAGCTGGTTGGAGCAATTCCGCCTATCATCTGCAGTCCCAGAGAAAAGGCCGCAATCAAGAGCCAGAGGACAACAACATCGAATTTGTTGTACCTAAAAAATTTTATGGACTCAGATATGGACTGCACTGGAGTGTGCCCATCCACTACCAGGACATAAGGAACTGCGACCAGGATCACTGAGAGTGCCAGTGCGTAAAAAACGAACAGGAGTATGCCCGCAGCCAGAAGTCCCAAAGCCTCGGGGTCTTTTGGCAGAGGCTCTCCTCCTATGATAATCCCAGGCAAGATGAATATCATGCCTGCCATAGTGAGCAGCTCAATCAACAGCATCGCCAGGAACAGGCCGAAGAAGTGTCTCCTTCCCGCTGACCACATGGAACTGGTGTCACACCTCCCATTCTCCAGAGCCTGTCTGGCCATTCCGATCGCACCTGCCGTAAAGAAGGAATTGATCAGAGATATGAGCACAATCAGGGCCAGGAATAGGCCGGCGACCTGCAGGATGGTCTCACCCGGCAGACTCTTTAAAGAATCTTCTATCTGTGTCAACATCTCCTGCATGGCTCCAGCGTCCTGCACAGATGTCTGGTTCAGATCGTTCAGGCTATCGATAGGCATGATGGCCACAATGATCGCTGCGAGGATCGGCAGGAAGATGAGCATGGAAGCTATGATGTTGAGCAGGAAGGGGATGCAGAGGTTCAGGTTTCTCTTCCAGACTCCAAATCCTCTGCTTAGGATCTCACCAATCTCTTCCACTTCTATTCCTCCAGGCCCTTCCAGATGCTGTCTCCCACGTGATGCAGAGATTTGATAGCCTTTCCTTCGCCTTTCATCTCAGTTCCTGCGACCATTGCCGTGCCCACAGCCAGAGGCTTTTTGTGTCTTTCTTCCATAACCACAACCAGATCGCCTACTGCGATCTCAGGATCGGCAGAGACTATGCCTGGCTTCATGATATCTGCGCCGTTGACAACAAAGCGGACTGCGCCTGCATCTACCACTACCAGCCTCTTGGCGGGCATCAGCTCAATGGCCCCTAGAACTGTGAAAAATGGCTTCCCATCCACCATCATCAGCAACGGTCGGCCGTTTACAAAGATGAGGTCCACACCTTCGTCGCTTATGGCCATCTCCAATGACGATTTGCGCAGGCCGGAAGAATCCTCCAGGAAGGGCTCGATCTGGGCTATTACCTTCCTGGCGTCACTTCCCTTGAGGTGGTGCCTGGATTTTATCTTCATGCTCCGGAGATATCCCGATAGGTTTAAATATGCAACGAGCACGTCATGAATTTGAAGCCTTTTGCGGTTATCATCGCTGGAGAGAGGTTAATGGGTCAGAGACCGCTTGATATTCTGAATGAATCACTGAATGGCCCCGTAATAGTTAAGCTAAAGGACGGTAGGGTCTTTCGGGGAGAGCTGCAAGGTTATGATATTCATATGAACTTGGTGCTCGAAAAAACTGAAGAAGTAGCAGAAGGGGCGGTCGCACGCAAGATTGGAACTGTAATCGTGCGAGGAGATAATGTTGTATATATTTCACCCTGAGGTGTTTTAAATGACTAAAGGTACTCCTTCTATGGGCAGGCGCCACAAAAGTTCGCACATCAGATGCAGACGCTGTGGCAGCATATCGTTTAATTTCAAGAGAAAAGTGTGCGTTAAATGCGGATTTGGTCATTCGTCAAAGTTGCGAAGCGCCAAGTGGATGAGAAAGGCGGATTACTAGAGGCAAAAAGTTGCACGATGCCTGCGGCGTTGTTGGAATCTCGCTGCATGAGACGGGTAATAATGTGGCCAAGCCCATTTATTATGCTCTCTATGCCCTACAACATCGAGGACAAGAGGCTGCTGGCATCTCAGTACATGACGGCAAAGCCATACGCACCCATCGGGGCATGGGACTCGTCTCTGAGGTCTTCGATGATGCCCAAATCGCGCTTCTGCGCGGCAAGGTTGGAATCGGACATGTCAGATATCCGACCACTGGCAGGTCAACCATCGAAAACAGTCAGCCTCTGCTGGTAAAATTTAGAGATGGGGCTATAGCTGTCGCTCATAATGGTAATCTCGTCAATTCCTGCCAGCTCAGAGAGCAAATGGAGCAGGCAGGAGACATCTTCTATTCTACCTCGGATACCGAGGTCATAGCCCACCTTTTTGTAAAAGAACTCATGCGTTATGACCTCCAGGAAGCAATGCGCGCCCTGATGACGAAGATCGTGGGCTCTTACTCGCTGGTCTTTTTATGGGGCGATACGGTTCTTGCGGTCCGTGATCCTCTTGGCATCAAGCCGCTATGCATCGGTGAGGTCGATGCTGGTTATATGGTGGCCTCAGAGAGCGCCGCTGTCGATACTCTAAATGGCAGGTTCGTTCGTGATGTCAAGCCCGGTGAGCTTGTGATCATCAGGCATGGCGAGATGAGTGCCCATCAACTGGTACGGCTTCCACATTCAGCGCACTGCGTCTTTGAGTACATCTACTTCGCCCGTCCGGACAGCATCATGGATGGCCGGCTGATCTACGAAGTTCGGGTGAACATTGGAGCTAACCTGGCTCGTGAGCATCCGGCCAATGCCGACACGGTCACACCTATCCCGGACTCAGGCATTACACCTGCGGTGGGATATCACCAGTACTCTGGCATCAGTTACAGAGAGTGCCTGATGAAGAACCGCTATATCGGCAGAACGTTCATCATGCCTGACCAGAGCATGAGGGAGACTGCCGTGCGCCTGAAGATGAATACCATCAGGCCTAACATCGAGGGGCATAAGCTCGTCCTTGTGGACGACTCCATAGTCCGCGGCACCACCAGCCGAAGGATAGTAGACATGGTCCGAAAGGCCGGGGCTACCGAGGTTCATATGAGAATAGCTAGCCCCCCAATCATGGCTCCCTGCTATCTCGGCATTGACATGGCCAGCAGAGAGGAGCTGATTGCTGCCTTCAAGACCGTAGCTGGCGTGGAGGCGGTCATCAACGCCGACTCACTGGGATATGTGAGCCACAAGGGCCTGGTGGATGCTGTTGGCATACCTAAGGAGAACCTCTGCATGGGATGCCTGACTGGGATGTACCCTGTGGAGATTCCTGGGGAAAAGTGCCTGGCAGCGCAGACCAAGCTATCGGAATATATGGTCTCTGCATCGGATAAGGTCGCATAGGCAAAAACTGAAATCTATTTTTAAAGTCAGAATTAAAAAAGAAATAAAAAAGGTCTATGCAGCTTTAGGGGGCTTTACCATCACAAAGGCCACGATTATGCCAAGCACCGCTAAGACAGCTACGTACGGGAAGACATTGACGTAGCCACCCAGGGTATCCTTGGCTGCACCAGCCATCAGGTTTCCGATGATTGCACCAACACCGTACGCTGTGAAGACCAGGCCGTAGTTTCTGGCATAATCTTTCGTGCCGAAGTAGCTAGCCGTTGCTGCAGGCGCGATGGCCAGCCATCCGCCCAGACACAGCCAGAGCAATGCGAAGGCCACAGTGTACATGGTGATCGATGCCGGATTGGTGTACATGAGCAGGGAGGCGATGATGATGATCACATAGGATAGAATTGCAGTCTTTGGCGGGGTGAGCTTATCTGTCAGAGTGCCGAAGATCGGTCTGCCTACGGCGTTGCAGAATGCGAAAGGAAGCACGAGATTGGTCAATGCCACAGTGATATCGGCTTCTGCGATTCCTGCATTAGCTGCGACTTCCAGACCTGCAGGCTTGGCAACACCTATGGCCATCAAACCGGCCAACGCGCCGATGACATAGCAGATCCAGAGGCCATAGAAGGCCGTAGTCTTGGACATCTCGTTTCGGGAGAAATCAAGCTTCTTGCCTCCTGCCGCCGCTGCCGGCGGCTTCCATCCACTTGGGCACCAGTTGGCAGGGGGGAAGACCAGGAACATGGATAAGACCACGATCAAGATCAGAAACGCTATTCCCAAGATTTTCATGGAAGCAAAGACCCCTCCAAAGCTGGCGGAGAGGATATCGGACATTTTGCCGGTGATAAACGCAGAGAAGCCGAAGCCGAGAAGGGTCAATCCCACGGCCAGGCCGCGCTTGTCCGGGAACCATCGGGCTGCGGTGGTAATGGGACAGTTGTAGGCTATGCCCACACCAATGCCGGCGATGACTCCGTAAAGAATCATAAGCATCGTGGGTGAGGTGGCAGTAGAGCCCAGGATCCAGCCGAGGCCGACGATGACGCCGCCCAGCATTCCTACCTTCCTCGGTCCATATTTTTCAATATATTTGCCGACCAGTGGCATGGTCAGAGCAAAGAATGCCAGGGACGCGATGTACGGAAGCGACATCTCCATGGCGGTAACTGTCAGCCCGAAGCCTCCATCTGCGACGGGAGAAGTAAATATCTTCTTCAACGGAACGCTAATAATGCTGTAGGCATATACTGCGCCAAGGCATAGCTCGATAATTGTTCCGATAATAATCAGCAGCCATCGCCCCGACTCCGCAGGCATGCCCAATATCTTTACATCATCTGCCATAAGTTATACACCTTAAGATCGATATTGCGTTATTCTTATTCGATACATATAACAAATATAAATACTATGCAAAGTTCACTTATTTATAAAGATAATTCTATCTATCCCTCCTCATCCCCCTCCTTAACCCTTAAAGGATTCTTCAATGTCTTTGTCCTAATTTCGTCTCCCATATATTTAAAATTAGCGGCAATTATAGCGATTATAAATTATCATATCACACATATCGCAAAAACCTTGCAGCCAATTTGCATTCATTTTCAATGCCAACTCAGCCAATTTAAAAATAGTTACATTGATCCGACAAATAATTTGTTGCTATCGACAATGGCAAATATGATAGTTTGCGCATCATCTTTTATGGCAATCTCTTTTAAGGTGAATGTAGAATAAACTAGCAGGTGATGCCAATATGCTTAAGGCCAACCCCAAGACATCATGGTGCAAGAACGAGTGCATGGCAACAATTGCAGCCACTGCTTATGTAGACGAATCGGCGATGGTCATCGGAGACGTGCGAATTGGTGAGGAGGTCTACGTTGGGCCGTGCTCATCCCTGCGGGCGGACGAGGCTAATCCGATCATTATCGGTGACAGATGCAACATCCAGGATGGAGTCATATTCCACGGTCTGATGGGCAGCTCGATCGTGCTCGGAAATAAGATCTCCATCGCTCACGGGGCGGTGATTCACGGACCTATGAAGATCGGGGACGAGAGCTTTGTGGGCTTCAATTCAGTGGTTCATGCCTCGACTCTGGGAAAGAAATGCTTTGTCGGACATGCGGCTGCGGTCATTGGCGTAAACCTGGCGGACGGCAGGTTTGTGCCTCACGGCGCCGTGGTGGACACGCAAGAGAAGGCTGACGCTCTTGGAGATGTTCCAGAGGCCCTAAAGCATTTCAATGATGAGGTGGTGGAGGTCAACCGTGAGTTCGCTAGGGGCTACGGAGTTCGGAAGAAATCCTGTGTAGGTGAATGATTCGCTTCGGATAAGTGATATATACATCCCTAGCACTATGCCCCAAAATAGCTTTAGGTGATTGATAATGGCCAAGATCAAAGCTGGCGTCTTAGGTGCCACTGGTGCTGTGGGACAACGCTTCATTGAAGGACTGAAGAACCATCCATGGTTTGAGCTGACGAGCCTTGCTGCGTCTGAGAGAAGTGCAGGCAAGAAATACAAAGATGCGGCCAAGTGGCGCCTGGAGAGCGAGCTGCCCGATGATATCGCGGAGATGACTGTGGTCAACGTCGATCCGCGAGAGGTTGATGCGGATATAGTCTTCTCTGCTCTTCCCGCGGATGATGCCAAGACGGTTGAGCCGGCATTCGCAGCGGCTGGATGTGCTGTGGCCAGCAATACCAGCTCATACCGGATGGTACAGGATGTGCCGCTGCTCATTCCTGAGTGCAATTCTGATCACCTGGATATCATCAAAGTGCAGCGCGAGAAGCGCGGCTGGGACGGATACCTCACAACCAATCCCAACTGCACTACTGTCATGTTCACACTGCCGCTTAAGCCTCTCATGAAGTTCGGCATCAAGACCGTTCATGTGGCATCCATGCAGGCTGTATCCGGAGCCGGCTATGAGGGCGTTCCCTCAATGGCCATTCTCGGCAACGTCATTCCCTACATCGGTGGCGAGGAAGAAAAGGTGGAGACCGAGCCTCAGAAGATTCTGGGACGCTTTGATGGCGAAAAAATCGTGAACGCAGATTTTTCCATAAGCGCCAGTTGCCATCGCGTGCCGGTCATGGACGGGCACACCGAGGCCATCTGGGTGACAATGAGAGACGATCCAACTCCCGATGAGGTCAAGAAGGCTATGCTGAGCTTTGATCCGGGCCTTGGGGACCTGCCATCTTCTCCAAAGAAGGCTCTCATCGTCAAGGATGAGCCGGACAGGCCTCAGCCGAGGCTTGATCGCGGACGCGGCAATGGCATGGCAGTCTCAGTTGGACGGATAAGGTCCGGAATTCGGTTCATTTGCATGGGCCACAACACCGTGCGCGGCGCGGCAGGAGCCAGCATCCTCAATGCCGAGCTGTTGGTGAAAAAAGGCCTGCTGTGATGTTGATTGTCGCCTGGGAGGTGACAGCAGCCTGCAATCTGTCCTGCGGCTACTGTCGTGCTTCTGCCTCCAGAAAGCCAGATCCTACTGAGCTTTCCACAACGGAGGCGATCTCCTTTTTGGATAGCATTGCTCCATTGCGCCCCATGCTCATCTTGAGTGGGGGCGAGCCACTTCTGCGGCCCGACATATTTCTCCTGGTCCGCCATGCAAAATCATTGGGGCTGCGCGTCTCTTTGGCCAGCAATGGGACCACCATCACGTCCCATGTAGCAGATGAGATTGCGGCAAGCGGCGTCTCGCGGGTGAGCATCAGTCTGGATGCGGCGTCTTCAACAGGCCATGATCGCATGCGCGGCCTGGGCAGTTTTGAGAGAGCCATGCAGGGAATTGAAAACCTGCGCGGCAAGGTTGATTTCCAGATCAACCACACCATTACCGGCAGAAACGACTCTGATGTGGCTGCGATCTTCGATCTAGCCGAAAGAGCTGGGGCCGCGGCCCTGCACTTCTTTTTCCTGGTGGCCACCGGTCGGGGCCGGGAGGAGGATCTCCTGACACCGGAGAGGCAGGAGGAGCGGCTTATGGAGATAGACCAGGAGCGAGCGCGACATGCAATCGATGTTCAGGTCACCTGCGCCCCTCAATATGCTCGAATTTCAGGGCCCGCCAAGCGTCGCGCCGGTGGCTGTCTGGCTGGCAGGAGCTTTGTTTTTGTCTCTCGAACGGGTGATGTCTATCCCTGCGGATATTTTCCTATGAAGGTCGGCAGCATCCGGGAAAAGAATTTTATAGAGATATGGGAGAATGCTCCAGAGCTACTGGCATTGCGAGAGAGGGCTCTTGCTGGAAAATGCGGGCGCTGCAGCTATGCCGGGACCTGCGGGGGCTGCAGGGCTAGAGCTTATGCCGAAAGCGGCGACTTTCTGGGGCCGGACCCATCCTGCCGCTTGGAGACCTAATCATGGATGATACCGATCTATTGCTTCTGTCCGCAGTACAGGACGGGTTTCCAATCACGCCGAGACCCTTCCGGGATCTGGGGCAGGCTTTAGGTCTGGAGGAGAGGGAGGTAATCGGGCGGCTGGCAGAACTCCAAAAGGGGGGGCTGGTTAGAAGGATCGGGCCGATTATGGATCTGCGCAAATTGGGCCGGAGCGGGATTTTAGCCGCTTTAGCAGTCCCCGTGGATGAAGCGGATGACGCTGCCAGGATAGTGAGTGAGTACCCAGAGGTCTCTCACAACTATCTGCGGCCAAGTGATAGCGGCTACAATCTGTGGTTCACTGTGTCTGCAACTGACTCGCGAATCGAGGAGATATTGCAGGAGATCAGGCTCAAGACCGGACGAAAGATGCTGGTCTTGCCCACGCTCCGGATATTCAAGATCGGCGTGAAATTCGACATAGTATGATAATTTGAGATATCGTGATAGCGGAGAGGATGAATTAATGGCTAAATTGGTTCTGATGGATTTTTACGCTGATTGGTGCGGACCGTGTCGGACTCAGGGTCCAATCTTTGAGGATCTCGCCAGGGATCTCAGCGATAAAGTGGAATTTAAAAAGATCAATGTAGATAAAGAGGGCGATCTTGCTGCTGAGAAGGGCATTATGGTTGTGCCCACAATCATCCTGGAGAAGGACGGGTCAGAGGTGCAGAGATGGATGGGCGTTACCTCCAGAGAAGAACTGATCCAGGCTATTGACAAGGCGTCCGTTTGAGACGAATTGGGGTGATCGGGAGAGGGACGCGGCAATGACGGCAGGAGGGGACCGTTGCCTTGAGGCGGTGAGGAGGATCAACAGTCGGGGAGGCAGTGCCCCACACCTTGCTCTCTCCTTCGACTGTCATCTATTCTCCATAGATACCAGTCGTGCTCCCAAGGCCTGCGTTCAGCCTGATGCCTACCTCATCACTCATGCCCACAGCGATCACTACGGCAAGTCGGCAATGCTCTCTCCGAGGGCTGTTGCTTCTGTTCAGACTGCACGCGCGCTAGAAATTCGATACGATCGGGAGTACAAGGGTCGAACCTTTCGGGTGGGCGAGAGCATCATTGTTGATGGGGTGAGGGTGGACACGCATCCCACCGGACACACCATCGGATCAACAGCTTTCTCCTGGCAGACGGAGGCCGGCCT
Organism: uncultured Methanotrichaceae archaeon; assembly: GCA_964518035.1. Taxonomy (GTDB): domain Archaea; phylum Halobacteriota; class Methanosarcinia; order Methanotrichales; family Methanotrichaceae; genus Methanothrix. The sequence continues at coordinate 35,069 of CAZFFD010000010.1, read as the reverse complement.
GAGGGTGTTAGTGACGGGGGACGTCAAGGATTACAGCCATCTTCCAAAGAGCGATTTCCTGGTCATGGAGGCCAACTACGGCGACCCCTACGATCCATCATGCATCTTCGAGGACGACCTGGCAGGATTTTCCGAGGCGCTGGAGGCCGGGGCCAGCTTTGGAGCCTATGCCTTCGGGAAAGCCCAGAGGGCTGTGGCTCTCATGAGGGCTATGGGCTACAGAGATGAGATAGGGATGGACGAGAAGAGCCTGGTGCTGACGAGAGAGCTGATGGGCGAAGCTGCCGGGCCTCTGACTGAGGTGAATGGCGCCGACACCAATGTGGTCACACCCTGGAATCTGCATCAGGTGCGGGGCTGGAACAAGTATTTTCTCACTGGAAGACGGGACACATCTTACCCCACAATTCAATTGAGCGATCACCTGGACTTTCGCGGCCTGATGAGGATGGTCGAGCATGTCTCGCCGAAAGAGGTTTTGGTCTATCATCCCGAAGGAGAGAGGGCGAGCCTTCTGGCCCATCACCTTCAGGAGTGCGGCCTGGAGACGACGTCTTTGGATCTGATTGAGAGGTTTGTTAAGTAAGGAGCCAATTTTTTAAGTATGATTGACTTCATTCTATCTCTGATCTGCCTCTGTTCTGATTTGATCACTGTTTTTTAGGTTCCTCGCTGTTTTAAGTGGGCAATGGAGTAATCGAGTTCTCTGTGAGTCCTCAGTGTGCTCTGTGACTCTGTGGTGGTTGTACGCAATTCATAGATTATAAACCAGTGAACGACGACGTTTCCACCACAGAGTTGCAGAGTTCACAGAGTACGCACAGAGTAATGAATAAAAAATGGATAGCCATAGTAACCTGAGGTTAGCCATTGAAAATAGCGAATAACCCGAATCCTATTCACCATTGAATTCGATAGAGGCGTGTTTGCCTTTATATTTGCATGTATCCTAAGCGGTCTTTTTCGGAGTTAGGGGTGGTAGCACCGATATAATAACTGCAATAATCAAGAGAATGAATCCTGCCCCATGGTTGTTATTTATAAATATAGAATATGCACCTAAAAGTCCGGCAATACTGCTGGCAATAGTTATGATAAAATTCTCTTCTCGTGTACGTTTTTCCTGCATTTTTTTTTGCCTAGATCCTATGCCTTTCTGGGCATTATAAATGCCTGCCTTAACTCCTTCTCCTGCAGCGTCTATCGGTCCAAAATATGCTCTTTTCGTCCCTTCGGACAATTCATCGACTATTGGCAACTTCTCTTTTATTCCCATTCAGATCCACCTCAGATCTTTTTTTCAATATTGCAGGATCTAACGAAAAAGGTTTTGCTGATTTGGCTTGATGCACGAGATTGCACTTCTACATGCTTCAAATCCCCCGAAGCTATCGCATTGATAGCACTTGAAAAGCAGACATCATGCTCAGATTCACATTTTCGGTAACCAGGAACAATCCGGACATGGATCTTATATGTATTACGGTTATCGATATCATAGCAGGCACCAAGTGAGGCGTTATCTGTAAAGCTGCTTTGTACTGCAAATCTCATCACGTCGCTCGAATGCTTCGTGCCTATATCCAGTGCTGGCGTTATGCCTAAATATATAACCAATGACCGCAGCACGGGAAATGCTGGTATTACTCTTATTATAAATTTCAACTATATTCAATGTGATGAATACTTTAAAGAAAATTCATTAGCCAGAAATTGGTGATCTGCTATAGTCCTCAATGCACCTATCACCTCATAATCATCGAAAAAGCATATCTAGTCTAGCGACAACAAAGCAGTACTAAGAAGATTTTCGTCCTCAGTGACGATGTCTCAGGAGATTGAAGTGATTTGGAGAGGGTGTCGTTGGTAGACCTCTTTGGCAAAAAGAAGCTGGAAGATCGCATCCTGGAGCTGGAGGCAGGGCTCGCAAATCTTGAGCGCGAAAAGGATGATCTCTTTCGCACATTGGAGAAGCGGGATGAGAAGATCAGGAGGCTCTCTGCCGCCAACCAGGAGGCGAATATCGCCCTCAAGGCAGCTGAGCAGAGGGCTGCAGCCGTTGTCTCTGCACCGTCCTCTGTTCTGCCTCAGGTCGGAGTGGACGGGCAAGTGGATCTGAAGGCCAGGGCACGAAAGCTCGGCTTGCGTGAGACTGGCTTGTTAATGCAGCGGCTCTCGTTCGTTCGCTCTCCTCGTGAGGATCTCCTGGCCGCTTATTATCCCGGACCCGTCCCGGAGGATGCGGCGCTTCCCGCAGAGCTCAAAAATGCTGCTTATTCAATCAAATCCGGCCGAGGCGAAATAATCTTGCACAGCCCCCAGCTCTTTTCCATGATTCTCGTCCCGCCTTTTCCGGTCTCGGAGAGCCTCACGCGTGAGGCAGCCGCCTTTTACCTCGATCCTCTGAGGGAGATGATGGACACGCCTGTGCTGGTTGTATCAGCTCATGCCGGTGACACCTTCCTGGGAGTCGCCCTCAGCCGGGATGGCTTCGAGGCGGAAGAGCTGGTAGAGAGCGGTGTGATGGGAAAGCACTCGAAGGGGGGCTGGAGCCAGAAGAGGTTTGAGAGGTTGAGGGAGGAAGACATCAAAGGCCACGTCTATCTGGTGAACGAGAAGCTGGCTGAGCTGATGGGCAAGTATAAAACCCTGCTCAAGTATGCGGTCCTATCCGGCGAGGAGGGCCTCGTCCGACAGATTGCACCCGGCATCGGGCTGCCGGTTGTGCAGAGGCGGTTGGAGAGGCACGACGAACGGAATATCAAAGGGCTCTTGGACGAGGTTTATGGACTTGTCTGCTATCGAATCGAAGTCTGAGGACAAAAAAGTGCAGGAAGACCCGGAAGTGCTGGCCCGAGCCTGGGACTGGCATGTGAGGAGAAAGGTCGCCTGGAGTGCTGACGTCTCCGAAAAGGTTCTGGATTCATTGGCCAGGGACAGTGTGCAGTGGGTGAGGGAGGCAGTGGCCGGCAACGCCCGTGCATCCGCATCTGCGCTCGCCAGGCTGGCAGAGGACAGCTCCGGATTTGTGCGAGCTGCTGTAGCCCTGAACCCGCGGACGATGGGCGAGATTCTGGAGATGCTGGCATGTGACGAGATGGTTGACTACGACAGCACTCTGCAGAAGAACCGATACCTCGTCCGGGAGGCCGTGGCCAAGAGCCCCAACATCGCTGCACCAACGTTGGACTTTCTGGCCCGCGACTCTGAAGAGCACGTGCGAGCAGCCGCTGCGACCAATCCTCTGTTGTCAGCCGAATCGATGAAAAAGATGGTCAAGGATGTGTTCTGGGAGGTGCGAAACAACATCGCCAGCAACCCCGCCACACCGGAGGACCTGCTCGTCTATCTCTGTTCTGACCGGATCATGGACGTGCGGGCTACAGCCGCCCAAAACCCGCGCACGCCTGCTGCGGCACTGGCCACGCTGGCCGCAGACAAAAGCTGGGAGGTGAGGCAAGCCCTCGCCAGCAACGAAAAGCTGGAGGGAAAAATCCTTCTGGAGCTGGCTGGTCACTGGTCCTGGATGGTGCGGGTAGCTGTAGCTGAGAATCCCAATACGCCAGCAGAGGCGCTAGCGCGTCTGGCAGAGGACCTGGATCAGAGCGTTGTGAAGGCGGCGCGTGCCCGGTTGGGTAGGTGATTGTCGATTTTTGCACCTATTATAATTTTTAGACTCTTCTCAGTGAACTCTTCTTCGAACTGAAACCAATAATCGTTTGCTATTGTGCGTTTTGCGTAAACTATATCTACAATTGCCGAAGACCAGTCTACTCTAGAATAGAGGCTAGATACGTGAAATGGCATTCGATTCCAACTGATGAGGTCCTGGCCGGCCTGAAATCCGGGGAAAAGGGCCTTTCTTCTGATGACGTGGCTTCAAGGCATTCTCAGTACGGTCCCAATCAACTGGAGAGCCCATCTAAACCATCTCCGTTGCGCATTTTCTTGGAAAAGTTCAAGGACTACACAGTCATTGTGCTGATCTTCGCTGCCCTGATCTCTTACATCGCAGGGGAGAGCACCAATTCCGTTGTCATCCTGGGGATAGTCATCCTCGTCGCCATCATTGGATTCTTCCAGGAGTACAAAGCCGAGCGGGCAATGGAAGCCCTGCGGGAGATGTTGTCTCCTGAGGCGGATGTCATGCGAGATGGAAGGATGAGCACAGTCTCTGCTGCGGATCTGGTTCCTGGGGACCTGATATACCTGGAGGCTGGTGATCGGGTTCCGGCAGACGCCAGAATTATCGAGGAGACCTCTCTTGAGGTCATCGAGGCTTCGCTGACGGGCGAGTCTTTGCCCATAAAGAAAAGCACAGCGCCTCTCTCGGAGGGTGTCGTTCTTGCCGACAGGAAGAACATGGTTTTCATGGGGACAATAGTCTCTTACGGCAATTGCAGAGCTGTCGTTACTGATACAGGATTAACCACTGAACTCGGAAGGATCTCTGGTTTGATCCAGCAAAATCCGACTGATCCGCCCCTCAAAATAAAGCTGGCACAATTGGCCAAGAAGCAGGCCATCCTGGTCTTTGCCATATCAGCTATCGTCTTTATCCTAGACGCCAGCCGCGGCTCGCCCATATTGGATTCATTGATCGCGGCCATTGCTCTAGCTGTGGCCGGTGTGCCAGAGGCCCTTCCATTCATTGTTACACTGGCCCTGGCATTTGGAACCCAGGCTATGGCAAAGAAGAACGCAATTATCCGGAGGCTTCCTGCAGTCGAGACGCTTGGATCGACCACAGTGATCTGCACTGACAAGACCGGAACGCTTACGACCGGAGAGATGACTTTACGAGAGATTCAGACATTTAGAACTATCAATGTGGAAGGGGCCGGTTACACTCCAGAGGGCTCCTTCACAGTGCAGGGCCGGGCCATAAACCCCGCGGATGAGGATCTGTCTCGGCTTCTTCGGATCGGCACTCTGGCCAACAATGCGGACCTCGAAGAATCCGGCGGCAAATGGCGCGTGGTTGGAGACCCCACAGAAGGCGCATTGATCGTCGCAGCCAAAAAGGCCGGGATTTTGGATGAGATTCGTAAAGGTAGCTCTCGAATCGCAGAGTATCCCTTTGATTCCGATCGTAAAATGATGACCGTGGTAGACGACGTGCGAGATGGCTCAAGGAGCATTAGCCGCATCGTCTCCATGAAAGGAGCGCCGGAGGTGGTCTTGAGCCGATGCAGCTACATAGCTCATGCAGGCGGCAGCATTCGACCCATCACCGAGGAGGATAGAATTGCCATTTTAAAGAGCTCAGACGGCATGGCCGACCGTGCCCTGAGGGTCCTGGCCTTTGCTGAAAAATATATGGATAACTCCGATTCCGAGCATGGCGATTCTGTTGAGTCTGACCTCACATTCGTGGGCCTTGCAGGCATGATGGATCCGCCCAGAAAAGAGGCGCTCGATGCCATATCTGTGAGCAAGACCGCTGGCATTCGGACGGTCATGATCACTGGAGATCATCGCCTGACTGCCCGAGCAATCGGCAAAGAGCTGGGCATCGGCAATGGTGAGGTGGTGGAGGGCGTAGACCTGGACCGTTTAGACGAGCAGGGGCTGCAGGATAAGATCGATTCGGTCTCGGTGTTTGCCAGGGTCACGGCTGAACACAAGGTGCGGATAGTCGAGGCTCTGAAGAAGAAAGGCAACATCGTGGCCATGACAGGAGACGGAGTGAATGATGCTCCGGCTCTAAAGGCCGCAGACATAGGCATCGCAATGGGAAAGACCGGCACCGAGGTCACCAAGGAGGCCTCGGATATGGTCATAGCTGACGACAATTTTGCCACAATCGTCGGAGCAGTGGAGGAGGGCAGAAGGATCTACGACAACATCCGAAAAGGGTCCTCTTATCTCCTGGCCGTCAGCTTTGCAGAGCTGGCCACCATCTTCATAGCCGTGGCTCTTGGCTATCCCATTCCTCTCCTAGCGGCCCAGATTCTCTGGATCAATGTGGTGGCTGAGGAGTTTCCTGCCATCGGCCTGGCTCTCGAGCCTGCTCATGCCGATACCATGAGAAAGATGCCCCGAGATCCAAAAGAAAGCATGCCTTCCCGAAGCCTTATGGTTTATACCCTGGCAATAGCAGCTGCGATTGTGGCAGGTACTCTTGGGCTGTACATCGCTTCATTGAAAATGGGTCAGGACCCAGGTTACGCCAGGACCATGGCCTTTGTGGGGCTGGGCTTCTTCACGGTGTACAACGCCTATAGTTGCCGATCCCTGGATGAGTCCATCTTGAAGATGAATCCCTTCGGCAACAAAGCATTGCTCCTGGGAATCGCGGGCTCAATAATCTCGATCCTCGCTGTGGTTTACATTCCATTCATGCAGTCCATCTTCCAGACCCAGCCTCTGACTTCGGATAGCTGGATTATGGTTCTTGCAGTAGGATTGCTGGTGGTGCTGGTCGCAGAGGTCATAAAACGAATGCTGCCCGGGCTGCGATAGGCCCGTCTCTCAGGTATCATAAGCTTGAATATCAAAAGAATGCATATAGCTATATCATGAACTATAGCTATGCCACAAGCCAAAAGGTCGCGAGATTGCCGGGATTAGGAACTTCCGGCCTTTCTCGCAGAACTGCCTCATGCATTGCAGTTGCTTTTTTCTTCATAATGTCTCTGCTGATATCTTCAGGCCTTGCATACGATTTTGTGGGCACTGTAGAGAAGATCTCCGAGCCCAACGGCATGACTGTGAATGTAACTCAGTCCGGGACTCTCGGACTGCTGGCGGAGGTCGAAGTCCTTCTCGACAAGCCGCTCGATGGCCTCTCCTATTTCCGAGGCAAGGAATTGCAGTTCGATATCCTGGGTCATGATATCTTGGGACGGCCGGTATGCGACGCCTATCTGGATGGAACGAGCATCCGGGAGGTAGCCTACTGCAGACTGAATCCAATCGAATGCAACTTCAAAAAATATGCGCCCTATGATTGGACGAATCGGTATGTATATGCTCCATGCTATTATGGTCAATGCAATTACTACTATCAGTATCCATACCAGTACCAATCCCCCTGGCTTCCCTTTTTCTGAGTGCCTGTAATAAGGAGGGAGGCAAAAGTCTTTTTTTATGTAGGAGGAAAAGATGGTCGTCGACCTTTGCCAAATTCAATACGTCAATCGTCGTATTTAAGGCTTTTGTTCCGTGCTTATTGGCTCTGGCCGGGCGCTGGCCTATTCAGTCCAATCATCCATATCAGGAATTTGAGATGACATGATCAGTGACTGTACCGTTGTCGAATCCATTGCCTTGGCCAGAGATTTTGTTCCCTCCTTTCGCATAAGTTGATAGGCTATCTCCGGATCCAGACTGTATTTCTTTATGTAATCTTCGCGGGACATGCTGCCCCCTAGGCTGGAGACATACAGAGGATTGCCGACTATGGGCGAGATCTTTCCTACCGGAAGGATCCATTCGAAGTTGACGGGAAGCTCGCATAGCCAGTCATCCTCATCGTAATCGGGATTCAGTAGCACCTCTCTATCTTTTTCATTCACTGAGCCGCAATTTTTGCATATGATTTTTATCTTCATGTAATCTCCTCTTTCGCAATCATAATGTACTTCCTGATGTTCTTCATAACAGTATATATAATTAACTAAACAAATCTTATTTACTCCACCCAAAAGCTACACCTACTTTGAGCTTATCTCAATGATATGTGCTCAAGCCGCATAGCCGTTTGGAAGAAGCCGTCTTAGCTCGTCATGTTGTCTGGATCAGCGATCGCGAGGTCTTGAATCAATACTGGGAATGGTGCCGGTTGCACAGCCGGGCGTTCGCAGCCATTGCCATAGCCACCCAGCGCAGCCGTTTTGCCCTGGTGGAGATGGATCTCTATGGCCTTGGAGCAGGAGGCCTGGACAGGTCTGCGGGCTATGAGATATTGCAGATTTTGCTGGAGCAGACGCTCAAGCTCGATTCCACCTTCGTTGTGGGCCCTGTTTATGTCTCTGCCACCGTTCTGGCGAGCTCGGCAGCTGCGTTTGCCGGCAGGATATGTCGCTGCGCCCAGGGGGCGTTGTCTCTTGATCAGATCACCCATGAGGAATGGATGGGGGGCGAGATAGAACGATTCGAGGCAGGTGGCTCTAAGAAGAGTGCTTTTGCCCCCATCAGCGGCCAGGCCCGGCCAGAGGTGATCAAGGAACTCTTGAAAGACGGCTGGCATGGGAAAAAAAGATGATCGCCTCTGCGGCAAATCGACCCAGGATTGCAGGCAAATCTTTTATTTATGCACCGCATATATTTTGTAGTACAATCGAAATAGGAGATGGCAGAGATGAATGGAATGAAATTTACTCTGATAATTGTGGTCATCGTGTCAAGCCTGGTTGCTCCTTCCCTGGCTCTGAGCGACTATCAGAGGGGCGTTTTAGATGGCCTGAGCAAGGGGTGGAGCATGGCCCAGAAGTATGACACTGCAAAGGGGGGAGACATATCCCCATTCAATTCAGCCGTGACTGAGTACAACTCCTGGATTGAGTCCATCTTCGGTGTGAATGACTCTCTGATGCTGAAGCCTTTCCCGGAATCGACAAAGCTGGACCCATACTCAGTCAGCAAGAGCTACTCGCCGGTTCACGCGATTGACGCCAGTTGGAACCAGTCCCAGTCACTTCTGCCTGAAGCGGATGCTTATGGAATGGTTGACGGATACCCTGCTGAGACCTACTACTCCATAGGCCCGGCTCTTGCCAATTTCTAGCGCATGACCAAATTGATGCTGTCGTATTCTAGGGAAACGCTTTTATAGAAGATCAAATACTGTGAAGCTGAGAATTAGCTAGAAACGCTCGGGATATCAGGCAATTACTGGAGGATTATTAAATGGCAGGAATGGGCGGATCGCCAATTATCATTTTAAAGGACACCCGCAGAGAGTCGGGAAAAGATGCCATCTCAAATAACATCATGGCTGCCCGTGCTGTGGCCAATGCGGTGAGGAGCACAATGGGCCCCAAGGGGATGGACAAATTGCTTGTGGACTCCATTGGAGACGTGACAATCACCAATGATGGTGTGACTATTTTAAAGGAGATGGACGTGCAGCACCCTGCTGCTAAGATGCTTATCGAGGCTGCCAAGACCCAGGATAAGGAAGTAGGCGACGGCACCACAACTGTAGCCGTCCTGGCAGGCGAGCTGCTCAAGAAGGCAGAGGTTCTCTTGGAGCAGAAGGTCCATCCCACCATGATTGTGCAGGGATATCGCATGGCATCTGAGAAGGCCATAGAGATCGTCAAGAGCCTGGCGATTGAAGCCTCTGAGAACGATCGTGCCCTGTTGGAGAAGATTGCTGAGACGGCCATGACCGGCAAGATGGCTGAGTCACCGGACAGCAAGATGTCTGAGTATGTTGTGGAGCTGGTCGCCAATGCTCTTGAGACCTATAACGGCAAAAAGAAATTTGACATGGACCGGGTTAACGTAGAGAAGAAGGTGGGGGAGAGCACACTTGATTCTCATATCATCGATGGCGTGGTGATTGACAAGGAGATCGTCCACCAGAACATGCCCCGCAAGGTTGAAAACGCAAAAATCGCCCTCCTCTCTGCGCCAATCGAATCCAAGGACACCGAGACCAAGACTGAGGTGCAGATCACCTCATCCACTCAGTTCCAGCAGTTCATGGAGCACGAGAAGGCCCGGGTAAAAGAGGCTGCTGATAAAGTGATTGCCAGCGGTGCCAATGTTGTCTTCTGCCAGAAGGGCATTGATGACCTGGCCCAGCATCATCTGGCCAATGCCGGAATCATTGCTCTCCGGCGGGTCATCAAGAAGGACCTAGACAGGCTGGCCAAGGCAACAGGTGCCAACATCATCACAGGCCTTGATGAGCTCACGCCTGAGGATCTCGGGACGGCGGCAATTGTCGAGGAGACGCGGGTGGGCAATGGCATCATGACTTTTGTCACAGGCACCAAGAACCATTCGGCTACTCTTCTCCTGAGAGGCGGTACTCAGCAGGTTTTAAACGGCCTGGAGAGGGCATTGGATGACGCGTTACATGCTGTGGCCGATGTCGTAGAGGACGGCCTGTTGGTAGCTGGTGGCGGATCCCCTGAGATCGAGCTTTCTTTGCGCCTGAGGGAGTATGCTGCAACACTCAAGGGCAGAGAGCAACTGGCTGTGACAAAGTTCGCCGAGGCTTTGGAGATCGTGCCCAAGACCCTGGCCGAAAATGCCGGGTTTGATGCCATAGACAAGACTGTAGAGCTGAAGAACAGGCACGAGAAGAACAAGAATGCTGGCCTCAATGCCTACACAGGTGAGGTTGAGGACATGCTGAATATCGGTGTGGTCGAGCCTCTGCGTGTCAAGATTCAGGCTATTCTATCAGCAACTGATGCGGCCTGTCTAATCCTGCGCATCGATGATGTTCTGGCCTCCACCAAGAAGCCGCCGGAGCGCGGGCCGGGCGGCATGCCTCCTGGAATGGGTGGCATGGGCGGTATGGGTGGAATGGGTGGAATGGGAATGCCTCCCGGCATGGGTGGCATGCCTCCTGGGATGTTCTAGGAACGATTCCCCGGACCACTTTTTGATCTTTTTTCGCAATTTCAGCAAATAAAATTAAAAATGAATATCCTCTGTGTATATTGATTGCGCTATCTTTATATAACTTGCAAGAGAAAAATTCTTGCTGGTTGTGTCGAGCATGGTAGAGTACTTGGTCTGGCTTGTCTTTTTGGCGCTTACGATACTCTCCCTCAGCATCATTCAGCTCCAGGTGGGCAGAAGCCGAAAGCTGCAAGAGAACTGCGCGCAACTGCAAAAAAGCATACAGATCTGGCAGGATCAATTGCGAGAGAAGGAGATCAGCATCGATCATCTTCAGCGTGGCACTGCCCAATTGCTTAAGTGGAAGGGGAGGTCCAGGGAATTGGAGGATGAACTGAGAAGAGCAAAGCAGACCCAGGACTATGCGTCCGGCCAGCGTCTGCAATTTCTGGAGGGGCACATTGCCAGGGATAGGAATCGCTCAGCAGTTCTATTTTTATCCACCATCCCATCCAAGGAGCAATATTCAATCGAGGACCAGCTCAGGAAAATGTTGGAGAGGGCTTCATTTGAGATAGTAATAGTCTCTCCGTGGATCAAGAGGCATACCTGGGACCAACTGAATGGATCTCTAAGGCACTTTTCCAGGAGAGGAGGACGGCTGAGGGTATTCATGCGGGGGACGGAGTATGATTACTCGATGGGCTTTAGTGACGATCTCCGTAAGGAGATATCTCTCCTGGGCGGCGAGCTGGTGCATGTGCCAGGACTGCACGCCAAAATCTACATGGTGGATAGAAGAGAGGCCATAGTAGCCTCTGCCAACCTTACCAAAGGTGGCACCGAGGCTAACTTGGAGAGCGGAATATGGTTGAACGATCCCGCGGTGCTTAAGGATATCAGCTCTTTTGTAGACTGCACATTGGCAGGCAAGGCATCATGCATCGCCTCAATCGCATGCGACAGCCCCGCCCAATGAGCAGAGCGGGACTATGTAGGGCCTACCCATAGCGTTCATGACCATGGCTTTGATTCCATAGACCTGGCTGATGTTGTCCTCGTTGAGAAGCACCTTCGGCTCGCCTGAGGCATAGACCTTGCCGTTCTTCAGCATGATCAGTTTGTCAGAGAAGCGAGAGGCCAGATTTAGGTCATGTATTGCCATTACTGCTGAGATGTTCTTCTCCTTGACCAGGCTGCTCACGGTCTCCATGACCTCCAGTTGATGGAGCATATCTAGGTTGGATGTGGGCTCGTCCAAAAGGAGCACTGTAGGTTCCTGGGCCAAAGCGCGAGCGATGAGGACTTTCTGCTTCTGGCCGCCGGAGAGCTGGGAGAAGTCGCGCATGGCCAGATCCTCCAGGTGCAGCCTCTCCAAGACCTCTGCCACCCTATCCAGGTCAAAGTCTGTCACCCTCCAGCTGATGTGAGGCCTTCTTCCCATGAGGACTGTATCAAATACGGTGGTGGCAAGCGGGGTGGAGCTGGACTGGGGCACATAGCCTATCTGTCTTGCTACCTCCTGACGGCTCATTCTCTCAAGCTCCTGGCCGTCTAAGAGGATGCTGCCCTTAGGCTTGAGTATGCGGTCGATGCATTTGATGAGTGTGGTCTTTCCAGAGCCGTTCGGCCCAACCAGGCTCAGGATCTCCGAGTTCTCGATCACGATGCTGAGATCATCGAGGATCTTGTGGCTGTTGTAGCTGAATGTTAGGTTCTTGATAGTGATATTAACCAATTGACATCCCTCTGGCGCGACCTGTGGCGCCAATTTGCAGTACTGCTTTTCCTGGGTCAATCACCACAGACCTAGTCTGCGCGATTATACATAACGTAATAATTATTTGTATTATCATGATACATAGTATCAAATGACTTATGTAGTCATGAATTGCTGACTTAATAAATGCTTCTATCGCCTGTCGAAATCTCCTGCCTGTGAGGCGACATTTGTATGAAATCGCTATTTGTCCGATTTAAATTATCAATGACTTTGTAGCATTTAGTTGTAGTCTTCTGTTTGGCTGCAATTTCGCAAGAAAGTGGAACTAATTATCTTTTGTTGATATTTATAAAAAAAATTATATATGTCTTCACACTAATGGCAAAAGATTTATTACTATGTACTGTCATGTCGAAATTGTGGGCGAGTAAATGCAAAGGCCTCCTTTACCATTTCGCACTTGCAGCGCTCACTTGCCAAAGCAAATGAATCGGGATGAATGATGTGCCCTGACCGTCTGCCATTGGCCGCTTCGGTGTTATGCGGCTTGGTCGGGGCGCTCCTCTTCTGCCATAATGATGATTTTTAGCTTATCGATTTGGAGTGCTTTTGTCCGGCGGAACCACCCGGAGGACGCAGTATGCTGCTAGCAAGCTGAAGACGCCCAGATAGAGAAAAACCAGGGTGTAGTTGTTTTCTGTGATGTCCAGCAGAAGCCCGGAGAGTGTGGGGCCCAGAGGCCCGGCCACAAAGCCGTAAGCGGCAAATGTCAATCCGAATATGGCCCCGAAGTGATCCAGGCCGAAGCAGTCCGCGACCAAGGGGGCAGAGACTGAGAAGAGGGTGCCGAAGGCGAATCCTACCACTGCAGCCAACAGGGCGCAAGACCAGAGCATATCTGCCCAGGGCAGGGCCAGGTAGGCGATCCCGGATGCCATAAATGCCAGGCTCATGACCCGGTTTCGCCCGATTCGGTCGGAGAGGATGCCGCTGGCCAGGCGGCTCACTCCATTGGTCAGGTTGAAGGCTGTGAGCAGAAGTATGGCTGATGACAGTGAAAATCCCAGAAAAAGGCCGTAGCTGGTGGCTAGAATAGTCATGGAGACGCCTGCCGCTCCAGCCAGGGTCCATGTGACCCAAAGCATCCAGAAGCTTCTGGTATGCAGGCTCTCATTTACTGTAAACGATCTTCCTCCTAGCATGATCTCGCCCCCGGATCCTTGCCCTGTTCCTTCCTTAGCAATCGGTAGATCTTCCTTTGGGCCCGTCCTTATCGCGGCATTTGCGGCTCTCCGGGCCAGGGCCGCCGTCTCCCAGGCATGCGGAGCGCGGGCGAAATAGGCTCCGAAGAGGCCGATGGAAAGGGTGAAGGCGGCTGCCGTTAGGTTCAGGTTCCTGTAGCCGAGGACATCGAGCATCTCGCCAAAAATTGGGGACATGATGGCGGCAGAGAGCCCAAAGACCATGCTCACCGTACCGGCTACGAGCCCCCTCTTTTGCGGGTAGTACCACTGTACAAGGGTTAAGGCCGGAACATAGACGAAGCAGGAGGCCATGCCGTTTAGAGCCGCCCAGGCATAGACTGTGTAAATCGTGGTGGCTGAGGAGACGATGAAGGAGGAGAGCGCAGTGAGGACGACACCCAAAGCCATCATGCTCCGCAGGCCCCAGTTCTCCTGCCAGCGGCCAACCAGAAACATGAACGTGCCGACAGCCGCGAGCATAAAGAATATAGTCAGGCCGGTGGCGGCACGTCCGACGGAAAACATCTCCTGCCATAAGGAAGCCATCACACCGGGAAAGCCGAATGTCAATGCTCCGGGCCAGAAGATGGCTATGCAAGTGCCGATGACTGCCATCAGAGCCTGGTTGTTCTTTGGCAAAAGAGCCCCAAAAGAATAAATCTATCCCGTCACCTTTGCGCTCTCGATCTTTATCTCTTTTATGGGCCTATCCATAGCTCCCGTCTTCGCCTTGCCGATGGCGTCCACCACATCCATGCCCTCGACTACTTTTCCGAAGGCCGGATGTTTGCTGTCCAGGAAATTGTTGTCCACCAGGTTGATGAAGAACTGGCTCCCGCCTGTGTTCGGCCCGGCGTTTGCCATGCTGATGGTCCCGCGGTTGTTTCTGTTCTTCCTGGTGAGCTCATCCTTGATGGCATATCCCGGCCCCCCGCGGCCCGTTCCTGTGGGATCTCCACCCTGAATCATGAAGCCGTCGATGATCCTATGGAAAATCGTTCCATCGTAAAATCCCTTCTCGACAAGCTTTTGGAAGTTTCCGGCCGTGATCGGCATATCTTCGAAAAGCTGAATGGTGATGTCGCCCATGTTTGTCTTGAGCAGCACCTTGACCACGCCTGCTGATGTACCTTCTGTCATTTCGTCAATCTCCTTAGTTGATATTTATGAGATAATCTTTGCCTCGATTATCTTTACCTCGGTGAGCGGTCGGTCGTTGGCATCGGTCATAACCTTGCCGATGGCGTCAACTACATTCATGCCCTCAATCACTTTTCCAAATGCAGGATGCTTCTCGTCTAAGAAGTTGTTGTCCACCAGGTTGATGAAGAACTGGCTTCCCCCCGTGTTAGGCCCCGCGTTCGCCATGCTGATTGTCCCGCGGTCGTTTCTGTTGTGGTCGGTAAACTCATCTTCTATGGTGTAGCCCGGCCCACCCATGCCTGTCCCCTCGGGGTCGCCGCCCTGAATCATGAAGCCGTCGATGACCCGATGGAATATCAGTCCGTTGTAGAAGCCCTTCTCGACGAGCTTTTCAAAGTTTCCTGCGGTGACTGGCATGTCGTCGTAAAGCTGTATCACAATGTCGCCCATGCTGGTATTCAAGAGAATTTTGCTCGCATTCCCGTCTTCTGTCTTGGACAGACATCCTGCCGTCGACAGCATCAGTATAATTGCCAAATAGAATATGGATCTCATAAGAAGGTGAGACGAATCTGGAATAAATTAAGCCTTTCCTCGGATCGATTGTCATAGAGGCGGAACAAAATAGTCATGTCTGAGATATCTGCGCAGTCGGCCTCACATAATTCCGGGAAGAACCGCGTGGGATTCTATGTGACCACTCCCACGAATGAATCCATAGGCATCTACGGCCTTTCAACCGATGGCAATAGATCTGGAGCACTAATCTGGAGCACTATATAGTTACGCAACAGTGTGAAAGTAATCTGGGCGGGGCACAATTCATCCCGCCTTTGAATAGGCAGAGATTCTCTTCCCCTGCGCCAATTCGTCCTAAAATCAGGTCGTGCGCGGCGCCTACGGCTTCACTGCCCGGTTGTCGTCGATTACTATGTAGTCCTTGATGGCCACAACTGAGGCGAAGGGTATAAGCACGAATCTGCCGTCCTCCCGGTATTTTATGCGGTTCAGCTCCTTGTCCGGCTTGACCAACATGTCTGCCAGCTTTCCGGTCTCGACATCGAAGGTGACATCCGCTAGCTCTCCTAACACCATGCCTTCGATGTTGACGATCTCTTTGCCAGCTATGCTTCCCGAGAACATCTTTCCCATGCCCTTCACACTCCCTCTCGATTAATTCGGTTCCTCGCTAATTCATGTCTGATATCTCGATTATCTGTAACCGGCAAGCGATGCAGGCTCCACCTTGATTCCGCCCTTGAACCTCTCGCTGATCCTCTCGTAGTAGCTGATCATGTTCTCTTCAACACTTGGCCGTACCTTCTTGAGAGCCTCTTTGAAGTGGTTCATGTCCACCTTTGCTCCATTCTCCCTTAAAGAGAGCATGGCAGCCTCGCGGCAGAGGGATGACAGGTCTGAGCCCACGTAGCCTTCGGTCAGCTCCGCCAGCTCCTCAAGGTTCACATCATCGCTTCTGGGCATCTTGGCAGTCTGAATCCTGAGAATCTCATGCCTTCCAAGTTTGTCGGGCGGGCCGACCAGGAGCATGCGGTCAAACCTTCCGGATCGCAAGAGTGCCGGATCCAGCATGTCCGGGCGGTTGGTGGCTGCAATAACCACCACATCCCTAAGGGTCTGCATCCCGTCAAGCTCAGCAAGAAGCTGGTTTACCACCCTCTCCATGACATGGCTGCCCTCGTCAGTTCCCCGCATTGGGGCGATGGAGTCCAGCTCATCGAAGAATATGATGGCGGGTGAGACCTGCCTCGCTTTCCTGAAGATCTCTCTGATGGCCTTCTCAGACTCGCCAACCCACTTGGAGAGCATCTGCGGCCCCCGCACGCTTATGAAGTTGGCTTGGGTCTCATTGGCCACCGCCTGGGCAATCATTGTTTTTCCAGTTCCGGGTGGCCCGTAGAGCAGGATGCCTTTGGGCGGGCTTATGCCCATCTGCCGGAACTTCTCAGGCTGCTTGATAGGCCACTCGATGGCCTCTATCAGCTCTTGCTTGAGCAATCCGAGGCCTCCGAGGTCGCTCCAGTTCACCCGCGGCACCTCCACTAAAACCTCTCTCATGCTCGATGGCTCGATCTCCTTGAGGGCCTCCTCGAAGTCCTCGCCCATGACCTGCATCTTCTCCACGATCTCGGCAGGGATCTCGTCCTCGGTCGTCAAATCGGGCAGATAGCGGCGTAGCGCCCTCATGGCCGCTTCCTTGCACAGGGCATTGATATCTGCTCCCACAAATCCATGCATTCTGTCCGCAAGGCTGTCCAGATTCACGTCCTCAGAGATTGGCATGCTATGCACATGAATCTGCAAGATCTCAATTCGTCCAGCTCGGTCAGGCACGCCTATCTCAATCTCTCGGTCAAATCGACCAGGTCTGCGCAGCGCCGGATCAATGGCCTCTTCTCGGTTGGTAGCGCCGATCACAACCACCTGGCCCCGTTCCTTCAGGCCGTCCATCATGGCAAGCAGTTGGGCTACCACTCTCCTTTCAACCTCTCCAGTGACCTCGCCTCTTTTTGGGGCGATGGAGTCGATCTCATCGATGAATATAATGGAAGGGGCCGCCTTCTGGGCATCATCGAAGATCTCTCGAAGCCTCTGTTCGCTCTCTCCGTAGTACTTGGACATTATCTCGGGTCCGGCTATGGAGAAGAAGTTGGCTCCGCTTTCATTGGCCACAGCCTTGGCAATGAGGGTCTTTCCTGTGCCAGGGGGCCCGTAGAGCAGGACTCCTTTGGGTGGCTCGATGCCCAGCTTTTGAAATACCTCAGGATGCTTCATGGGCAGCTCAATCATCTCTCGCACTCGCTGAACCTCATCCCGCAGGCCTCCCACGTTCTCGTACGTGGTACCAGTGGCTTTTACGGAGCTGACGCTTTTGGCAGGCTTTTCCAGGAGCAATATCTCAGTTCTCTCGCAAATGACCACCACATCATCTGGATAGGTCTCTGTGACCACCAGTGGAACGGCCTCCATTCGGCCCATAAAAGGATGAGTTCCAGAGCTCATGATGGGCAGAATATCGCCCTCGACCACAGGCCGTTTCAGAGTCTGGCGGCGGATCATGTCTGCAGCTTCATCGCCGTAGTGCATATGCGAGCCGGATGGCGGAGCCAAGACGATCTTCTGAGCGTCGGAGAATTTGGCCTTTCTGATCTTCACTCTGTCCCCGATTCCCACACCGGCATTCTGGCGGATGAATCCATCAATCCTGATATAATCCTGGGACCAGTCCTGTCGGTCGGCACGCCATACCTTGGCTGCCGTCATTCTCTTTCCTTCAATCTCAATGATGTCTCCGGGAGAAAGCCGAAGTGTGAGCAGAGCATTGGGGTCCAGGCGAGCTATGCCTCGAGCCGAGTCATTGGGGTAGGCTTTGGCCACCTTGAGATGAATGTCCTTCACTTCCCGCACATCTTGCCTTTATTTCAACCCAAGCGATATAAGTTTATCCGGTGCCTAAATGAGGCTGCTGCAAAGCCACCTCTATCTTCATCCTCTCCAGGTTTCTTTGTTGCAGGCGCAGTCAAAGACATCCTTCGTATCGGCCCTAAAGCCCTTTTGATCGAAGTATGCGAAGTCATTCCAATTGCTGTAACAACAAGGCAACCAGCTTTCGATCTTTTCATCGGTATCATTATATCTATCGTATGAAGATCTCATCTCGATCGTCTGGGCGATATCAAATGAACCTACGTATCGTTCTTCTCCCTCGATCTGAGTGGGATACTCATTTTTATCGAAATCATATCGATAGTCTTTGATTTTGTATTTCAGGTCTGTTATGCCGGTTGTGGATGCTTCTGTTCGATACCCCATATATTTTGTTGGCTTCAGCTCCCCCAATATAAATGAGTCATTGATGATAATCATGTTCTTGGGGTCACCCCATATGGTTTTTAATTCTGTAACGTTGATCCTGTCCATGACGGTGGCATTCATCCTCTGCAAGCTCATTACAGTCCATTTTTGCACAGAGAAGTCGCTGTTGTAAAATGAGCTGGTGCTTATGTAGTCTCCGTTATTCTCCTCAAGATCTCGATCATTTATCTGTCTACCATTGTAGTCTATCTCCCTGCTCGCTTTTAAATGGACCGGCCAAACCTCATTTTTGTATTCAATTGTGTATATGCTTGATCCAGCGGGCTTTTCAACAAGTATCAAGATTTCATCTGGATAGACTATTGATTTCATTGCTATTTCATCCGCAGATCTGTAATTGCCTTCCATGGAGCTTGTCCTCTCGCTTAAGCGAACATCGTTTGAATTAAGTTCCGCATAATAGGCCTGGTAAGGGCTAAGTGTTCTGTCATGGGTTTCTACCGGAGATATATTTCCTTGCACAAATCCCGTCATATCAAAGCTAAAATTGCTGCTCTCTCGGTAGAGGGACCATTGGGCGGTGGTGTTGTTGCCGTTGAGCGAAATGCTTGTAAATACTCCCTGCACATTTGAAATAAGTACTATCACCATTATCATAAGAACCAGCAATGTATTGCGCGCCATTAGGTTCACTATGCAATGGTCTATAATAAAGTTTATTACTGATGAGATGTTCTTACAATTAAGCAAAAAGTTGGAGGGACTTAAAATGAAGATCATTAAAGGATCTTTAGCGTTTACACTGGCATTCTTGATTAGTGTTTCGCTCACGTCCGGTCTGCAATTGACTGCATCGACCGGTGGCAATGACGGTAGCTCTTCAACAACGGTTTTGTATGGAGCTACTGTAAGTGATTATGCATACGAAAGTGTAGGACTAAATCCCGATGCGGCAACGCTGGCCAAATCCGGGTCCGGCACAGGAAACTTGCTATTTAGTTCTCTGAGTCTAACTGATGCTAATGGCAATTCTGTTTCTGTCTCCAGGAGTGTTTACGGAACATCTGCAGCTACGACATGGAACTATGATTGGTGGACCTATTATCCATATTCCGCTACCGCAGGATACGGAGTCGGGGCGTGGATGACATTGACTGCCTCAAATGCTTACAAGATATATGGCAAAGGCTCTTCTTCCAACACTGAGGGAGACGTTGCCGGTGCATATATGATGGTAGGATCGTCATCTCCCTATACTACTTCATCTCTCATTGGCTACTCCATAAACCCGACTGCTTTTACCAATGAGGCACGTGTATATCAGAACGCTATCTCTGCAACGAGCACAGGTCCAATTACTGCATATGGAGCTTCAAATAACAACGCGGGCGATTATACAGTCTCTTCTCTCTACGCAAATAAGGGAACGGTCATCACTCCGAAGACAAATGTCTACGCTGGTAAGACCAGCAGCTGGTCCTATCCATCGGCGTCTTCAATCGAGACAACAGGTTATGCCAGGCTGTATGCTTCTGCCTCAAACTCCGAAGGAGATAGCTCAGAGTTTAGGCTTGATTTAACCAATGGAAAGGTACTTGCCCCGTATTTCTATGGATGGGCGGGAACTTCAACCATAAAAACAAGCACCGATGAGAGCACAACCAAGACAATTAAATATGCAGAAACGTGGGGAAAGGTCTCTAATGCATACGGCACGAGTGTAAAGATAACTACGAAGGGTCTGGATAAGGCAGTGGGTTACCAGGAGTATCTGGTTAAGACAAAGGTAGAGAACGGCGAAGGCTATTTCGCAGCCCAAAAAACGAATAACGCCCAATTTGGCACAGTCTCTGTCAAAACTAGATCGACAAAAGACGGTGTTGTTATATCAACCGATGGATTCGGTGCCAACACAGCTCTGATCCTCGATCCATTCTATTGGAAGTATGTCACCAAGACTGGTGCGAAAGATATTAAAACGGATGTAGTCGATTCCCTGCTGAAAAAGGGTTACGCAGTCACCTATTACAGAGACTCTGCTGTGTCAAAGGATATCGTAAAGCAGATGGATGAATACAAGGTTTCTGCAATCCATACTGATACCACTACAAACACGCTCGCTCTCAGCAAATCATCTGACGGCACAAACGCTGATACAATGACTGCAGCGGAACTCAAGGCTGCATACACCAACAGCAATGGAATGGCCTTGATCTTCGGAAGCAATTCATTCAAGAGCACTGCAGCCGGAACATGGGCAGATGCAATCAGCAACGCAGAAGTTCGAGGAGGAACAACAAAGAACTGGGCAATCACCTTTGGGCGGACTTTCATAAATAGGTTCTTCACAAAGATGGGCGATGGATACACAGCTAACAACGCCAATACCTATGCGATGGGCACAAGCGGCGCAAAGCTGCTTCTGCTTGGCAATACTGGCTTTACACTGTGATTTAACCCAGCAATTGTTCACCTTTTTTTTTTAAAATCTCAAAATCGTCAGATAATTAATGCTTATTATCGATGAGTTCTCTATGCATTCCAATAAAACGATGGGGGATCAATAGATGCGGATAATTGAGGGATCTTTAGCGTTATGGATAATATTTTTTGTGAGTGTTTCTGTTGCAGTCGGCCTGGAGCTTTCAGCTTCAGCCGGCGGCAATGGCGATAGCTCTTCAACAACGATGGTATATGGTGCTGCTACAGACGACTATGCAAATGAGGATATTAGGCTCAATCCCGAAGATGGCACGCTGTCAAAATCATTTTCCGGCACCGGTAGCTTGCCATATGGTTCAATAAGCATCAGGGACTCCAAGGGCAACTATGCCTATGTCTCCAGGAGCATTTACGGAAAGCCAAAAACAACAACATGGACCTATGATTGGAAGACCTACAATCCAACCTCGACAACATCAGGCACAGGAGTAGGAGCATGGCTGTCACTTACGTCAGCAAATGCCAACTCGATAAGCGCTTCTGGATATGCTTCGAATAGAGAGGGCGACATTGCTCAGGCTCATATGACAGTAGGATCATCATCTCGATCCGTTACCTCTTCGCTTAGCGAATACTATGTAAATCCAATTGCGTTCTCCGATGAAGTCTCCGTATCTCAGACTGCGACATCGGTAACTAGCGCAGGTCTTATTGGCATATACGGCTATTCCAGCAATAAGGAGATAGATTATTCAACTGCATCAATTTATCTTACTAAGGGCTCTGTCACCAGTTCGAAGGTGGCAGTATATTCAAGCAAGACGGGCACCTCTTCTGCTCAGTCAGCCTTGTCTGCTATAACAACTGGGATCTCAAGACTGTCTTCTTATGGATCCAATCGCGAGGGTGATAGCTCCAAGTTCAGTTTGCAGGTAATCAATGGCAAAATACAGGATCCTAGCATCTCTGGATCAAGTGGAACCAATTATGCTGAATCTGTGGGTAGCGTCTCCGATGCATATGGCGCGCGGTCCGAGATAAGCTCGCGGGGTCTGGATAAAGCATTGGGATACCAAGAACATTGGGCCTGGAATTCCAAGAATAAAGTTTGGACTAGGATCAAGACCAGAGTCCAGAGGGGTGAGGGCGATTTTTCAGCTGTAAAAACAAATGATGCCCATCTTGGTGCGGTCTTGGTTACAACAAAGTCGACAAAGAACGATGTAGTCATTTCCACAAATGGATTTGGCAGCAATACAGCTTTAATTCTTGATCCTCGCCGCTGGGAATTTGTGACCGATGTTGGTGGATCAGATATTCGCGATTCAGTGATGACATCCCTCACGAATAAGGGCTATGCGGTTACCTATTACAGTGATTCTGCCGTATCAAAAGACAAAGTAAAACAAATGGACGAATACAAGGTTTCTGCAATTAATACCCATGCATCTTCATCCTTGATATACCTCAGCAAGTCGTCTGACGGCACAAACTGGGATACGATGACTGCGACAGAGCTCAAGAGCGAATACACAAAAAGCAATGGCATTGCCCTCATAATTGGCTGCAATTCATTTACAGATACTGGGGCAGGAACCTGGGCGGATGCAATAGGCAATGCAAATGTTCGGGGCGGAACAACATCCTCTTGGGGCATATTGTACGGCAGGAATTATATAAACAGGTTCTTCAGGTCAATGTCTGTCGGTAATACTGCAGCGAATGCAAATAATTATGCGGCGGGCAAGAATGGTGCAAAGCTACTTCTGCTGGGCGATACTGGCTTTACGCTATGACGAAATAAGCACCTTACGATTGTTTACCCTTTTTTTTATTCAATCCATTTCCCAGGTCTCGCTCACGCAGTGTAATGTTTTGGGATTGATCCGTCGCGATCATGAATATAATGATTAATGCTTTTCTATTTTCAATTCATTTTCTATATAATTGGTTTGTGTTTTAAATTTTTCTTCTAATAATATTTTAAAATATATATTTTTTTAAAAATCTACCTACGAAAATATATTATATTATTAACAAATCAATTTATTCAACGAATATATCTTCTCTTATGTCTAATAACATGGCCATAATCAAAATATAATGTTTAAATGATATGATCGTTATCACTCATCCGAATCATACGTCCGTTCTTAAATATCGAAATTTAAATAATTTTAATTGTCTACTCAACAATATACTTTAATTTTTTGTTTATACTAAAAATATACAATTTATGTAATTATATTCTTTATGCCGATAAATTCGACTTTAAATTGTCCACTGTATATATTATATAAATAACCATAATAAAGTTTATTACCTATGAATCATCTTTACATCTAAGTAATTATTGAGGTGATCTGCGTTGAGTATAAATATTAGGTTTTTCAAATTAGCACTGATATTTTTTATTAGCATATCTCTTACTGCCGGTCTGGATGTTTCGGTTTCCACTGGCGGAAACAATGGCCGCTCTTCGGCTGCGATTGCATATGGCGCTACTGTGGGGGATTATTCAAATCAGCAAATCAGCCTGAATCCTTATGGCGGCTCATTGTCAAATCTTTATTCTGGCAGCGGCAGCTTGCCATTTGACTCCTTGAGCATAAGTGACTCGAAGGGCAATTATGCGTGTGTATCGAGAAGCGTTGTAGGTGAGCCAGAAATTACTGAATGGAGTTATGAATGGATGACCTATCCTCTATATTCGTCTTCATTTGGCTCTGGAGTCGGTGCTTGGCTAAAATTGACTGCAAAGGATGCTTATTCAATATCAGGAAACGGCTATTCCTCCAATAAAATGGGCAGCATAGCCTCAGCTTCTATTTCTGTTGAATCATCGCATACGGATTCAGATCTTGTCGAGTACTACGCCAATCCTATATCATTTGCCGGTGAAGCTCGTGTATATCAAACAGCAGGTTATACAAAGAGCAAGGGCTCAATCGAGATATCTGACTATTCAAGTAATGCAGAGGGCGATCAGGCATCCTCTTCGATTTACGTGGCTGATGGATCGGTGACCAAACCAGTAACTACCGTGTACTCTCGAAGGACGAACACCTGCTCCAATCCGACAGCATCCTTGATTACAACAACAGGGGAGAGCAGGCTGTGCAATTTTGCGTCTAATAACGAAGGTGATATCAGCAAATTTGTATTGACCGTCAACAATGGCAAAGTAACGAATCTTAATCTATATAGCTTGAGTGCAAGAGACAGCGCACAAACAAAGGGAAGCGTTTCCAGTGCGTATGGAAAGCTTGCAGAGATGGCCGCGCAGGGTTTAGATAATGCATTGGGATATCAAGAGGATTGGTCCTGGAACCCCAATACGAATCTCTGGGATAGAACTAAAGTGAAGGTGGAAAGAGGCGAAGGTGATTTTGCAGCTCTCAGACGAAATAACGTTGATTTCGGCAGAGTATCGGTTGGAACTCTGTCAACAAAGAATGATGTTGTAATCTTGACAAGTGGGTTTGGAGGAAAGACTGCATTGATTCTCGATCCTCGCCGCTGGGAATTTGTAACGAGCCTTGGTGCAAGCGACATTCGTGACTCAGTATTGGCCTCTTTAAAGGAGAGGGGCTATGCGGTTACCTATTACAGTGATTCAGCAGTCTCAAAGGATAAAGTAAAAAAGATGGATGAATACTGGATTTCTGCTATCCATAGCTATACCACTCCAACCTCCATGTATCTGAGCAAATCATCTGACGGCGCAAACTGGGATACGATTACTGCGTCTGAGCTCAAGAGTGGATATACCTACAGCAATGGCATGGCTCTGATAATCGGGTCTGATTCATTTTCAAATATCGGATCGGGAACCTGGGCTGATGCTGTTAGCAAGGCAAGTGTTCGAGGAGGAACTACATCATCCTGGAAGGAATCATATGGGCGGGATTTTATAAATAAATACATCCTTGCATTGTCCTATTATTATCCTGCTTCAAACGCAAATGCAAATGCAGCGGGCTCGAAAGGTGAACGGCTCCTTCTTCTGGGCAATTCTAAGTTCATTGCCTGATGAAATACTGATGCATGATTCGCCCCCAATTTTTAATATTTTTTCTCAGTACTGCTGTTTAGTTTCCAGCAATTGGCCTGATTGCGAACGGATAGCCAAAAATAGTACTGCATGATATGGGCTGGCATGAATCTTTTCGAGGAGATGATTGCCGCTGCCCGCGGCGAGGTTGAGGTCGATTTACTTTTGTCGGGTGGCTGCGTGGCCAATCTGCTCTCAGGAGAGGTTCAGTCGGCAGATGTTGCCATTCATAAAGGTCGGATTGCTGGATTTGACTGTTCCAGCGCTCGTCGGGTTCTGGAGATGGACGGGCGGGTTCTTGCGCCGGGATTCATAGACGGTCATGTGCATATCGAAAGCAGCATGGTTACTGTTCCAGAGTTCGCGAGGGCGGTCGTGCCCAGGGGGACCACGACTGTGGTCGCCGATCCTCACGAGATCGCCAATGTCTGGGGCGAGGCGGGCATTCGCTACATACTGGAGTCCTCTCGAAATGTTCCTCTGAATGTCCATGTGATGCTGCCATCCTGCGTTCCCGCCACAAATCTGGAGACCAGCGGGGCTGCATTGGACGCAGAGGATTTAGCCGAGATGATGGATGAAGAAGGAGTTCTCGGCCTGGCTGAGGTCATGAACTATCCTGGAGTCATCTTTCGCGATTCGCAGGTGATGAAGAAGATTATACTGGCCGGAAAGAGAAGGGTGGACGGGCACGCGCCTGGTCTATCTGGTCGTGATCTTGCTGCCTACATTGGTGCGGGCATTCGTTCTGATCATGAGTGCACAAGCATCGAGGAGGCCCGGGAGAAGCTGTCTCTCGGCATGTACATCATGTTGCGGGAGGGCAGCGCCGCCAAGAACTTGCGTGATCTGTTGCCGCTAGTCAGCTCAAGGAATGCCCGTCAGTTTCTCTTCGTCTCAGACGATCGTCATCCTGCCGACATTCTGCAGGAAGGGCATATCGATTTCATGGTGAAGACTGCCATCTCGATGGGACTGGACCCCATCATCGTCCTGCAGATCGCGAGCTTGAATGCCGCCCAGTACTTTGGTCTATCCGATCTTGGGGCCATTGCACCAGGCTATCGGGCGGATATCGCAGTTCTCGACGGCCTCGAGCATCCCCATGTGGTCCGGGTAATCAAGGACGGAATTGTGGTGGCGGAAGACGGCGACCTCATTGCACCGCTAAAGGCGCCAGTCCCGGTAAGGCATAAAACGATGCACATCGGCTCCATCGGTTCCGGGTCGTTTGCCATCCGAGCGGAAAAGGGTCCTGCGAGGGTCATCGGCATAGTCGCCAATCAGATCATCACCAAATCCCTTCGACTTGCTCCCAAGATACTTGATGGGAGGGTGGTCTGTGACCTGGATCGGGACATACTCAAGATGGCTGTGGTGGAGCGGCATCGGGCAACCGGCAACGTGGGCCTGGGCCTCGTGCAAGGCTTTGGCCTCGCGAGCGGTGCGCTCGCTACATCGGTCTCCCATGACTCGCACAACATTGTCGTCGTTGGGGCATCAGACGAGGAGATGCTAGCAGCAGTCCTGGCTGTCAAGCAGATGGGCGGAGGGCTCGTGGCTGTGGAGAAAGGCGGGGTTTTAGCGAGCCTGCCTCTGCCGGTAGCCGGACTGCTCTCTGAGGGGTACATGCGGGATGTGGCAGAGGGCATTTCTGAGTGCATTGATGCGGCTCATGCATTGGGGTGCAGGCTCGCGGACCCGTTCATGACGCTCTCGTTTCTCTGCCTGCCGGTGATCCCGGAGCTGAAGCTGACGGACAAGGGGCTCGTGGATGTGGAGATGTTTCAGTTGGTGGGGATGTTTGGGGAATAATAATAAAGATTTTTCAAGGAGATGCAGTCTTTTCAAATTGGGGCTGGTCACGATTGCCGGTCGGCCTGACAAGGACCTTCACCCCAAAACCCTGAAAAGTATATTAAAGCAGGCCGGCATAATGGAGGCTGAAGATGACTAGATACACAATCATTATAGAAAAGGGTGCTGCGAATTATTCTGCATACTGCCCGGACCTTCCCGGTGTTGTTGCAGCCGGCGAGACGGAAGAGGAGACTGCAGAGCTGATGAAGGACGCTATCGAATTCCACCTGGAAGGCTTGAAGGAAGAGAATCTTCCCATCCCAGAGCCGACGGTCACTGCAAGAAGCATAAAAGTGAGCGCTTAGCAGCAGGTGCAGAATAAACACATTATAAATCCCATTCAGCCACTGCGGATGCGGGCTTGAATATATTTGTAGAAACCGAGAACGTGAATTTGCCGGACCGATTGCTTCCATCAGCCCGATAGATGGTATATTCTCCTGCCTTCAGAGATGATAACGAAAGATTGAGCCTGTATAAATCCTGCACTTCGGCAGGCACCACAGTCAAGTTCATCTTCTCTCCAATTACTGATCCGTTGGCGGTGGCTTTAATTGTTTCATCCAGTGCAGTTATGCTTCCCTGGCCACTGATTACGCCATCGTTGTCAACCAGATACAACTTCATCTTCTCCTGGGGTTCGCCCATAAGATCGATGGACCAGGCTCCGGTTACATTCACATTATCCATGGAATTCGCCGCAGCAATCTCTTCTCCAGATTCGTCTGAAAAATCATCGAGAAATCCAAGGCCCTCGTCTTCCATCATCGTGGGGGCAAGGGCGTCAGCCTGCAATAAAAAACAGGCAATAACTGCTATGCATGGCAATAACTTGTAGATCATATCAACCTCTCAGGACCGGCTAATGGACCGTTTTCATCTCACCAAGAACCAGTCGCGGTTTTCTATATATGACGATTTTGGTTTAGCTGAATGACGATGCCAAATCCTTTTCTCCTCTCTTTCCCATTCTCAAAACCAGCTCAAGCTCACAGGATGACCCATCTTTGATCTCGCTGCCAATCTGGTTTCGCTACAGCCCCAGGAACTCCTACAGCATCGCCGCCCTCCTGCCGCTGATCGAGGCTGGCCTCGCCCGCGAGCCGAGGTCTGGCATCATGCTCTACAGCTTGGCCACAGCCCAAGCTGAAGAGATCTACGCCGAGGTGGACCGCGCCAGGTCAGAGGGAGCCGTGAACGCGATCTACGTGGCCGGCGGCCCCCATCCCTCAGCTCTCCCTGAGGAGGCGCTGGAGCACTTCGACTTTGTAGTCATAGGCGAGGGAGAGGAGACGCTTCCGGAGCTGTTGCGGACGATTAGGGAGGGCAGCGATCCATTGGCAGTTTCCGGCATCGCCTGCAAGGTCGAGGGACATGTCCGGATCACAGAAGAGAGGCCTGCAGTGAACCTGGACCTCTATCCGCCGTTCTCCAGTATCCTGGCCCCAATCGAGATCTCCCGCGGATGCCCATGGGGGTGCACCTACTGCCAGACCTCTCGTCTCTTCGGCACCTGCATGCGGCATCGGTCCATTTCTGTCATAGAAAGATACGCCCGCCGCCACAAGGATATCCGCTTTACCTCGCCAAACTCCCTGGCTTATGGCTCCGATGGCCGAAAGCCGAGGCTTGAGAAGGTCGAGGCCCTTCTAAAATCATTGGCCGGACAGAAGAAGCAGAAGCCAATATACTTCGGCACATTCCCTTCAGAGGTCAGGCCTGAATTTGTCTCCCAGCAAGCCCTGGAGCTGATTACAAAATACTGTGCAAACAAAAGCATCAGCCTCGGGGGCCAGTCCGGCAGCCCCGCTGTCCTGCACCGCATTTGTCGGGGACACGGACGGGAGGAGATCGAGAGGGCATGCGAGCTTGCTCTGGACCATTGCCTTGTGCCCCAGGTTGATTTCATCTTCGGTCTGCCGGACGAGTCCGCTGATGATCAGCGCCTAACGCTCGACCTCGTGCGCTGGATCGTCTCCAAAGGCGGCAAAGTGCGAGCGCACCGCTTCACGCCCCTTCCGGGAACACCGCTGTGGGGCAGGCAGGCTGCACCTCTGGCCGAGGAGATAGAGGCCTGCCTGGGCAGGCTAGCTCTGCAAGGAAGGCTAACCGGAAGCTGGTCATCCAAGTGCAGGAATGGATCAACTTGTCAGAGATAGAACTGCTTGAAGGGCTTTCGATATTCATCCTGCAATTCGTATTTTATTATCATCTTGTCAGGCATAATCTGGATCTCTTTTACCGACTGGGAGAATAGATACCAGATGAATCCTCGATCGGGCAGCTTGTACCTGTCAGGCAAGCCTGATGTGAACTCAGACTCGCCCAGGATGTAAGTTCTAAGCATCTCGCTTCCGGAGGCAAAGAGAAAGGGAAAGCTGACACTATCTATCTCATGCTGGCTGGAGCCCCTCAGGCGCAGGCGCTGTGCCAGGAACTCCAGGTAATCTTCTTTGGACACCACCAGTTCTCTGGACTCGCTCAAAATGCAATCACCACCGACATGCACCTACCAGGGGTAAGATAAAAGTTATCGTCGTGCCGGAGCTTTTGCGGCGGGAGCGTTAAACCATCAGCTTGATGCTCATCTCCTTAGTAAAATGGGCCGATCTTCCTGTTCTTGAATTATGAGCGTTAAGGTCATTGACGGGCGCACTGCCATCCTGCCCTCTTTTTTCTTGCACTCTATTTTCGCAGGAATCGATATCGGCAATCCTGGACCCCAGTTCGTTGATCTGCATGATCAGGCCGGTGAAGGCCTCGATCTCCTTTTCAATAACCTCTTCCGGGGTGCAGTAAATGCTCCTCTCCGGGACCACAGTAAGCTCGTCCGGGCCCCGGAAGACCAGCCTCCTCTTTCCGTCCCGTCGCAGGGCCTTGTGAATGTCTCTATCATGGGCTAAAACCATGCCAGGGATGATCACCCGGTCTCTCACATTCTTGAGGTCTATTCTCTCAAAGTCTTCCAGGGTGATCAGATTTCCGATCTCCTTTTTCGTTGCAACAACATTTACCTCATCTCCCAATTCCTGGAATATCGAAGCCAAGAGCGGATAGGCAATCGAACTGGTAATAATGGTCATACAGCTCTCGATTTGAGGCAACCTCTTCAGATGCTCTCTATGGTGGGCCAGGGCAAATGGCGCACCTGTGAGCGGATCCCATAACGGGGTTCCAATGACCCTGAAGTCATAGTCCTCATTGATCTTCGTCGCGATGCGGCGAATATCCTGTGCGCTGTACGGGACCACTCCAGGCATCACCGGCCCGTTGCCGAAGATAAGGCCCTGCTCGAAGCTGTTGGCAAATGACATGATCATCAGGCCCTTTGCACCCATCTCTTCGATATCCCGGCAGGTCTTCGCAAGCTCTTCGCCGTCGTTTACTCCTGGAATGAGCACGATCATGGCGTACAGATCTGCTCTCTCGCAAAATGTCCGGAAGTTGTGAAGAACAACCTCAGGATTTTTGTCATTGACATACTCGCGACGAAGGCGTGGATTGGTGGAGAATATGGAGAAGCTGATCCTCTGCACACCTGCATCGACCAGCAGATCCGCTTCATAATCTCTTGTGAATCCTTTTCCGCTGGTGTAATCCAGAAATACCGGAACCTTGCCGTTGCTGGCCTTCTCTACCAGGTCGAGAATATGTGGGTAGCAGCTTATGTCGCCGTTTCCCTTGATGGTGATCATCTCTGGTGAGGCGGATACGCTTCTTTGTGATACTTCAAAGAGCAATTGGTCCAGGGGTTTGTATCCCGGCTCGATCTCAATCACTTCTCTTGAACAATAATCACATCCCTTTTTATACGGATCGCATTTTTTGCATCCGAAGGAGCTCACATCTGCCACGCCCTTAAAATAGCAGAAACTGCAAAAACCCTTACAATCCAGTCCCGGCCTGCCTCCGACATCCACGGTGACTTGCATAGACACTGATCTGAGATAAGGTAGTTAAATCTTATGTAAAAATGTTCAACTGACTAATATTATTTTTAAAATTGTATTAATTATTTCCGAACGATTCGCTCAATTCCGAGATATGACAATGAGTTGGAGGATCGCGTTGTGGTCGGAGGTTGGCTAGCCGTCGCGGTTCGGCGCGATACAGCCATCCAGCAGCTTTCTGGCAATAATGAGATCTTTCAGGCTCATCTGTCCGGGAGCAGTGCTTTCTGCCACAAAACCGTATGTCAAAGCTGAGCCGTAGATGGGAGCCACGGCGCGCAGATGCCTTCCAATCCTGCCCATTGCGATCATGCACAGCGGCATGTCGGCGTCCAGCAAGAACTGCAGTATCCTCAGATTGTCCAATAAATTCTGTGGGGTCAGGGCGATCTTTGCTATTGCTGCCTTTGTGCTCTTCATTTGGCCGTAGACCTCTGCTAGCCTCGTCTCATCAAGCATATTTTGAAAATCATGGTAAGAGACTATCAATGGCTTTTTTATCCTGGACATGGCCTCATCTCTCTTCTCGGCCAGCAGCTCCACATCCACGTAGTCGGCATAGCAGGAGGCCTTGATTAAGAGATCAATCCTCTCATCTTCGCTGCCCTGATACATTCCGCCCTCTGTCCGGAGTCGAACCGTTGCGATGATGGGCTTGGCGGTAGCATCTCGCACCGCCTTTAAGGTCTCCAGGGGATCGCTTTTATGAATCAGGTCCAACCGCAGCTCAATCATGTCTGCCTCTTCTGCAGCCCTCAGATAAACTCGTGCGTCTTCTCCGAGAACCGCCACTATTGCCGATTTATGAATCATGCTAACCCCTGTCGTTGCCTTTCATTGTTCAACAATGCTCTCATCGATCTTCATGCCGAAGTGACGGGCGCTCTCCTCAAGATGCACCAGCACCTCGTCTCCGGCCTTGAGGTCGGTCACTGCTCTGGGTGTGCCGTCTGAAGCCACCAGCTTTATGGTCTCGGCATTTTGCAGGAGCGTGCTGATCCTCTGGCCGGATGCTTCAGCCTCGATCAGCATCATAGGCCTCTTCTCGATCTTGGCTCTACCTACAATTGCAGTCCTCGCGAGGCCATCCTTGCTGACGATTGTGACCTCATCTCCCGATTTCAGCTCTGAGAGATAGCGGGTCTTCTCACCCACCCGAATGTAAGCGTGCACTGCTCCGGCGTTCACCCGGAATGGTCGAGATGCCACATAGGGGCTGTCTTCTGACTCGCTATGAACTAAGAAGAATCCCTTGGCTTGAGAGCCGATGAGCATGCCCTCACCAAATGTCATCATGCTGGCCGTATCCACGCATACCCGGTCGCCCATCCCAACCGGCTTGACTGTGGTGACGATAGCTGATACCATCTCAACCCTGCCTTTTTCCGACTGCTCGACAGCCTGCATGACCCTCTTGATCTCGGATGGATCCGGGCTGTCCAGCAGCACGCCTGCAGCTCCCTTTTCCAGGGTGCCCAGAGCAAGACGCGCCTCCTCCGCGGTCTTGACGCCGCTGATGATCTTGACCGACGCACCCTCGAGCCCAGCTATCATGTTCTCCAGAGGAATGACCTTCCAGTCAGTGCCTATGACAAGAAGATAGTCCACAGTCCTTCCAATCTCCACTGCGAACTGCTCGTACCTCTTGCCGGAAATGACAACATAGGCGGCCTTGGCACCATCAATGCTTCTTGCAAGAGCAAAGTCCTGGCTGCTGACGGTCTCTTTTTCAAGAGATATCGTCCCGTCGCCTTCGCCTCCTTTGCCTACAACGAAAATGTCTTCCTCGCCTCTCGCCGTGCCAAAGCAGGCAACCTTGATCTTGCTCAGTTCACGCACCCGATCTATGTTCTCCCTGTCCACCAGCACGCAGTCGAATCCTGATTCGAGAGCTGTAGTGATCCTGGGTTTGATCTCCTCCCAAGGCCCTTCGGCCATGAGCCATTTCTCTTTCATGTGCTACGCATTGACATACCAATTACTAATCCCTTTTGCCGGAGAGGTCAGAAGTTAAGAAATTTATAGGAGGAGACCGGAATTAGATTATGGACCGACGGTTGGTTTACAGTCCGGTGGGCATTCTCTTGATGCTCATGTTCGCCTTCTTGCTCTTCATAGTTGTGGGTTTTCTATTCTTGGATCTGGCCAGGACGGCTTTTACCAAGATCGGCTTTTCCTGGAGCCAGGCTCTCTTTGTGCTTTTAGCGTCTCTCTTTGCCAGCAGCATCAACATACCTGTAACCAATCTGCAGTGTAGCACTCCGCTCGTCAGGGAGAGGTACGTCAGGGCATTCGGCATATCTTACCGGGTTCCTGTGGTGGATGTCGTAAGCTGCCAGACTCTGCTGGCGGTAAACGTTGGCGGCGCTGTGATACCGTCTCTGATCTCAGTGGCTCTGGTTCTCCGGTTCCCTGAGGCTCTCTACTATGCCCTTATCAGCATAGCTTTTGTAGCCTTGTTGACCAATCGTGTGGCCAAGCCCGTGAAGGGTCTAGGAATCGTCACTCCCGCCCTCTTGCCGCCGCTCTCCGCCGCCCTGGCAGCAATACTTCTGGTCTATTTAGGCGGAGCCACACATGACCTCATATTTCTCATCGCCTACGTGGGTGGGACGCTGGGCACGCTGATTGGTGCCGATATTCTGAACCTGAATAAAATCCGTGATCTGGGTGCTCCGGTGGCCAGCATCGGTGGTGCCGGAACCTTTGACGGCGTCTTCCTCTCCGGGATTATCGCTGTGCTCCTGGTATGAGTTCGATGGAAAAGTGCTTTAAGAAAAGCGGTGAGGTTGTTGGTTATGGGAAAACGCGTTGGCAATGCCGGAAGCTTCAGGAATTTTCTGGCTGATCTGCAGAGGGATGGACTGCTAAAAGAGAATCACGAATCCTTGTCACCAAGGCTTGAGGTCACAGATCGAGCCTGGGGAAAGGGCCCCATTCTATTTAGCAACGTCCAGGGCCACAAGTGTGCTCTGAACATTCTCTCTACACGTCGGCTCCTGGCCAGGGCTCTTGGAATTTCCCTTCCAGACATGGTCACACATCTCGCCGGCGTCGGCTACGAAGGCCCTGTGCGCGAGGTGGATTCTTCGCCATTCATGGAATGCACCGACAAGCCCGATCTCAGCCGCCTGCCAATTCTCACCTATTTCAAGGGCGATGGCGGGCCTTACATCACGTCAGCTGTGGTCGTGAGCAAGTTTGAAGGAAGGATCAATGCCTGTGTGCACCGGCTTATGGTGCTGGACAAAGACCATCTGGCTGTGCGCCTCGTTCCAGGGAGGCATACTCATCAGCTCTATCAGGCGGCCATGGCCCAGGGTCAGGAGCTTCCTGTAGCTATTGCCATAGGCGTTGACCCGGTGCTGCTCATGGCAGCTTCGACGCGTGTTCCCCCTGAAAAAGAGTTCTCCTATGCTGCAGCTTTGCGGGGCGCTCCCGCAGAGCTTATCCGGCTGGACAACGGCGTTCCCGTGCCACATGCTGAGATCGTTTTCGAGGGCTGCATCACCGGAGAGCGTGCGGCTGAGGGGCCATTCGTTGACATCACCGGCACATCTGATCTGGTCAGGCAGGAGCCTGTCATCCGGCTAACCCGGATGATGACCCGAGAGGATCCAATCTATCATGGACTCTTGCCTGCTGGCGGCGAGCACAAGATGCTCATGGGAGTGCCCTACGAGCCTCTGATCTACAGAGCGGCCTTGAAGGTGGCAAAGGTCAAGAACGTCATCCTGACGGACGGCGGATGCAACTATTTCCATGCAGTGGTGCAGATAGAGAAGGAGACTGAAGAGGACGCTAGACGGGTCATTGAGGCTGCATTCCAGGCGCATGGCTCTCTCAAGCACGTCCTCGTTGTCGATTCAGATATAGACATCTATGACCCGCGCGACCTTGAGTTTGCCATTGCAACCCGTTTGCGTGGGGACACAGATCTGGTCATCCATCCAAATGTGCGGGGCAGCACACTGGATCCGAGAAGCATCGATGGCATCACCACCAAGGTAGGTGCGGATGCTACCGCAAGGCTGGACCGGCTCTGGAAGTTTCAGAGAGTCACGCCTATGGGTGAGGGGTAGAGCAGGGCACTTAGAGCAGGCTTTTCATGGGGCACGAGCCCCATAGCCTAATTCTCCAGTTAGGAAAGAGTTTCCGTCAGCAAGGTAGTGTCTCGATAATGCTGTAAAATAGTAGTAATCCTGGCGATCATAAGACTGCCACTAAAATATTAGCAGCATTCTGATCTGCCAATAGGATTTATAATAAGCCCTGTATCCTTACTTGAGATA